>JBIQKC010000023.1:0-47992 GCA_044506885.1 Sphingomonadales bacterium
TCTCAGTGGAAACTTCAGACCTTCCCGGGTCAGCTCTCAGCGGAAATCAACAATGATGTAGTTCTTCTTTGTCGATCCAGTCCAGTTCACCTCCCTTGCTGCCCTGAACTTGGCTACCAAATCGCCGAGAGTGGTCGGCTCTTTTGTTGCAATGGGCGGTTTGCTCCCGAATAGCGGATCGGCGTCAGGGTCTGGGCCGAACTTGCCTTCCAGCTTGCGTAGTTCGTCTCGCAACGCCCGAATACGGGCTCGGAGCATGACTTGGCACAAGTATTCAAAGGTTGGAGAAGCCTGATCCAAGTTCCAGCCCCTCTCCTCGATCAGCCAGTGAGCTTCAACGGACATGGTGCTCCATGCCTCGTGTTCGGCGAAGTCTAACTGATGTGCGATCATCTGACGAAGGCCGCCAATGCGCTCTTCCCTCGTTCTTTCATCCTTGCCATCCGGTGACATCGCTTTTCCGCGTATGTTCTTCACCAGCAACTGGAAATGGTCGTAGCAAGCGACTTCTATTTCGTTCCGGGTAGGCTCTCCGTCCACTTGCGTTGAAGAGGTGGGCGGGTGGGTGATGACGCTGCGCCGAGCAACTTCGATGCGCCCCTGAAGGTCGGCCACAGTGCGATGGTATTTCTGTCGAACCTTGGCGAAGTCACCTCCAAGCGACCTTTTCAACTCACCTTTGCCCACTGCCGGTCGGAGTGCGCGGGGCACCTGCACCCGCACCTCGAAGCTGCCACCGCGCTGATAGAGGTAATCGAAACCGTCAACTTTGCGCCTGCTTGGGTTCATTACTGGTCCTCCCGCAGGACCAACCTTAGGACCAAATGGTCAATGAAACCCCAACGCTTCTGCGGGTTTGGCGGCTTTCCGCCAGTTTGAAAAGCAATGGTGCGCCCGACAGGATTCGAACCTGTGGCCCTCAGATTAGGAATCTGATGCTCTATCCTGCTGAGCTACGGGCGCGCCGGGGTCCGTTTAGGTTGCGCCCGGCGGCTTGGCAATTCAGTTGAGTTCGTCGGGCGGGGCGACCGGAAACGGCAGGGGCGCGATCGCGATCCCCTCGCTCACCAGCGCTTCCGCCTCTTCCGGCGTGGCATGGCCGTGGATCGTTTCGGGATCGCGTTCGCCATAGTGCATCGCGCGCGACTGCTCGGCGAACGCCGCGCCGACCCACTTCGAACCTTCGAGCGCGCTGGCCTGCGCTTCGGCCAGCTTGCCCAGCGCCTCGACCACCTGAGGGGGCATCGGCCCCCGCGCGAGCGCCTGTCGGGGCTGGGGTTGGGGCTGAGGCGCTTCTTCGCGGTTGCCTTTGCGCGGCACCGCAGGGGCCATCGGGGCCTTGGACACGGCGGTGGAGCCACAACGCGGGCAATCGACAAGCCCGCGCGCGCTCTGTTCGGCGAAATCGGCGGACGAGCCGAACCAGCCTTCAAAACGGTGGCCCGCGTCGCAACAGAGGTCGAAGACGATCATTTCAATTCGATGTAACAATCCGGCGGCGGTTAACAAGGCTTGGCAACTGCCGCCGTACTTCCGCTATCCGGCCGGGGTCGATCTCGGCGAAGCCCAGCCCCGGCCCCGCATCGCCCATGTCGAGGACGACATCGCCCCAGGGATCGACCACCAGCGAATGGCCGTACGTGCGCCGTCCATCGGCATGTTCGCCGACTTGCGCCGCCGCGACCACGTAGGCGCTCGCCTCGATCGCGCGCGCGCGCTGGAGGACATGCCAGTGCGCCCGACCGGTCGGGACGGTGAAGGCGGCGGGAATTGCGATCGCATCGCAATGAAGGCGGCCAAGTTCCTCGAACAGCGCAGGAAAGCGGATGTCGTAGCAAATCGTCAGCCCCAGCTTTCCGACGGGGGTGTCGGCCGCGACCACTCGCTCGCCCGGAGCATAAGCGGACGATTCGCGCCATGTCTCGCCGCTCGCCAGTTCGACGTCGAACATGTGGATCTTGTCGTAGCGGGCCGCGATCGCGCCGTGGCCGTCGATCACGAAGGCGCGATTGGCCCAGCGTCCGTCGTCCAGCGCCACCGCGAGCGAGCCCAGCGCGACCCAGACGCCATGTTCGGCCGCGGCGGCGCGCACCGCAGCGAGCACCGGGCTTTGCGCTTCGGGAACGACATGCCGGGCGGCGCGCGCCCGGTCGCGGTCGAGCAGGCCGGACATCTCGGGCGCGAACAGCATCGCCGCCCCGCCCCGCGCCGCATCCGCCACCGCGCCGACGAGCGTCGCGGCGTTTTCGACCGGATCGATCCCGGAGGTCGTCTGCAAGAGCGCGATGCGGGTCATGGCCGCGTGGTGTCAGAGACCGAGCAAGGCGTCCAGCTTGCCCTCGCGATCGAGGCGCGCGAGGTCGTCCGAGCCGCCGATGGCGACATCGTCGATGAAAATCTGCGGCACCGTGCGCGCATCGGGCTTGCGTTCCAGCATCTCGGCCCGCTTCGGCCCGCCGAGCGTGATGTCGTATTCGATAAATTCGACGCCTTTGGAATTCAGCAGCCGCTTGGCGCGAAAGCAGTATCCGCAGAGCATCTTGGTATAGATTTCGACTTTCGGCTTGCTCAACGGAAATCCTTTTCAATCAGTCTCTTGGCGAGCCTTGAAACCCGCCGCCACGCGCATATCTAGCACGCATCGCCAGGCGCCGCGAGGGCATGGCGATCCGGCGCCGCAATGCGGGCCGATCATTGTCAAATTGCTCAACGGAGGATTTGTTTCGATGTCCCGTTTCGATTTCACTCCCTATCGCCGCTCCACGGTCGGCTTCGACCGGCTGTTCGACCTGCTCGAAAACCAGGTCCGCCAGAACAGCGGCGACAATTACCCCCCCTTCAACATCGAGCGCCGGGGCGAAGACGCCTATCGCATCACGCTCGCCATCGCCGGCTTCCGGGCCGAGGACCTCGACATCACCGCGCAGCAGAACCTGCTGGTGATTCAGGGACGCAAGCGCGACGAGCAAAACGAAGGCGAGATGCTCCACGTCGGCATCGCCAATCGCGGGTTCGAACGCCGCTTCGAACTGGCCGATTTCGTGCGCGTCGAACATGCCGATCTCGCCGACGGGCTGCTGATGATCGACCTCGTGCGCGAAGTGCCCGAAGCGATGCGGCCGAAGAAGATCGCTGTCGGCGCGCAGCCGACGCTCGAAGTGGTCCGCGAGAACGGCGATCAGGCCGACGCGGCCTGAACCCGCGCGGACATCAAGGTTCGGGGGCGGACGCCTTGCGGCTTCCGCCCCCTCGGCGCCGAAACGCCGACCTGCCCCCCGTACTGGCCGTCCGGGTCGCAAGAGACGGCCAGTCGTAGTGGCAAGCTGCCCCGGCAATACCGCCGCGACGTGATGCTTTCGGACAATCGTGGAAAGAGTTTAGCCAACAGCATTCCCAACAAGGAAGCCGATGGCGCCCCGTCCCGCGCCAGTCCCCGGCAATCACCCGGACATGCCGCTATTCGTTAACGCGAGCTACGTCCTTACAGCCGTGTAAGGCAAGCGGTTTCTACGGCTGTCCAGAAATGCGACGCTTTCGGCCGCGGGCGTCTCAGACCAGTCGCGATTGCCGCACGGCGGCCGCGATGAATCCGGCGAAGAGCGGATGGGGATCGAACGGCCTGCTTTTCAGTTCGGGGTGGAATTGCACGCCCACGAACCACGGATGATCCGGCCGCTCGACGATTTCGGGCAAGAGCCCGTCGGGAGACATGCCGGAGAAAACCAGCCCGCCGCTCTCCAGCGGCTCGCGATAGGCGGAGTTGACCTCGTACCGATGGCGATGGCGCTCCGAAATGTGCGTCGCGCCGTCATAGATGCGCGAAACGTGGCTGTTTCCCGCCAGCACGGCCTCGTAGGCGCCGAGCCGCATCGTGCCGCCCAGATCGCCTTCGGCGGACCGCTCCTGCAAGCCTTCCGCGCTCATCCATTCGGTAATGATGCCGACGACCGGCTCGCTCGTCTGGCCGAACTCGGTCGAGGACGCCCCGGCGATGCCGGCGAGGTTTCGCGCCCCTTCGACACAGGCCATCTGCATGCCGAGGCAAATGCCGAAGAACGGCACGTTGCGCTCGCGCGCGAACCGCACGCTGGCGATCTTGCCTTCCGAACCGCGTTCCCCGAACCCGCCGGGCACCAGAATCGCATGCATCGGTTCGAGCTGCGCGGCGATGGCCGAATCGTCCTGTTCGAACACTTCGGCGTCGATCCAGCGGATATTGACGCGCACGCGGTTGGCCATGCCGCCATGCACCAGCGCCTCGTTGAGCGACTTGTAGGCGTCGGGAAGGCCGACATACTTGCCGACCACCGCGATCGTCACTTCGCCTTCCGGGTTGTGATAGCGATCGACGATGTCGACCCAGCGCGACAGGTCGGGGGCCGGTCCCTCCAGCCCGAAGTGGCGCAGGACCTGCTCGTCCAGCCCTTCATCGTGGTACTGGAGCGGCACCGAATAGATGCTGCGCGCGTCGAGCGCCTGGATCACCGCTTCGGGTCGCACGTTGCAGAACAATGCGATCTTGGCTCGTTCGCCGGCTGGCAAAGGATGCTCGCAGCGGCACAGCAGCACGTCCGGCTGGACGCCGAGGCTGGTCAGCTCGCGCACGGAGTGCTGGGTCGGCTTGGTCTTCAGCTCGCCGGCGGCGGAGATGTAGGGCACCAGCGTCACATGGATGACGCAGGAGTTCTCGCGCCCCAGTTCGTTGCGCAGCTGGCGGATTGCTTCGATGAACGGCAGGCTTTCGATGTCGCCCACCGTGCCGCCGATCTCGCACAGCACGAAATCGAGATCGTCGCTTTCGGCCAGCGCGAATTCCTTGATCGCATCGGTCACGTGCGGGATCACCTGGACCGTCGCGCCGAGATAATCGCCGCGCCGTTCGCGGGCGATGATCTGCTGGTAGATGCGGCCCGAGGTGACGTTATCGCTCTGCCGCGCCGAAACGCCGGTGAAGCGCTCGTAATGGCCGAGGTCGAGATCGGTTTCCGCACCGTCGTCGGTGACGAAAACCTCGCCGTGCTGGTAGGGACTCATCGTCCCCGGATCGACGTTGAGATAGGGGTCGAACTTGCGAATCCGGACTTTGTAGCCGCGCGCCTGAAGCACCGCGGCCAGGCTTGCCGCCATCAGCCCCTTGCCAAGCGATGAGACCACGCCGCCGGTGATAAAGATATACCGCGCCATGGGAGTCGGGCCTTAAGCGTGCGGACGGATTCGGCGCAAGCGCCGATTGCGGGAATTACACAGGCTTTGTTTCGCGCTTATTCGGCGACGCCGGCCAGCGGATCCTCGCCCGCCGCGGCAGGCGTTTCCGATGCGGCCGGCGCGTCGAAGACCGGTGCGCCCAGATCGGCCCCCGGCTGGGTTACCGGAGCCAGCGGATCGTTCGACGCGGGCGCGGCCGCAGGTTGGAGCGAGGTGTCGATTTCACGTCCCGTGGTCGCATCCACGGCCACCGCCGCAAGGACGATGGCGAGGATCACGAAAATCGTCGCCGTCCATTTGGTCGAGCGGGTCAGGAAATCCGCCGCGCCGCGCGCGCTCATCAGCCCGCCCGGACTGCCGCCCCCGCCGATGCCCAGCCCGCCGCCTTCGGACCGCTGCATCAGCACCAGCCCCACGAGCAAGGCGGCGACGATCGCCTGGACAACGGTCAGAAACAGGAACAGCGACATGCGAAGGCTCTCGATCGTTCGGTATGCGGCGATGTAGTCGCACACCGCCCATTCAGCAAGGGAACTAGGCTTCCGCCGCCTCCGCGGCGGCGACGATGATGCCGAGAAAACTCTCCGCGGTCAGGCTGGCGCCGCCGACGAGCGCGCCGCCGACTTCCTCGGCCCGCAGCAGTTCGGCGGCGTTGTCCGGCTTCACCGAACCGCCGTAGAGGATGCGCACGTTTGCCCCCTCCTCGCCGTAGATCGCCGTCAGCCGCTCCCGGATCGAGCGGTGCATGGCGCCGACATCGGCCACGGTCGGCGTGCGGCCGGTGCCGATCGCCCAGACCGGCTCGTAAGCCACCGTGACGCGCTCGGCCGTAGCGTCGCCGCGCGGCAGCGAGCCTTCGAGCTGAGCGGCGACGACCTGCTCCGCATTGCCCGCATCGCGTTCCGCCTCGGTCTCCCCGACGCAGACGATCACCGCGAGGCCGGCGGCGAGCGCGGCTTCGGCCTTGGCCTTGACCATGGCGTCGGTCTCGCCGTGATCGGCGCGCCGTTCGCTGTGTCCGACGATGACGAAACCCGCGCCGGCATCTTTCAGCATCGCGGCGGAAATATCGCCGGTATGCGCGCCGCCGTCGGCCGCGTGGCAATCCTGCGCGCCCACGCCGATCAGGCCGGCTTCCTTGCGCGTGGCGTGAATCAGGGTGAACGGCGGGGCCAGCGCGACCTCGGCCTTCATCAGGCGCTCGGCCGCGCGATCGATGGCGCGCGCTTCGGACAGCATCGCGCGCGTGCCGTGCATCTTCCAGTTGCCAACGATGTAGGGGCGCAGGGCCATCCTTTGTCCTCGAAATTTCAACGGAATCGGTGCGGCCATGGGCCGCGAGACGGATGCCCGCTAGTCCGGGAGGGCCGAGAAGTCAAAACCGCTTTGCCTCCGGCGTCCGCCGGGTCCGTCGGCTGTTGCGACCGGGCCTCATGCGGGATAAGGCCGCTCGATTGCGCCCGGCGGCCCGGCAGGAAAAGACAAGAGAAGCCCGCTTTCCATGATTCAGCTCTTTCGCAGATTCTTCAGCTCGAAGTTCGGGGTGGCCGTCACCCTCGCCTTTCTCGGCCTGATCGCGTTCGCCTTCGCCAGCATGGACATTTCCAGCACCGGCGTGTTCGGCGGCGTTTCGGGCGGCGACAGGGTGGCGGTGGTCGGCAAGCAGCGGATCGACGCCGCCACGCTCGCGACGAACGCTTCCAACGCCCTCGACCAGGCGCGGCAGGCGGATCCCACGCTGACGATGCCGGCGTTCATCGCCCAAGGCGGGCTGGAGGATGTGCTCAACCAGACGCTCCAGCGCACGGCCCTGGCGGAATTCGCCCGCCAGCACGGCATCCGCGCCAGCGATCGCCTGGTGGACAGGGAACTGATGCAGATCGCGGCATTCCGCGGGCCCGACGGCAATTTCGACCAGAACGCCTTCCGCGCCGCGCTGAGGCAGCGCGGGTTGACGGAAGCGGCGGTCCGCGCGGACATGGCGCAAGGGTTCATGGTGCGGCAACTGGTGGCGCCGATCGCCTATGCGCCGGTCCTGCCCGCGAGCATCGGCCAGCGATACGCCTCGCTGCTGCGCGAACGCCGCCAGGGATCGGCGGTCATGCTTCCGAGCGCGGTATTCGCACCGCAAGGCGCTCCGTCGGCGGAGCAGCTCGAAACCTTCTATCGCGCCAATGCCGACGCCTACATCCGGCCCGAGCGGCGGGTGATCCGCTACGCCGCCTTCGGCGACGATGCGCTCGGCGAACAGCGTGCGCCGACCGAGGCCGAAATCGCCGCCCGGTACGAGCGCGACAAGGCGAACTACGCGGCAAGCGAACGGCGCGCCTTCACCCAGCTCGTGGTGCCGACGCAGGATGCGGCGCGGGCGATCGTGGAGGAGGTTCGCGGCGGCGCTTCGCTCGACGATGCGGCGCGGGCGAAGGGCCTGGCGACGGCTTCCGTCGGTTCGGTGGCCAAAGCCGAGTTCGCCGGCGCGGCTTCGGCGGCGGTGGCCGAGGCGGGCTTCGCAGCGGCGGAAGGCGCGCTATCCGCCCCGGCGCGGGGCGGTCTCGGCTGGTATATCCTGCGCGTCGATTCGGTGGAGCGGCAACCCGCGCGCACGCTCGCCCAGGCCCGCGATGAGATCGCCGCCGCGCTTGCCCAGGAACAACGCGTAGCCGCGCTCGACGACCTGACCGCGAGGATCGAGGAAGAACTGGACGAAGGGCGGACGCTGGCGGAAGTGGCGGACGAGCTGTCGCTCGAATTGTCGACCACCCCCCCCGTCACCGCCGACGGCCGGGTTTACGGCGGTGCAGGCGAAACCATTCCGCCGGTGCTCGGCCGCGCGCTCGAAACGGCTTTCGCGATGGAGGAAGGCTCTCCGCAACTGGCCGCGATCGTGCCGGGCGAAACGTTCCTGATGTTCGACGTATCCGACATCACCCCATCCGCCACCGCGCCGCTGGCCGAAATCCGCCAGCAGGTCGCAAGCGACTGGCGGCGCGACGCAGGCGCGCGGGCGGCAGGCGAGACCGCCGACCGTGTCCTGAAGCGGCTTTCCGAAGGAGCCGACATGGCGCAGGCGCTTGCCGGCGAGCGCGCCGGCCTGCCGGCGCCCGAAGCGCTCGATCTGCGGCGCGAGGAGCTGAGCCAGCTGGGCAACGTGCCCTCCAGCCTAGCGCTGTTCTTCTCCATGGCGGCGGGCACGGTGAAGAAGCTGGAAGCCCCCGGAGACGCCGGCTGGTACGTGGTCAAGCTCGACGAGATCGAGCCCGGCGAGATCGAAGCGGGCGATCCGCTCGTGCTCGCGACCTTGCAACAGCTCGGCGCGGCTACCGGACAGGAATATCTCGAGCAATTCGTCGGCGCGGTGCAGCGCGAGGTGGGGATCGAGCGCAACCAGACCGCCATCGACGCGGTGGCGGCGCAGCTCACCGGCCAGTCGAATTGAGCTTTCCGTTGGGCGCCGGTCTTCCGGAGAACGCCGACGCGGCCCGCGCGCAACTCGCCGCGGGCCGGCCGGCGCTCGTCTGGCGCAAGCTGGTCGCCGACACGGAAACGCCGGTCGGCGCGGCGCTCAAGCTGATCGAACCGGGACGCGGCGATTTCCTGCTCGAATCGGTCGAAGGCGGCTCGGTGCGCGGGCGCTACAGCCTGCTGGGGCTCGATCCGGACCTGCTGTTCCGGGCGATGGGCTCCGCGTGCGAGGTCAACCGCGATTGGCGGCGGGATCGCGCCGCGTTCGAACCGCTGGCGGGCGACAGCCTGTCAGAGCTTCGCGCGCTGGCCGACTCCTGCCGCATCAAGGTTCCGCCCGCCCTGCCCCCGGCGCTCGCCTGCCTGGTCGGCTATTTCGGCTACGAGACCATCGGCCTGGTGGAGACGCTGCCGCGCGCGCCACAGAGCGAACTGGCGCTGCCCGACATGCTGTTCGCGCGGCCGACCGTGCTGCTGGTGTTCGACAACCTGACCGACGAACTGTTCTGCATCGCGCCGCTATGGGCCGACGGGCCCGAACCCGGCCGGGCGATCGAGCGGGCCGGCGAACGGATCGACGAAACGCTCAGCCGGCTGCGCGCGGCCGTACCCGCCGCCCCGCGCGACCCTGCGCTGCCGGACATGGCGCTGACGCCGGTCATGGCCGACGCCGATTACACGGCGATGGTGCTGAAGGCGAAAGACTACATCGCCGCCGGCGACATCTTCCAGGTGGTGCTGGCGCAGCGCTTCACCTGCCCGTTCCCGCTGCCGCCGATCGCGCTCTATCGCGCGCTGCGCCGGGTGAACCCGTCGCCGTTCCTCTATTTCCTCGACCTGCCCGGCTTCGCGGTGGTGGGATCGAGCCCGGAAATCCTCGTCCGCGTGCGTGATGGGGAGGTCACCATCCGCCCGATCGCCGGCACCCGTCCGCGCGGCAGGACCGACGAGGAAGACCGGGCGAACGAGACCAGCCTGCTGGCCGATCCCAAGGAATGCGCCGAGCACCTGATGCTGCTCGACCTTGGCCGCAACGATGTCGGCCGCGTGGCCGCGGCGGACAGCGTCGAGGTCACCGCCAGCTTCACTATCGAGCGCTACAGCCACGTGATGCACATCGTCAGCAACGTGGTCGGCCGGCTCGACCCGTCGAAGGACGCGCTCGACGCGCTGTTCGCCGGCTTCCCGGCGGGCACGGTGTCCGGCGCGCCGAAGGTCCGCGCCTGCCAGATCATCGCCGAGCTGGAGCCGGAAACGCGCGGGCCCTACGCCGGCGGCGTCGGCTATTTCGCGCCTGACGGATCGGTCGATTCGTGCATCGTGCTGAGGACCGCGGTGGTGAAGGACGGCGTGATGCACGTCCAGGCCGGGGCCGGCATCGTCGCCGACAGCGATCCCGCCTACGAGGCCGCCGAATGCCGCCACAAGGCGAGCGCGCTGGTCGCCGCGGCCAGAGAGGCGGCGCGCGTTGCGGGCGAAGCGGGTTTCGGGCAGTAGGCCGCCCCATGACCGCCGAACGTAAGATCCTCGTCATCGACAACTACGACAGCTTCACCTTCAACCTGGTGCATTACCTGATGCAGTTGGGCGCGGAGGTCGAGGTCGTGCGCAACGATGCGATCAGCGCCGGCCAGGCGCTGTCGAGCGGGGCCGCGGGGCTCCTGATCTCCCCCGGACCGTGCACGCCGAACGAGGCGGGCATCAGCCTCGACCTCGTCGCCGCCTGCGCCGATGCGGGGCGGCCGCTGCTGGGCGTGTGCCTGGGCCATCAGGCGATCGGGCAGCATTTCGGCGGCCGGGTCACGCGCGGGGGGCTGATGCACGGCAAGACCAGCCCGGTCACGCATGACGGCAGCGGCGTGTTCGCCGGCCTGCCCAGCCCCTTCACCGCCACGCGCTATCACTCGCTGGTGGTGGAGGACATTCCCGAGGCGCTGGTGGTCAACGCCGAAAGCGAGACGCCGGGGATCGACGGAACCGCCGTTATGGGCTTCCGCCACCGCGAGCTGCCGATCCACGGGGTGCAGTTCCACCCCGAGAGCATCGCCACCGAGCACGGCCACGCGCTGCTGGCCAATTTCCTGAAGATCTGCGGCATCGAAGCGAGGGAACCGGCGTGAGCGCCCTTCCCCCCGTCGAACGGCCGCTGGAAGAGGACGAGGCCGAAGCCGCGTTCGGCGCGATGCTCGACGGCGCGCCTTCGGACGAAGACATCGCCGCGTTCCTGATCGCGCTGTCGGACCGGGGCGAGACGGCGGCCGAAATCGCCGGGGCGGCGCGGGCCATGCGGGCGCGGCTGATCCCGGTCGCTGCCCCGGACAACGCCATCGACGTCTGCGGCACCGGGGGCGACGGGCACCATACGCTCAACGTCTCGACCGCCGTGGCGCTGGTGGTGGCCGCCTGCGGGGTGCCGGTGGCCAAGCACGGCAACCGCGCCGCCAGCTCCAAGGCCGGCGCTGCCGACACCCTCGAAGCGCTCGGGCTCGATCTCGACCGGGCGATGGAGACGGCGGAGGAAACGCTGGCCGACATCGGCATCTGCTTCCTGTTCGCCGGCAGGCACCATCCGGCGATGGGGCGGATCATGCCGATCCGGCGCGCCATCGGCCGCCGCACTATCTTCAACCTGATGGGGCCGCTGGCTAATCCCGCCGGCGTGCGCCGCCAGCTCGTCGGCATCGCCCGCCCCGCTTATGTGCCGATCTATGCCGAAGCGCTGGCGCGGCTGGGGACCGAGCATTCGCTGGTGATCTCTGGCGACGAAGGGCTCGATGAACTAAGTCTCGCCGGCGGCAACGAAGTGGCCGAAGTGCGCGGCGGCGACGTGCGGATGATGCGCGTCTCACCCGCGGACGCGGGCCTTGCCACCGCTCCCATCGACGCCATCCGCGGCGGCGACCCGGCCCACAACGCCGCCGAACTGCGCAAGCTGCTGCTGGGCGAGCCCGGTCCCTATCGCGACGCGGTGCTGTTCAACGCCGCCGGCGCGCTGATCGTGGCGGGCGAGGCCGAAAGCTGGACCGAGGGCGTCGAGGAAGCCGCCGAAGCGATCGACAGGGGACTCGCCAAGGCCCTGCTCGACTGCTGGATTGCCGCCACCCGATGACCGACAAACTGACCGAAATCTGCGCCACCAAGCGCGAGGAAGTGGCCGCGCGCAAGGCTGGAGCAACGCTCGACGACCTGGACCGCGCCGCTGCTGCGACGTCACGCCCTCGCGGCTTTCGTGCGGCATTGGCGGCAAAGGCCGCTGACGGATACGGTCTGATCGCGGAGATCAAGAAAGCTTCTCCGTCCAAGGGATTGATTCGTCCTGATTTTCGTCCGGCCGAACATGCCATTGCCTATGAGCGAGGCGGGGCGGCGTGTCTGTCCGTGCTCACCGACGCGCCCTATTTCCAGGGGCATGAGGATTACCTGATGGACGCCCGCGCGGCCTGTTCGCTGCCGGTGCTGCGCAAGGACTTCATGGTCGATCCGTGGCAGGTGGCCGAAACACGCGCCATCGGGGCCGATGCGATCCTGATCATCGTCGCCGCGCTGGAAGACGCGCAGATGGCGGAGATCGAGGCCGCCGCCATCGAACGCGGGATGGACGTGCTGGTCGAAGTGCACGACGAAGCCGAGATGGACCGCGCCGTCCGGCTGCGGTCGCGGCTGATCGGGGTCAACAACCGCGACTTGCGCACTTTCCGTACCGACCTTGCGACCACCGAACGGCTCGCTCCGCTTGCGCCGGAAGGCGCGCTGCTGGTGGGCGAAAGCGGCATAAACGCCCGCGCCGATGTCGAGCGGCTGGCCGCAGCCGGGGTGCGCTGTTTCCTCGTCGGCGAGAGCCTGATGCGGCAGGATGACGTCATGGCGGCAACGCGCGCGCTGCTTGGCGCGGTGTAGTTCGGCAGCACGAGGCCGGGCAATGCGTTAATGACGATCATGACGGCGGCAGATCGATTGATGAATTCGGGGTCTGTCCTATTCGGACGCACTCTGCCAGACAGCCGGCCAAGGCGTGGCGGCGCCCACTTCGTTCGATCGGAAGGCAAGATGACGGACAGGCTCACCCATCTCGATTCGCGCGGGCAGGCGCGCATGGTCGACGTGGGGGGAAAGGCGGAAACGGCCCGCTCCGCCACCGCCACCGGCCGCATCCGCATGTCCGCCGAGGCGCTGGCGGCCGTGCGCGAGGGCAGCGGCCCGAAAGGCGATGTACTCGCCGTGGCGCGGGTGGCGGGAATCATGGCCGCCAAGAAGACCGGCGAGCTGATTCCGCTGTGCCACCCCCTCGCGCTCGATGCCGTCACGGTGGATTTCGCTTTCGAGGACAACGCCGTCCGCGCCACCGCGCGCGCTTCGCTCACCGGCAGGACCGGCGTAGAAATGGAAGCGATGACAGCCGCTTCCATCGCGATTCTGACAATCTACGACATGGCCAAGGCGCTCGACAAGGGCATGGTGATCGAGGAAGTCCGCCTGCTGGAGAAGACCGGCGGCAAGAGCGGCGACTGGCGCGCGGACGGATGAGTCCGGCGCTGCCGCTTGCCGAGGCGCAGGAACGACTGCTCGGCGCGGTCGAGCCGCTGGCGGAGGAAGTGGTCGCGGCCGACCTCGCCGTGGGGCGCTTCCTCGCCCGCCCGCTCGCGGCATGCCGAACGCAGCCCGCCGCCGATCTCTCGGCGATGGACGGCTACGCCGTGCGGGCGGACGACGCGTCGGGACCGTGGGCGGTCGTCGGCGAGAGCGCGGCCGGGCGGCCGTTCGCGGGCGAAATCGCGCCGGGACAGGCGATCCGTCTCTCGACCGGGGCGATGATGCCCGATGGCGATGTCCTCGTACTGTTGCAGGAGAACGCCGAACGATCGGGCGAGCGGCTGGCGCTGAACGGCGAGGGCGCGCCCGCGACGCGCCATATCCGCCGCGCGGGATTCGACTTTCGCGAAGGCGACGAAGTGTTCGCCGCCGGCGCGCGGATCGGCGCGGCGCAGCTCGCGCTGGCGCTCTCGGCCGGCCACGCGACGCTGGCGGTGCGCCGGCTGCCCAGGCTCGCGGTGATCGACAGCGGCGACGAACTTTCGGCCGATCCCTCCGCTTGCGAGCCGCACCGCATCCCCGCCAGCAACGGGGCGATGATCGCGGCCATGGCGGCGCCGTTCGCGGCTTCGGTTGCGCGGCTGGGGCCGGTTCCCGATACGATGGAGGCCCTCGCCGAGGCGCTCGGCCGCGCCGGGGACGCCGATGTCGTCGTGACTTCGGGCGGCGCTTCGGTTGGCGACCACGACCTTGTTCGCCCGGCTCTGGAGCAATGGGGCGCGTCGATCGATTTCTGGCGCGTGGCGATCAAGCCGGGCAAGCCGCTGCTCGTCGCGCGGCGCGGCGGGCAGTGGGTGCTGGGGCTGCCCGGCAACCCGGTGTCGAGCTATGTCACCGCGTTCCTGTTCCTGCTGCCGCTGCTGCGCGCGCTCGGCGGCGCGCCCGCCTTCTCCGCCCTTCCCAGTGCGATTTGCGCCCGGCTCGAGGCGCCGCTGCCCGCGACCGGCGACCGCGCCGAGTTCGTCCGCGCCGTCTATGCCGACGGCGCGGTGCGCCCGCTCGGCCAGCAGGACAGCAGCGCCTTGCGCTCGCTCGCCGCGTGCAACGCCCTTGTCGTCCGCGATCCTCACGCGCCCGGTGCGCTCGCCGGCGAGGAGGTGCGGCTCCATCTGCTCGAAGGCGGCGGGATTGCTTGACATGTAGGGAATCGTTGCCTACTTGTTCCGCGTTCGTTCCTGAAACGGAACATGCGCCCAAAGGAACGTGTGAGGGAGACCGGCCCGATGTTGACCGCCAAACAGCACGAGCTCCTGCTCTTCATCCAGCGCAAGCTGGAGGAGACCGGGATTTCGCCTTCGTTCGAGGAAATGAAGGATGCGCTGGACCTGCGCAGCAAGTCCGGCGTCCATCGGTTGATCTCCGCGCTGGAGGAACGCGGCTTCATTCGCCGCCTGCCCAATCGCGCGCGCGCGCTCGAAGTGCTGCGGCAGCCGGAGAACGTGGCCGCCGGCGCGCGGGTTGCGGCGCCCGCGAACGACACCATCGTGCAGACGACGCCTCCGCGCAGCACGCCCGAGCCCGCCAACGATGTGATCGAGGTGCCGCTCCACGGCCGCATCGCCGCCGGCGTGCCGATCGAAGCGCTGGAAGGGCAATCCACCCTTCCCGTGCCCGCTGCGCTGCTCGGCTCAGGCGAGCATTATGCGCTCGAAGTTTCGGGCGATTCGATGATCGAGGCGGGTATCCTCGACGGCGACTATGCGCTCGTGCGCCGCACCGACACCGCGCGCGACGGGGAAATCGTGGTGGCGCTCGTGCGCAACGAGGAAGCGACGCTCAAGTACCTACGGCGCGAGAACGGCATGGTCCGGCTCGATCCCGCGAACGGCGCCTACGATCCGCAGATCTACCGGCCCGACGAAGTGCAGGTGCAGGGCAAGCTCGCCGGCCTGCTGCGGCGTTATCACTGATTTTCGCCTGACCGTCCCCTAACTCTTCGTGGGACCGGCGCTACCGGCCTCCGCGCCACCAGCCGTGCTCGCCCTGGCTGTCCGCCACGCTGGCGGCGTTCGAACCGCCAAGGACGATCGCCAGCCCGCCGGTCTCCGCCAGCATCCGGGCGTCGGCCTTGAGCCATCGGGGCCGGCAGCTTCGCGGAAGCCATCTGTCCGAAACCACGATGTCCGAACGTTCGCAGGCCGCCGCGAGCGCGCGTTCCTCGATATAGGAGCGGCTGCGGCTCATCAGCACATGCCACTCGCGCCCGGCGCGTTCGAGCGCGACAGTGCAGAAGTCGCGGCTGCACCGGGCGCCCGGCCAGTCGGCGATCGACCGCGGTTCTCCGGCGAAGCCCGCCAGTTCGAGCATGTTCTCGCGCGTGAAGTCGCTGCGGGTCTCGCGCAGCAGGAGCAACCGGTCGCCCTCGCCGGCGATCCCGACGTGGCGGCCGTCGCCCGAGATCAGCAGGTCGGGTACCGGCGTCGCCAGCAGCAATCCGGTCGCCAGCATGACAGGAGCAAAGCCCGCAAGGCGCGCGCGGCCGCGCCATAGCGCGAGCCACAAGCCGCCGGCCACGAACAGCGCGAAAGTTCCGTGGCCCATCTGCGGCATCAATCTGACCGCACCCGGCTGCCCGGCGGTGAAATGGGCGATCGCCAGCAGCAGATCGAGCGACTTGCCCGTGAGCCACCACACCGGCCCGCCCGCCCCGACAATATCGAGCAGCAGGGCCAGCGCGATCAGCGGCATCGAGACGAACGTCACCAGGGGAATCGCTATCACGTTCGCCAGCGCGCCGTAGAGCCCCGCCTTGTGGAAGTGGAACAGCACGATCGGCATCAGCGCCAGCTCGATCACCACGCCGACGGCAAGCAGCATCAGCGCGCGACGGCCCAGCCGGCTCGCCCACCTCTCCTCGCGCGGGGCGAGAAAGGCGCGCACAGGCGCGGCGCCGTGCAATGCGACGATCGCGATCACCGCCGCGAAGCTCATCTGGAAGCTGGGCCCGACCAGCGCCTCTGGCCATAGCAGCAGCACCGCGATCACCGCAGTCGCCACCATCCTGAGCGAGAGCGGCTCGCGCCCCAGCGCCAGCGCGATCAGCACCAGCAGCGCCCCGACGCAACTGCGCACGGTCGGCACTTCCGCCCCGGTCAGCAGCGTATAGCCGATGCCCGCCAGCGCTCCGATCGCCGCCGCCGCCAGCGGCAACCGCACCCTCAGCGCCAGCCACGGCCACAGCGCCAGCAGCCCGATCGCCAGCAGATAGGCGGCCGCGATCACCGCGCTGACATGCAGCCCGCTGATCGACAGCAGGTGCGTAAGCCCCGAATCGCGCATCGCGTCCTCGTCGGCCTCCGAGATCGCGCCCCGGTCGCCGCTGGCGAAGGCGGCCGCGATGGCGCCTGGCGATCCCGCGAGACGCGCGCGCACATGCTCCGACAACCGGCGCTGCAATCCAGCGAGCGGCGCATCGCCCGAACCGGGGCTCAGCACTTGCGGCTGGCCCTGTACGCTGCCTGTCGCGGCGTAGCCCTGGAACCATGCAGCGCGCGCGAAATCGTAGGCGCCGGGCAGCATCGGCGGCGACGGCGGCATCAGCCGCGCCTGCATCCGGACCGTCGCGCCCTCGGTCATGTCCGGCGTGACGTTCGCCAGCGGCACGTTGACCCTGACCTTGATCGCACGCTGGCCGCCGGGCTCGCGGGTCGCCAGCACCAGCCGGACCCGATCTTCCGCCGGCTGCTCTATCCGTTCGAGCACGACGCCGGCGATCGCGCCCGCGACCGGCCGCTCGATCGGCTCCGCGCCGACCAGCGCCGAGCGCGCCCATACCACGCCCACCCCGGCGGCAAACATCAGGCCGAGCGAGACGCAGGCCGCGAGCAGCCGTGTCCGTTCCGCATCCCCGCGCCACAGCGCCAGCGCGCCCAGCGCGGCGAACAGCCCCGCCGTCACGGCCAGCACCCATTCCATGGCGCTCGCGAGAATGAACCAGGCCCCGATTCCACCGGCGAACGCCACCGCCAGCCACGGCCCGCGATCGAAGCCGGCTCGGGCAAGCCAGCTTTCCGTCGCATTCGCCACGCTGGACAAGCGGACGCGCTTTCGCCAAGGCGTTCGCTGCATCGCAGCATCGCCCGGTTCCTCCCCCAGCGGAACAAGCGGCGTGTGGCGGGTGGCCATGGACACTTTGGATAGGAAGCGTGGACGGATGGCAAGTGGCGGCGAAGCGGCGGCGGCATCGGGCCAAGGGACCGAACGCCCTGTCGTCACGCGTTTCGCGCCTTCGCCCACCGGCTTCCTGCATATCGGCGGCGCGCGCACGGCGCTGTTCAACTGGCTCTACGCCCGACGCATGGGCGGCAGGTTCCTGCTCCGGATCGAGGATACCGACCGGGCGCGTTCGACCGAAGCGGCGATCGAGGCGATTCTCGACGGGATGCGCTGGCTCGGGCTCGATTGGGACGGGCGCGAATACTACCAGTCGCAATTCTGGGCCCGCCACGCGGAAGTGGCGCACGAGTTGCTCGCACGCGGCCACGCCTACAAGTGCTGGATGACCCAGGAGGACCTAGCCGCGCAGCGCGAAAGGGCGCAGGCCGAGCGCAGGCCGTTCCGCATCGAAAGCCCGTGGCGCGATGCGGACACGGAAGGCGAAGGCCCGTTCGTGGTCCGGCTCAAGGCCCCGCGCGAGGGGGAAACGATCATCGAGGATCGCGTCCAGGGCCGGGTGACGGTGCAGAATGCCGAGATCGACGATTTCGTCCTGCTGCGGTCCGACGGCACCCCGACCTATATGCTCGCCGTGGTGGTGGACGATCACGACATGGGCGTTACCCATGTGATCCGCGGCGACGATCACCTGAACAACGCCTTTCGCCAGTTGGCGATCGTCAGGGCGATGGACTGGCCCGAGCCGGTCTATGCCCACGTGCCGCTGATCCATGGGCAGGACGGGGCCAAGCTGTCGAAACGACACGGGGCGCTGGGGGTCGACGCTTACCGCGACGAGCTGGGCATCCTGCCCGAAGCGCTGTTCAACTATCTGCTGCGGCTGGGCTGGGGCCACGGCGACCGCGAGGAATTCAACCGCGACGAGGCGGTCGGGCTGTTCGATCTCGACGCCGTGGGCAAGAGCCCGTCGCGCTTCGACATCAAGAAGCTGCAAAGCCTCAACGGCCACTACATCCGCGCGGCCGACGATGCCCGGCTGGCGCGGCTCGTCGCCTCTCGCATCGGCGCGAATGCCGACGAGACGCTGCTGACCGAGGCCATGCCGGTGCTCAAGACCAGGGCCCGCGACCTCGACGAGCTTGCCGGCGGGGCAAAGTTCCTGTTCGAAAGCCGGCCGCTGACGCTGACGGAGCAGGCGCAAGCCCTGCTCGACGCGCAGGCATGCGCACGATTGGCGCAGATTTCGGCGCTTCTTGCGGCCGAACAGGACTGGACAACCGAGGCGCTGGAAGCCAGTCTGAAGGCCTACGCGGAAACGCAGGGCCTGGGCCTGGGGAAGATCGCGCAGCCGCTTCGCGCGGCGTTGACGGGGCAGACCACCTCGCCCGGAATATTCGACGTATTGGTCCTCCTCGGGAGGGAGGAAAGCCTCGCCCGCATCGATGCGTGGGCGGCCGGCTGACCAGAGTTCAAGGAGACGGCATTTGACGGACAGGCAGGCGAAACTGACGATCGGCGGCGATGAGCACGTTCTTCCGATCCTCGAAGGAACGACGGGTCCGGACGTGCTCGATATTCGCAAGCTCTACGGCCAGACCGGGATGTTCACCTACGATCCCGGATACAAATCGACCGCGTCGTGCGAAAGCGCCCTGACCTACATCGACGGCGAAGAAGGCGTCCTGCTCCATCGCGGCTATCCGATCGGCCAGCTCGCCGAACATTCCAGCTTCATGGAAGTGTCCTATCTGCTGCTCAACGGCGAGCTGCCGGACAGGGACACGCTCGACCGTTTTACCTGGACGATCAGCCGGCACACGATGCTGCACGAGCAGCTGATCCAGTTCTATCGCGGTTTTCGGCGCGATGCGCATCCGATGGCGATCATGTGCGGCGTGGTCGGCGCGCTGTCGGCGTTCTATCACGACAGCGTCGATATTTCCGACCCCGAGCATCGCCGGATCAGCAGCCACCGGCTGATCGCCAAGATGCCCACGATCGCCGCGATCGCCTACAAGTATTCCGTCGGGCAGCCGTTCCTCTACCCCGACAATTCGCTGTCCTACACGGCCAACTTCCTGCGCATGACCTTCGGCGTTCCCGCCGAGCCTTACGAGGTGCATCCCGCGGTCGAAAAGGCGCTCGACCGGATATTCATCCTCCACGCGGACCATGAACAGAACGCCTCGACGTCCACGGTGCGGCTCGCCGGGTCGTCCGGCGCGAATCCGTTCGCCTGCGTCGCCGCGGGAATTGCCTGCCTGTGGGGCCCGGCGCACGGCGGCGCCAACGAGGCGGCGCTCAACATGCTGCGCGAGATCGGCACGCCGGACCGGATTCCGCACTATATCGAGCGGGCCAAGGACAAGAACGATCCGTTCCGCCTGATGGGCTTCGGCCATCGCGTCTACAAGAACTACGATCCGCGCGCGACGGTGATGCAGAAGACCGTGCGCGAAGTGTTCGACGCGCTCAAGGTCACCGACCCGGTGTTCGAGACCGCGCTCCAGCTCGAGGAAATGGCGCTCAAGGACGACTACTTCGTCGAGAAGAAGCTGTTCCCCAACGTCGATTTCTACTCGGGCGTGATCCTCTCTGCGATCGGCTTTCCGACGACCATGTTCACCGTGCTGTTCGCGCTGGCCCGCACGGTCGGCTGGGTGGCGCAGTGGAACGAGATGATTTCCGATCCCGCCCAGGTCATCGGCCGCCCGCGCCAGCTCTACACCGGCCCGACCGAGCGCGACTACGTGCCGGTGGACAAGCGCTGAGAGGGCGGCGGTCTCAGGTCCGGTCGTCGGCGGGCAGGTCGAGCGTGAAGCGCGCGCCCTGCCCCGGCGCGCTTTCCACCGTCAGATCGCCGCCCATCGCCCGCGCCAGCCTGCGCGAGATATAGAGGCCGAGCCCCGTTCCGCCGTCGCCGCTGCGGCCGAGGCGCTCGAACTTTTCGAACACCCGCGCCTGCTGCTCTTCGGACAGCCCCTCGCCCTGGTCGGCGACGACGAGGCGGGCGCGCCCTTCCCCGTCCTCGACCCGCAGCCACACCTGCGAGCCTTCGGGCGAATAGCGGATCGCGTTTCCGAGGACATTGAGGAGGATTTGCAGCACCCGGCGGAACTCGCCGATCGCGGGCGCGGTCTCGCTCGTCTTGGGCGCGTCGATGGCGATTCCGCGCTTCTGCGCCCTCACGCCAAGGATGCCCGCCGCGCGGCGCGCCACGTCCGCAAGATCGATCCGGTCGGGCGCGGTGGTGAACTGCCCGTCCTCGACCACTTCCAGATCGGCGAGGTCGTCGATCAGCGCCAGCAGGTGCTCGCCGGCATTGGCGATGTCGTTGGCGTACTTGCTGTATTCCTCCGCCAGCGGTCCGGCGAGCTGGCTGCGGATTGTTTCGGCATTGGCGATGATCCGCGCCACGGGCTGACGCAGCACAGGGGCGATCTCGCGACCGATCATCGCGCCCGGCAGGCTCTTGCCCGCCGGAGCGGCGGCGGCGTCTCCATCCTCGGCAAGCGGCTCATCGGCGACCAGATGAAGCTCGAAGCCGGTTCGGCCGGGATCAGACATGCCCAGCGGCACGAGATGCGCCTTCCAGCCGCGATCCGATCCCGCGACGCGAAGCTGCGCGCCGTCGAGCAGACGCCAGTGAAGCGGCTGTTCGCAGGCGCTGCCGTCCATCTCGACGAAATCGGTCCACGGCTTGCCGAGCCCCGCGCGCATACGCTCCGCCGCCGCGTGCAGATCGGAGGCGTCGGAAACCACCGAGAGAAGCTCCTGATCCGGCCCCACCACGGCCGACAGCTCGGCCAGATGGCGCGCGATGTCCGCCCGGCGCGCGATCGCCTCGGCGCCTTCGTCGCCCGGCAGCAGGACCGACTGCCAGCTGGCGATGCCGAGCGCACAGCCCTCGCCGTCATCGTCCGGCGTAGCCTCGACCAGAGCGGTGATCTGCTCGTGATTGTCCTGGGCGCGAATGACGCGCGCGAGCTTGAGCCCGTAGAGGCGCGCGCGGCGGACCAGCTCGAGAAGCGAAGGGGCGAGAATCGGCCCCGGCAGTTCACCGCCCGCACGCAGGTGAAGACCGGCAAGCGGCTCGTCCGCTTCGACCAGCCAGTCGCGGGAATCGGTGCGCGCTCGCGCCCGGAAAGGCGCGGCGTCAGTCACCGCGCCGCTCCGCAAGTTCCGACGCCGACGAGGCAAGCAATGCGGCGGCCCGTTCCACAGAAAGCCCGGCAACGGTCGCGGCGAGCGGGCTGTCGGGGTGGAGAAGCGTCATCCGCGCCACGACCTCGGCCGGCGACAAACCCGCGGCGCGCAGGGACAGGCCGAAACGCGCGAACTGCGGCCCGGCCATTCCCATGACCGTGCGCGTCCTGTTGTCCTCGGTCACGAGCGAGAGCGCGGTGGCGAAGATCGCCACGCCGGCATCGGCGATGTCGAGCGAGCGCGCTGCCGGATGGCTGGCCTCCAGCACCAGCCGGGCAAGCAGCGCGGCGCGCCCCGCCCCTTCCCGATAGCGCTCGCGCAGCAGCCGCTCGGTCGCAGCGGCGACGTCGGGATCGTCGCCGCGCCGGCGCTGGACGAGCAATATCCGGTGGACGAGATCGCCGGGCAGTTCGGCCATGGGCAGTTCCATCCGCCGGTACTGCTGCATGAAACGCGCCTGCGCGGCCAGCGCCGTCATCGCCAGATCCGCCGTTCGAGGATCGGCATCCGCCGCCAGATCCTGCATGAGCGGCGAAAGCACCGGATCGAGCGCATTGCTCGTTTGCAGGCGCTCGGCGAGTTGCGCCTCGAGCGCGACCGACTGGGCGTGGGTCAGCAATCCGTCGTCTTCCGCCAGCATTCCGGCCAGGGCATCCCGCCGCGCGGCGGCATAGGCGGCGCGATCCGCGACATCGGCGGCCTCCGCCTCGGCGAACAGCAGCTGCCGCGCCAGATCGAGCATCATTCCCCGGACGCGCGCGACAAGCTCTTCGCTGAACAGGGCCGGGTCGTGATCGCTCAGGAGATGGCGCAAGATCGGCCGCGCGCCTTCGGTCACGGCCTCCCCGCGCGCCAGCGCTGCGCGCAGCGCCAGCTCGACCGCGTCGGCGGTCTGCTCGGTCGGGCTTCCGTTCATCGGCTCGTCATAGCGGAACAGGGTTAAGCCGGCGTTATCCGCGCCATGCCGCGGTTCGCGCGGCGTCGAGGGCAACCAGCGCCAGCGCCGCGAGCATGATCGCCGGTTCGGTGAAGCCCGCCGCAGCGCCGATCGCGAGCATCAGAGCGACGACCACACGATCGCGCAGCAGCCCCGCCGGCGACCGCTCCTCCTCCCCTCGCCCGATGTGGAGCAGGCCCAGCAGCACCAGCGGAGGGAACAGCTTGTGGACCAACGAGCCATCGATGGACAGCACGCCGCACGCCGCAAGCCCCGCATCGACCAGCAACGGTGGCAGTGCGCCCCATTTGCCGGCCCGCCGGCCGAATGGCGCATCGCGCAAGGCCGCAAAGCGCCCATGCAGATCCGCCGCCACGCTCGCGAGCGCCACGAGCGCGAAGCCGGCGGGCGCCCATCCTTCGGCCGCTGCCGCCACCGCAGCGCCGAGGAGCAGCAGAAACGCCGCCAAGATCGCCGGCCCGGCCCGGCGTGTGGCCAACAATCGCGCGGCAAGGGGGCGCAAGGCGAGGTCCGCCAGGCGCTGCCTGAACGACCATGCCGGCGCTGGCGGGGTGTTGCGCGCGAGCCATTCGCGTTCACGCGCGACAAGATTATCGCCCTCGCCCAGCATTGACCAGCGCCCGTCTTCGAGCAGGGATTCCGCCATCCGCCTCTCCGGCGTGCGCGCCTGCAAGGCAATGCGGAGCAAGGCGGGGGCAGCTTCGCTATCCGGCGGCAGTTCGGAAAGGCGCTCGACGCAGCTTCCGGAAACTACCAGCGCGCCCGCCCAGGCGCGCTCCCGGTCGATCCGCTCGAACCCGGCGGAGAGCGCCGGTCCGGCCGACACGACCAGCACCGCCGGCCCGCGCGACAGCGCTTCGAGCGCCTGCTCCGCCTCGGGCACCAGGCCCGGAGCAAGGACCAGCAGTTCGTCGGCCGCCCCCACCGCTCCCAGCAATCCGTGTCCGTCGCGAATGGCCTGGAACCGCATCCCCGCCGCCTCCGCCGCATGGCGCAGCGCGACCGCATCGGGCGAAGCGCCATTGCCGATCGCGAACACTTGCGCGCAACCGGCGGCGCGAGCGAAATCGAGCTGACGCCGGGCGAGCGGCTTGCCGGCGAACAGACCTTCTTTCCACGCGCCCGAAAGGGACGGCTGGGTGGGAAGCGAAATCACGGCGGCGCGCACGCGCGAAACTCCGGACAGTAAGGGGACCCAACGCCTAGGCTGTATCGCCATTCAGCCCTGGCGGCCTGCAAATGGCGGCTTTCCGCGCTTCCGGTGCTCACGTGCCGTCAGCACGCTCCGCTCCGGGTCACGGAGATCCGCCATTTTCGGCTCGCCATCATCTGAATGGCGATACAGCCTAGGCGCTGGCTGCGCCACTGCCAAGAAGCGCGTTCAACCCTCGCCCCGCTGTGAGAACCCAAGCCGGAATTGCGTCAGCTTGCGTAGCACGACCGGCTCCCCCGGAGGACCGTCGAGCGCCTGCTCGGCAAGATCGACCAGATCGGGGATGTGGAAGCTCGCGCCCAGGCCCTTGAGGCGCAGGGCCGCGACTTCCCAGTTGCCGTCGCAGCGCGCCCGCGCAAGCAGGTCCACCTGCTGATCGAGGCTTTCGACGAAGGCCGCGCGCAATTCGGCCAGCAACGCGCCGTCATCCCCGGCCGCGGCGGCGAGGTTCGCATCGAAGTTGACGACTTCCTGCGCCATCCGCGCCCGATAGTGGATGATGGGTTAAGACGGGGTTTATCCGGCTTCGAGGTGTGATACCTTGAACGGATGGCACGAAGAGAGAACCTCGTGGCGATCGGCGGCCAGGACCCCGAAGCGCCCGATCTGCCGCCCGGCGAAGAGATTCCGATGGGTGACGGTTATGTGGACGACGGCTACGTGGAAGCCGAAACGTTCGACGAGGATCCGCCCGCCTTGCGCTCCAACTGGCTGGCGCCGGCGCTGGCGGTTGTCGCGGCGATTGGATGGACCGCGTTTTTCGGCTGGGTTCATCAGCGCACGATCATGGGCGGGGCGAGCGCGGGGGAATGGTCGCAACTGATCGTCGACTGGACGGTCCCGGTGCTGCTCATCGTCGCGCTGTGGCTGCTCGCGATGCGCAGCAGCCGACGCGAAGCGGTGCGTTTCAACGATGCCGCGCAGGCCCTGTCGCGCGAATCCGCGCTGCTCGAGCGCAGGCTCTCCGTCGTCAATCGCGAGCTGAGCATGGCGCGCGATTTCATCGCCGCGCAATCGCGCGATCTCGAATCGCTCGGCCGTATCGCCGGCGACCGGCTTTCCGAACATGCCGAGCGGCTACAGGGCCTAATTCGCGACAACGGCGCGCAAGTCGAAGCGATCGGCCGGGTCAGCTCCACGGCGCTCGCCAACATGGACCGGCTGCGCGACGACCTGCCGGTCATTTCCAACTCGGCGCGCGACGTCGCCAGCCAGGTGGGACATGCGGGCGCCGTCGCCAAGAACCAGCTCGACGAACTCGTCGCGGGGTTCAACCGGCTCAACCAGTTCGGCGAGGCGAGCAGCCGCCAGGTCGCCGCCCTGCGCGGCAAGATCGACGAGGCGCTGGCGGCGTTCGGAAACCAGGCCGCTCACCTCGAGGAAATCGCCGGCAACCGCTTCGCCGCCCTGGCCGAGCGCAGCGTAGCGTTCCGGGCCGAGCTCGACGGCAAGGAAGTCGAGGCTTTCGCCGCCATCCGCCGCCGCGCCGATGCGTTGAGCGACGAGCTCGCCAAGGGCCAGGAAGAGATCGAACGGCACGAAAACGCCGTCCTCGATACGCTCGGCCAGCGCATGGAAGAGCTGCGCGATCATGGCGCACGGCTCAGCGCCTCGTTGCAGGCCGGGCAGAAGGAAGCGGCCGAAGCGTGGGCCCGCGCCATCGCCGATCTCGAACAGCGGCTGACCGATGCGGTCCAGCGCGTCACCGAAGTCGATCAGAAGGCAATGGACAGCGCGCGCGTGCGGCTGCTGTCGCTGGGCGAGGAGGCGCGGCGAGTGGACGAGGCGATGGCCGAAAGCCGCGATGCTTTCGATCGCCAGTTCATGCTCCGCTCGACCGAAGCCAGCCGCCGCGAAACCGAGTTGCTGGCGTCGCTCGAACAGCGGCTGGCGGCATTCGATGCGCAAGTGGCCGAACGCCAGCAGGAACATCTCGCGCATGTCGCCGGGCTGGCCGAGCGCGGCGACGCGCTGGCGGAGCGGCTAGCCGCGTTGCACGAAGAAATGGAACAGCTTTCGGCGCAGGGCCGCGCGACGCAGGAAGGGCTCGCCGAAGCTGCGGCGACGCTGGCGGCGCGCCTCGCCGAAAGCCGGGCGACGATCACCGACAGTGGCGCGAGCATCGCGCGGCTCACGGACGACAGCGTGCGGCTGCTCGAACTGATTCGCGCCAGCGCGGAGCACGGCAACACCGACCTGCCGCAGTCGCTCGCCCAGGCGGAACAGAAGCTCGTCGCCTTCGAGGCCCAGGCCCATGCGCTTCGCGATCTGATCGCCGATGCCGGCTCGAAGGGAGAGGCGCTTGCCGGCCATGTCGAGGCCGCCCGGCTTAACGGCACGGCGACTTTCGACGAGCTGGCCTCGCTCGAAGCGCGGCTTGCGGAACTCGCCCGGCAGTCGGACCAGATCGCCGAAAAGGCGCGCGGCGATCTGCACGAGGCAATCTCCACGCTCGAAAACGCATCGACCGAGACGCTATCGGGCCTGCGCGATCATCAGCTCGAGGCGATCCGCGAAATGGCGGAGCGCATCGGCAGCGAGAGCAGCGAAGCGATCGTGATGACGGTGCGCGCGAACGCGGCAAACGCGATCGCCGAACTGGAGGCGGCGACACTCCAGGCCGGGCATTCCGGCCGCGAAGTGGCGCTGCAACTGCGCGATCAGCTTGCGGTGGTGAACGAACTGGCCGGCAACCTCGAACGCCGCGTGGCCCATGCGCGCGAGCGCGCCGAGGAGCAGGTCGATCACGACTTCACGCGGCGCATGGCGCTGATTACCGAAAGCCTGAATTCGAGCGCGATCGACATTTCCAAGGCCTTCGCCAACGACGTGACCGACACCGCGTGGGCCAGCTACCTGCGCGGCGACCGCGGCATCTTCGCCCGGCGCGCGGTGCGGCTGCTGGACAACCAGGAGGCGCGCGCGATCGCCGAAATCTACGAAGATGACGGCGATTTCCGCGAGACGGTCAACCGCTACATCCACGATTTCGAAGCGATGCTGCGCAGCGTGCTGTCGACCCGCGACGGCAATGCAATGGCGGTCACCCTGCTGTCGTCCGATGTCGGCAAGCTCTACGTCTCGCTGGCGCAGGCAATCGAGCGCTTGCGCTCGTAACCGATATGGATATTTTCGATTGACATCGGAACGCTGATCGGTTAGGATTGTGAGAACTGGCGATGGTGCGATTCGCCGGCGATCCTTCGAAACCTGTCAGTTCTCTTCAGCGTAGCCCGGCGGCTGGCCGAAGACGTTGATGTCGTCCACCCCGATCCATCCGTTGACGTAGTTGGCGACGTAGAGCGCACAGAGAACGGCGGCGAGCACGGTCGCGCGCATAGCGACCCGGCCGGGGCGGAAGTTCGCAGGAGCGCTATCCGCCTGGCCCGGTATCTTCTCGATCCCGGCCTCGTCGTGAGTCTTGATGCCGAACGGAAGCAGCATGAACGCGCTCATCACCCAGAACAGGGCGTAGATCGCCAGTATCGAAGTCCATTTCATCGCGGCGGCAAGACCTTCGTTTGCGGCTTCTTTCCCGACCAGCGCTGCGCCGCGCGGCGCGCAGCAAGACGCGCCGCCTCGCTCATCGCCTCGACATCCCGCGCGCCCTTCAGCTTGCGCAGGGCGTCGGCCACGTCGCGCTCGGCCTCCGCGACGAATTCGGCGTAGTCTTCGTCGAGCGGCAGGCCGATGCCGTGAACTTGCGCCCCGCCCCGACCGTCGAGCACGACGATTACCAGCCCGTCCCGCGCCAGCCGCCGCCGGGTGACGATGGCATCGCCGCCAGCCGGAACGATGATGTCGCCGTCGAGCACCAGCCGGCCGACGCGGACTTCGGCCAGCTTGCCGGGCTTGCCCGGCGCGAGGCGCACGATGTCGCCGTTCTTCTGGAACAGGCAATGCTCGATACCGTTGGTCGCGCCCAGCCGCGCCTGTTCCTGCATGTGGCGGATTTCGCCGTGGACGGGGACGAGGATGTCGGGGCGAATCCAGCTGTAGATCGCCTCCAGTTCCGGCCTTCCGGGATGGCCGGAAACGTGAATCATGCTCTGCCGGTCGGTTACCATCGCGATGCCGCGATGGGCGAGAAGGTTCTGCACCCGGCCGATGGCGATCTCGTTGCCGGGGATCTGCCGGCTCGAAAACAGCACCACGTCCCCCTCGACGAGGCTGAGGGGATGGTTGTCCTCGGCAATGCGCGCAAGGGCCGCGCGCGGCTCTCCCTGGCCGCCGGTGGCGAGGATCAGAACCTCGCCGCGCGGCAAGTGCATCGCGGTGTCGAAATCGACCGGCTCGGGCAGGTCGGCCAGATAGCCGTTATCCTGCGCCACTTCGATGATCCGTTCCAGCGAGCGGCCGGCAATGCACAGCTTGCGGCCGGTTTCGCGGGCCACGTGGCCGAGCGTCTGCAACCGGGCGACGTTGGATGCGAAAGTGGTGACGAGCACCCGCTTGCCGGCGTGGCGGCGGACCTCTTCGAGCAGGCCGCGATAAACCGCGCCTTCGGAGCCCGACGGCGCCGGGTTGAACACGTTGGTCGAATCGCACACCAGCGCCAGCACGCCTTCGTCGCCGATCGCGGTCAGTTCCTCGTCGGTCGCCGGCTCGCCGATCATCGGCTCTTCGTCGATCTTCCAGTCACCGGTATGGAATACGCGGCCGAACGGCGTCTCGATCAGCACCGCGTTGCCTTCGGCGATCGAGTGCGCGAGCGGAATGTAGGTGGCCTCGAACGGGCCCAGGCGGAGACTGCCGTGCTCGCGTCCGATGACGTTCAACTCGACCTCGTCCACCAGGCCCGCTTCCTCCAGCTTGCGCAGCACAAGATCGGCGGTGAACGGCGTGGCGTAGAGCGGGACGCCAAGCTCCGCGGCGAAATAGGGCACGGCGCCGATGTGATCCTCGTGCGCGTGGGTGAGCACGATCCCGAGCAGGTCGTCCGCGCGCTCCTCGATGAACTCGAGATCGGCGAAGAGCAGCTCCGTGCCGGGGTATTCGTTGGCCCCGAAGCTCATGCCCAGATCGACCATCAGCCACTTGCCGCGACAGCCGTAGAGGTTGACGTTCATGCCGATCTCGCCCGACCCGCCGAGCGCGAGGAACAGTAGCTCGTCCTCCGGTGTGAAGTCCTTTCTCACGCCTGGTGCGCCCTTTCGGCCAGCATCGACAGCCCGTGAAGCGTCAGATCGACGTCCACGGCATCGAAAATCTCCGTGTGGCGGGCAAACAGCAGCGCCAGCCCGCCTGTCGCCACGACCTTTGCCGGCCGGCCGATTTCGGCGCGCAGTTTCGCGACCAGCCCTTCGATCATCGCCACGTAACCCCAGAACACGCCGATCAGCATCTGATCCTCGGTATTGCGCCCGATCACCGAAGCGTCGCGCGGCTCCTCTATCGCGACGCGCGGCAGCTTGGCGGTATTCTGCACCAGCGCATCGAGCGAGAGATTTATCCCGGCCGCGATGATGCCGCCCTTGTAGGCGCCATTGAAATCGACCACGTCGAAGGTCGTCGCGGTGCCGAAGTCGATCACGATCAGGTCGCCGGAATGGGCGGCGTGCGCCGCCATGGCGTTCAGGGCGCGGTCCGCACCGAGCGAGCGCGGCTCGTCCACGTCGATGGGGAAGTCCCACGCCGCCGCGCCTTCTCCGGCAATCAGCGGTGCGACACCGAAATATTTCTCGCCAAGCACCTCGAAATTATGCCGCGCGCGCGGCACTACCGTGGACACGATCATCCGCGTCACCGCCTCGCGACCCAGGCCCTCGACCGCGAGAAGCTGTAGCAACCATACGGCGTACTCGTCGCCGGTGCGGCGGGGATCGGTGGCGATGCGCCAGCGCGCGCGAATGGCGCCGTTGTCGAACAGCGCAAAGACCACATTGGTGTTGCCGACATCGACCGCGAGCAACATGGCTCAGGCTCCTTCCAGGGTGACGTCGCCCGCATGGATGACACGCACGCCGCCATCCGCCAAGCGCAGCCGCAAGCCGCCGTCGGCTTCAAGCCCGTCGAAGCGGCCCGAAACCCGTTCCCCGTCCGCCGCGTGCACGGCAAGCGGCGAACCGGGCGGATGCGCGGCCGCGAGCCATCGGGCGAACAGCGGTTCGAGCCCGAACTGTCGCCAGCGTTCGAGCTCGCGATCGAAGCTCGCGGCCAGGTCATGGGCGAATGCATCCCTGTCGGGCGCCGGGCCCATTTCGCGCAGATGGCCGGCGGCGCGCTCGTCCAGCGTCGGGGCCGAGGCGAGGTTGACGCCAATGCCGATCACCGCCGCATTCCCGGCGCGCTCCAGCAGGATGCCGGCCAGCTTCGCACCGTCGAGCAGCACGTCGTTGGGCCATTTGAGACGGAGCGCGACAGGAGCGGGAACGCGGCCGACCAGCGCCTCGTACACCGCCAGCGCGGCCGCGAACGACAGGCTGGGCGCTGCCGGATCCTGCGGCGAGAGGTTGACGACCGTCGAGCCCATGAAGTTGCCCGGAGCATCGAGCCATGTCCGCCCCTGCCGCCCCCGCCCGGCGTGCTGCCTGTCGGCGACCAGCCAGTATCCTTCGGCCACATGCTCGCTCCCACCGAGCCGGGCGAGGAGGTCGGCGCTGGTGGAACCGGTTTCCGGAACGGTGTCGAACCGTGGCAAATCAGGCCAGCAGGAACAGCGCCGCCGCCGCTCCATCCGCGAACGCGCCGAGCACGCCCGTCAACAGATAGCCGAGCGGCGAGATGACCAGCACGCTGATCGCCAGCAGCGCCCAGTGCGCCCACCCGCTGCGCCCCCGGATCGTGTCGGCCGGATCGTCGAAGAACATCACCTTGACGATCTTGATGTAATAGAACGCGCCGATCACCGATGCGGCGATGCCCAGGAACGCTAGGGCGAGCAAGCCGGCCTCGACCGCCGCCCAGAACACCACCAGCTTGGCCCAGAAGCCCATCAGCGGGGGAATGCCCGCAAGGCTGAACATCAGCGCCATCAGGCACCAGGCAAGCGCCGGCCGCGTGCGCGAAAGGCCCGCTAAATCGGAAATGGCCTCAAGGGGGTTGCCGTCCTCGTCCTTCATCATCAGCACGACGACGAAACTGCCGACCGTCATCGGAACATAGACTGCCAGGTAAACGAGCATCGCGCTCACCCCCTCGGCGGTCGCCGCGGCGAGCCCGATCAGGATGAAGCCGACGTTGTTGATCGACGAATAGGCCAGCAGCCGCTTGATATTGGTCTGGCCGATCGCACCGAGCGCGCCGACCACGATCGAGGCCAGCGCGGCGAAGATCACGATCTGCCGCCAGGCGTCGGCCTGCGCGCCGAAGGCTTCCACGGCCACGCGCGCGGTCAATGCCACGGCGGCGACTTTCGGCGCGCTGGCGAAGAATGCGGTCACCGGGGTCGGCGCGCCTTCATAGACGTCGGGCGTCCACATGTGGAACGGCACCGCGCTGATCTTGAACGCCAGGCCCGCGAGCACGAAGACAATGCCGAAGAGCGCCCCGGTCGAGAGGCCGTCACCCGTATCCAGCGCCGCGCGGATGCCGCCGAAGCTCGTCGTGCCGGTGAAGCCGTAGGTCAGGCTCATGCCGAACAGCAGGATGCCGCTGGCGAGCGCGCCGAGCACGAAGTACTTGAGACCGGCTTCCGCCGAACGCGTATCGGTGCGCAGGAACGCGGCCAGCACGTAGGCGGCGAGGGAGTTCAGCTCGAGCCCGATGTATAGCGTCAGCAGGTCGGCGGCCGAGACCATGATGCTCATGCCGAGCGTGGCCAGCAGCACCAGAACCGGATATTCCGCCCGCATCGCGCCGGTTCGCCCGAAGAAAGACGGAGCGACGACCAGCGCCGCGCCGCTGGCGGCATAGATCAGCAGCTTGGCGAACCCGGCGAAAGCGTCGCCCCGGAACTGGCCGAAGAACGCCTCCGTATCCGGCCCCGAAGCGCCGGCGCAGACCGCCGGAGCTACCAGCGCGAAGCACACGGCAAGGACCAGGCAGCCGATCCAGGTGACGACGTTCGCCGCCCTGTCGCCAGCCCAGGCGGCAACCAGCAACAGCACGAGGCTGCTGAGCGAAAGAACGATTTCCGGTGCGATCAGCGTAAGGGAAGCGGCGAAGTCCATCAGTGCGCTCCCTCATGCGCTTCGGCGGCGGCAGGCGCGCTTTCGCCGATGACAAGATGCGCATCGCCTTCCGGCGCGGCGCGGGCGAGGCGCGCGTCGAGCGCCTGGATGTCGGCGCGGATAGGGGCGAGGAAGCTTTCCGGATAGACGCCCATCCACAGCACCGCCGCCGCGATCGGCCCGAGCATCAGCCATTCGCGCGGGCTCAGGTCCGGCATCGCCGCGGCATCGGCATTCCTCTGCACGCCGAAGGCGATGCGCCAGTAGAGGTAGAGCATGTACGCCGCGCCGAGGATGATGCCGGTGGCGCAGACTGCGGTGACCCAGCTCGACACCTGATAGATGCCCGCGAGGCTCAGGAATTCGCCGACGAAGCCGCTGGTGCCGGGAAGGCCGATGCTGGCCATGGTGAACAGCATGAAGAACAGTGCGTACTTCGGCATGTTGATCGACAACCCGCCGTAGCGGTCGATCTCACGCGTATGGAGGCGGTCGTAGATCACGCCCACGCACAGGAACAGCGCGCCGGAGACGAGGCCGTGCGACAACATCACTATCACCGCGCCTTCGAGGCCCTGAACATTGAAGGCGAACAGGCCGACCGTGACGATGGCCATGTGCGCCACCGAGGAATAGGCGATCAGCTTCTTCATGTCGTGCTGCACCAGCGCGATCAGGCTGGTGATGACCACCGCCGCCATGCTGAGACCCCAGATCAGCCACATGAACTGCGCGCTCGCTTCGGGGAACATCGGCAGGCTGAAGCGGATGAAGCCGTAGCCGCCCATCTTCAGCAGCACGCCCGCCAGGATCACCGAACCCGCCGTGGGCGCCTGCACGTGCGCATCGGGCAGCCAGGTGTGGAGCGGCCACATCGGCATCTTCACCGCGAAGCTGGCGAAGAACGCGAGCCACAGCCAGGTCTGCGCGCCGGCCGGGAAATCGTAGGCCATCAGCGTCGGGATGTCGGTAGTCCCGGCCTCGATCACCATCCACAGCATGGCGATTAGCATCAGCACCGAGCCGAGCAGCGTGTAGAGGAAGAACTTGTACGCCGCGTAAATCCGGTTCTGGCCGCCCCACACGCCGATGATCAGGTACATCGGGATCAGGCCGGCTTCGAAGAAGATGTAGAACAGCAGCAGGTCCTGCGCGGCGAACACGCCGATCATCAGCACTTCCATGAACAGGAAGGTCGCCATGTATTCGCCGACGCGCTTGTCGATCGAATGGCTGGCGAGGATGCATATCGGCATCAGGAACACGCTGAGCACGATCAGCATCAGCGCGATGCCGTCGATACCGAGCGCCCAGGAGAACCCGGCGAAGACCGGCGCCCGTTCCACGAACTGCCACTGCGCGCCGCCGATGTCGAAATTGGCCCAGAGGAGAATTCCAAGCGCGAGATCGATCAGGGTCGCTGCGAGCGCGATGGTGCGCGCGGCCTTATCGCCCACGAACAGGCAGGCGATCGCGCCCAGCATCGGCACGAGCAGCATCGTCGACAGAATGGGAAAGCCCTCCATCACGCGAGCACCCAGGTGATCGCGGCCACGAGCCCGAGAAGCATGATCAGCGCGTAGCTGGTCAGGTAGCCGGACTGCACGCGCCGCGCGAGGATCGCGCCCTGCTGCATGACCCAGGCCGTGCCGTTCGGTCCGAAGCGGTCGATGGTCCCTTCGTCACCGCGCTTCCACAACAACCGTCCGAACCGGAATGCGGGGCGAACGAACAGGAAGTCGTACAGTTCGTCGAAGTACCACTTGTTGTAGAGGAAGCGGTAGATCGGCCCGATCTGCGCGACCGTCTTTTCCGGAATCGAGGTGTCGCCGATATAGGCCAGCCAGGCGATGGCGAGGCCGATCAGCATGACGAAGCTGGCGGTCAGCTTCACCCATGTCGGCACTTCGTGCATCGCATGGATCAGGTGCTCGTTATAGGCGATCGAACCGTTCCAGAACGCTTCGCCGTCGATGAACTGGTGGTGGAACACGAAGCCGGCGAAGACCGCCCCGACCGAGAGCAGGACGAGCGGCACCAGCATCGGCCATGGGCTCTCATGCGGGTGATAGCCGGCAGTGCCGTCGCCATGATGCGGATCGGGGACATCGTGAGTCACGTCATGCCCCGCGTGTTCCTGCGCCGGCGGATTGTCGCCAGCCGCGTGGCCATGCGGATCTCCCTGGCCGTGTCCGTGACCATGCGCGTCGTGGACAGCGTGCTGGATATGCTCGCTGCGGGCCCAGCGCGGCTTGCCCCAGAAGGTCAGGAACATCAGCCGCCACGAATAGAAGCTGGTAAGCAAGGCGGCGAAGGCGCCGATCCAGAACGCCGCGCTGCCCATCTCCGTGCCGCTGGCGAAGGCCGCCTCCAAGATCGCGTCCTTGGAGTAGAAGCCGGCGAAGCCGAACACGCCCAGCACGCCCACGCCGGTGATCGCCAGCGTGCCGGCCATCATCGCCCAGAAGGTGATCGGGATGCTTTTCCGCAGGTTGCCGTAGTACCGCATGTCCTGTTCGTGGTGCATCGCGTGGATCACCGATCCCGCGCCGAGGAACAGCAGCGCCTTGAAGAAGGCATGCGTGAACAGGTGGAACATCGCCGCGCCATAGGCACCGACGCCGGCGGCGAAGAACATGTAGCCGAGTTGGCTGCATGTCGAATAGGCGATGACCCGCTTGATGTCCCACTGCGTGGTGCCGACGGTGGCGGCGAACAGGCAGGTGGCGGCGCCGATGAAGGTGACGAAAGTCAGCGCGGCGGGCGCGGCCTCGAACATCGGCGACAGGCGGCAGACCATGAACACGCCCGCCGTGACCATCGTGGCGGCGTGGATCAGCGCGGATACCGGCGTCGGGCCTTCCATCGCGTCCGGCAGCCAGGTGTGCAGGCCCAGCTGGGCCGACTTGCCCATCGCGCCGACGAACAGCAGCAGGCACAGGATCGTCATCGTATCGAGCCGCATGCCGAGGAAGGTGATGTGGCTGACGCCCTGCATCGCCGGCGCGGCGGCGAGGATTTCGGGGATCGAGGTCGTCTGGAACACCAGGAACGTGCCGAAGATGCCGAGCATGAAGCCGAGATCGCCCACGCGGTTGACCACGAAGGCCTTGATCGCGGCCGCATTGGCAGTGGGCTTCCTGAACCAGAACCCGATCAGCAGGTAGCTGGCGAGGCCGACGCCTTCCCAGCCGAAGAACATCTGCACGAGGTTGTCCGCCGTCACCAGCATCAGCATCGCGAAGGTGAACAGGCTGAGGTAGGCGAAGAACCGCGGCTGGTCCGGGTCTTCCGCCATGTAGCCCCACGAATAGAGGTGCACGAGCGCGGAGACGGTGGTGACGACCACCAGCATGATCGCAGTCAGCGTGTCGACGCGCAGCGCCCAGTCGAACGTCATCGCGCCGCTTTCGACCCACTTGAGCACCGGCACGACCTGCGCCGGCACATCGCCGCCGAGATAGTCGAGGAAGATCGGCCACGAGAGCGCGCACGACAGGAACAGCGCGCCGGTGGTCAGCGACTTGGCGACGACATTGCCGAGCGCGCGGTTGCCGAGCCCGGCAATGATAGCCGCGAGCAATGGTCCGAAGACGATGACGAGGATCGAAGTGGACACGCCTTATCCCTTCAGCCGGTCGACGCTATCGACCGCGATGGTGCCGCGGGCGCGGAAATAGATGACCAGGATCGCAAGGCCGATCGCCGCCTCGCCCGCCGCCACGGTGAGCACGAACATCGCGAAGACCTGCCCGGTCAGATCGCCGAGGAAGGCGCTGAACGCGACGAGGTTGATGTTCACCGCGAGCAGGATCAGCTCGATCGCCATCAGGATGACGATCACGTTCTTGCGGTTGAGGAAGATGCCGAGCACGCCGAGCACGAACAGGATCGAGCTGACGACGACGTAATGTTCGATGCCGATCACAGCGAAACCCCCTGCCCCACTTCGGGCTTCGTGTTGACGACCGCTTCCGAAGGCTTGCGGGCGATCTGCTTCGCGATGTCCTGCTGCCCGCGCCAGGCGCGGCGTTCGCGGTGGGTGAGGACGATCGCGCCGACCATCGCCACCAGCAGGATCAGGCCGGCGGTTTCGAACAGGAACAGGTAGCGGCCGTAGAGCAGCGCGCCGATGCTTTCGATATTGCTCCGGTCGAGCAGCGGCGCGGCCGAACCGTCGGGCGTGCCGAGGTCGAGCGCGCCCGCGCGATAGGCCCCGACGCCCAGCACGATCTCCGCCAGCAGGACCAGCGCTATGGCGATACCCAGCGGGAAATTGCGGATGAATCCGGCGCGCAGCTCGGCAAAGTCGATGTCGAGCATCATGACCACGAACAGGAACAGCACCGCGACCGCGCCGACGTAGACGATCACCAGCAGCATGGCGATGAACTCCGCCCCGACGATCACCATCAGGCCCGCCGCGTTGAAGAACGCCAGGATCAGCCACAGCACCGAATGCACCGGGTTGCGCGCCATGATGACGAACACGCCCGAAAGGATCGTCAGCGCGGCGAAGAGGTAGAAGGCGAGGAGCTGGATCACCCGATCCTCCCCGGCACGGGGAGGGGAACCGCCGGCCGCAGGCCGGGGGTGGAGGGGCACGGGCGGTGAACCGGACGCATCGAGGTCGGGAGCACTTGCACGTGCCCCTCCACCATCCTTCGGATGGTCCCCCTCCCCGTTCCGGGGAGGATTTGCTTGGCTGAATCGATCACGCCGCGCCGCCTACCGATAGGGCGCATCGGCTTCAAGGTTCGCGGCGATGGCCCGCTCCCACTTGTCCCCGTTGGCCAGAAGTTTCGCCTTGTCGTAGAGCAGTTCCTCGCGCGTTTCGGTCGCGTATTCGAAGTTCGGCCCTTCGACGATGGCATCCACCGGGCAAGCTTCCTGGCAGAAGCCGCAATAGATGCACTTGGTCATGTCGATGTCGTAGCGCGTGGTGCGGCGGCTGCCGTCCTCGCGCGGCTCCGACTCGATGGTGATCGCCTGCGCCGGGCAGATCGCCTCGCACAGCTTGCAGGCGATGCAGCGCTCCTCGCCGTTGGGATAGCGGCGCAGCGCATGCTCGCCGCGAAAGCGCGGGGAGAGCGGGTTCTTCTCGAACGGGTAGTTGATCGTCGCCTTGGGCTTGAAGAAGTACTTCAGCGTGAGGGCATGCGCCTTCACGAACTCCCACAGGGTGAACGACTTGACGAATTGGGCGAGGGTCATCCGTACCTCGTGAACATCAGATAGCCGGAAACCAGCACGATGAAGATCAGGCTCATCGGCAGGAACACTTTCCACCCGAGCCGCATAAGCTGGTCGTAGCGAAAGCGCGGAACGGTCGCCTTGACCCACGAGAAGATGAAGAAGAACAGGAAGATCTTGGCGAAAAGCCAGATCCAGCCCGGAATCCAGTACAGTATCTCCAGCTCCAGCGGGGGCAGCCAGCCGCCGAAGAACAGGATCGCGTTGAGCGCGCACATCAGCAGGACGTTGGCGTATTCGCCGAGCCAGAACAGCGCGAAGCTCATGCTCGAATATTCGGTCTGGTAGCCGGCAACGAGCTCGCTTTCGGCCTCGGTCAGGTCGAACGGCGCGCGCGCGGTTTCGGCCAGCGCGGAGATCAGGAACAACACCCACATCGGGAACAGCAGCAGGTTGAACCAGAAGCCGTTGACGATACCGCCGATGCCGTGGCCGCGCTGCGCCTCGATGATGTCGTTGAGGTTGAAGCTGCCGGCCCACAGCACCACGCAGACGAGGATGAAGCCGATCGAGACTTCGTAGGAAATCATCTGCGCCGCGGCGCGCATGGCGGAGAAGAACGGGTACTTCGAGTTCGAAGCCCAGCCCGACATCACCACGCCGTATACCCCGAGCGAACTGACGGCGAGGATGTAGAGCAGGCCGACGTTGATGTCGGCGAGCACGGCGCCCGAATTGAACGGAATCACCGCCCAGGCCAGCAGCGCCACCGTAAACGTGACGATCGGCGCGAGCAGGAAGATGCCCTTGTTCGCCGCCGAGGGGACGATGGTTTCCTGGAGGAACACCTTGAGCCCGTCGGCGAAGCTTTGCAGCAAGCCGAACGGACCGACAACGTTGGGGCCGCGCCGGAGCGCCATCGCCGCCCAGATCTTGCGATCGGCGTAGATGATCATCGCCACCGCCAGCAACAGCGGCAGGGCGATCAGCAGGATACCGGCGATTGTGGCGGTGAACCACGCCCATTCGTAAGTCATGCCGAGCTCGATACGACCGACGAACGGCAGCCACACATACCATGTCTGGAAGAACTCGGTCATGCGATCCTCCCCCGGTGGGGGAGGGGGACCGCCGGCCGCAGGCCGGGGGTGGAGCGGCACGCGCGGTGAACCGGACGCCGCGAGGTCGGGAGCACTCGCGTGTGCCCCTCCACCATGCTTCGCATGGTCCCCCTCCCCGTGCCGGGGAGGATTTGGTCGAACCCACTCATTCCGCCGCCTCCGCCAGATCTTCGCCGTGCAGCAGTTCGGCGGAGCAGCGCTGCATCGTCGGGCTGCACCGGGCGATGGGGTTGGTGAGGTAGAAGTCCGCGATCGGATAGGCCGCGATCGCGCCTTCCGCCTTGGCGCCCTTCCCGGCTTTGGGCAGCGCCCCGTAATCGGCGAGCCCTTCGACGCCCAGCGCCGGAACCTCGGTCACCATCGCTGCGCGCAATTCGTCGAAGCTGTCGAAACCGACAGAGACGCCCAGCGCATCGGCCAGCGCGCGCAGAATGGTCCAGTCTTCGCGCGCGTCGCCCGGCGCGAAGACCGCCTTGTCGGCAAACTGCACCCGGCCTTCGCCGTTGACGTAGGTACCGGCCTTCTCGGTGTAGGCGCTGGCGGGGAGGATCACGTCGGCCGCATGCGCGCCCTTGTCGCCGTGATGGCCGATATAGACCTTCAGGCTCTCGGCGAACTGGCCGTAATCGACTTCGTCCGCGCCGAGCGAGAGCAGGACCTTGGGTTTGGCCTCGGCGATGTCCGCCATGCCACCCTCTTGCGCGAAGCCGAGCATCAGCGCGCCCATGCGCGCGGCGGCCATGTGGATGACGTTGAAGCCGCTCCAGTCCTCTCGAACCAGCTTGTACTGCTCCGCGAGCGCGAGACCCGCATCGAGAGCGCCCTTGGCCAACGCCGCACCGCCGAGAATCAGCGCCGGGCGTTCGGCCTGCGCCAGCGCGTCCGCCGCATCCTCGGGCAGCTTGTTCAGCACGGCCAGATCCTCGCCGAGGAAGGTGGTCGGGTAAGTCGTCTCCCAGTGGGGGCCGACCACGAACACTTTCGCTCCGCGCTTCACCGCCTTGCGCAGGCGCACATTGAGCAGCGGGGCTTCCCAGCGGATGTGACTGCCGACGATGAGGATGGCGTCGGCATCCTCGATCCCGGCGAAGGTGCTGTTGAAGTTCACCGCCGCGAGATTGCCGGTGGCGTAGGCCATGCCGGTCTGGCGGCTTTCGATCAGGTCGGATCCGAGCGCCTTGAGCAGCGCCTTCGCCGCGAACATCGTTTCGCAATCGACGAGATCGCCGGCAACCGCGGCGATGCTTTTGCCGGGTTTTGCCCTGGCGATGGCGGCAAACGCCTCGTCCCAGCTGGCCTGCGCCAGCTTACCCTTTTTGCGGATCCACACCTTGTCGAGCCGGCGGGCGTTCAGGCCCTCTACCTGGTAGCGCGCCTTGTCGCTGATCCATTCCTCGTTGACGTCGTCGTTATTGCGCGGGAGCACGCGCAGCACCGCGCGGCCGCGGGAATCGATGCGGATGTTCGAGCCCATCGCGTCGCTGACGTCGATGCCGAGCGTCTTCTTCAGCTCCCACGGCCGCGCTTCGTAGGCATAGGGGCGGCTGGTCAGCGCGCCGACCGGGCACAGGTCGATCACGTTGGCCGACAGTTCGTGCTTCGCCGCGTGCTCCAGATAAGTCGTGATCTGCATGTCCTCGCCGCGATAGAGCGCGCCGATTTCGTCCACGCCGGCGATCTCCTCGGAGAAGCGGATGCAGCGGGTGCAGTGGATGCAGCGGGTCATGATCGTCTTGATCAGCGGGCCCATGTACTTCTCGGTGACGGCGCGCTTGTTCTCGTGGAAGCGCGAGCCGCCGCGGCCATAGGCCATGGCCTGATCCTGCAAGTCGCACTCGCCGCCCTGATCGCAGATCGGGCAATCGAGCGGGTGGTTGATGAGCAGGAACTCCATCACCCCTTCGCGCGCCTTCTTCACCATCTCGGTGGCGGTGAAGATTTCCTGCCCGTCGGTGGCGGGCAGCGCGCAGCTCGCCTGCGGCTTGGGGGGACCCGGCTTCACTTCGACCAGACACATGCGGCAATTGCCGGCGATGCTCAGCCGTTCGTGATAGCAGAAACGCGGGATTTCCTTGCCGGCAAGCTCACAGGCTTGCAGCACGGTCGCCCCGTTGGGGACCTCGATTTCCTGGCCGTCTACGGTGACTTTGGGCATCAGTGTATATCACTTGCGTTTGGTTGCGCCTCATTCGCAGCAGCCAGCTTGAAATAGTTGAGGGCAACCATCGCCCGAATCATCGGTACGTTGAAGCTGATGTTACCTTTGGTAAAACAGCTGCCGATGGTCGGCGCCAGAGCCTGCGCTGCGGCGCGCTCTTCATCGGATGCCACTTCCGTCTTCAAAATCTGCTGAGATTTCGCGCTATCTCTCCGGACTGTGCACTCCCCGAGTCGCGACATAAGAGCATACCTCGACCGTGCCGTGATTTCGTTCTCGTTACCGCTCTCCGGGCTCGACGCAGCGTCCGCATCGGAAGGACTCTCGGAGAACGCCGGGTGCAGCAGGGGCGAGACTCTTTCAAAGCTCTGCTGACCGTCCAGCATGTGGTGCTCTGCAATTAGAGCCTCCGCAATTGCGGGCCAATACAGGTCTGCGGGCGCCTGCAGAGACGCGGTCGCGGAACCCAGGCACCTGCTATCGATCAGACGGCGCGCCTCCCGCGTAATCGTGCCGGGCGCCGTTGCCTCAGGATCCTGCAAGACGTCAAACGCCTGTTCCGCGTGTCTTTGAACAACGCAGTCTGCAAATACACGCAGCGTCCTACGAACCTCGTCGCCGGTATTATATTTCACTTGGGCAGCACCGGGGGCGGCTGTCACCAGCGCCACCATTAGCGGAGATAGCCGGATTCCTCGTCTCACTCCGCCGCCTCCCGCATCGCGCTTTCGCGTTCGGCGATCCGCCGCTCCAATTCCGATCTGAAATGCCGGATCAGACCCTGGATCGGCCAGGCAGCGGCGTCGCCGAGGGCGCAGATGGTGTGGCCTTCGACCTGCTTTGTGACCTGGAACAGCGCGTCGATCTCGTCCATTTCGGCATCGCCGGTGCGCAGGCGTTCCATCACGCGCCACATCCAGCCGGTGCCCTCGCGGCACGGGGTGCACTGGCCGCAGCTCTCGTGCTTGTAGAAATAGGAGATGCGGCTGATCGCGCGGACCACGTCGGTCGACTTGTCCATCACGATCACGCCGGCGGTGCCGAGGCCGGAGCCAAGATCGCGCAGCCCGTCGAAATCCATCGGCGCGTCCCAGATTTGCTCCGCCGGGACGAGCGGGACCGAGGAGCCGCCGGGGATCACCGCCAGCAGGTTGTCCCTGCCGCCGCGAATGCCGCCGCAGTGCTTCTCGATCAGCTCGCTGAACGGGATGCTCATCGCCTCTTCGACGACGCAGGGCTTTTCGACGTGTCCCGAAATCTGGAACAGCTTGGTGCCCTTGTTGTTCTCGCGCCCGAAGCCGGCGAACCACGCCGCGCCGCGCCGCAGGATCGTGGGCACGACCGCGATGCTCTCAACGTTGTTGACCGTGGTCGGGCAGCCATAAAGGCCCGCGCCGGCCGGGAACGGCGGCTTGAGGCGCGGCTGGCCCTTCTTGCCTTCCAGGCTTTCGATCATCGCGGTTTCTTCGCCGCAGATGTAAGCCCCTGCCCCGCGATGGACGAAGACGTCGAAATCGTAGCCCGAACCGGCGGCGTTCTTGCCCAACAGGCCTGCGTCATACGCCTCGGCCACCGCCGCTCTGAGCGTTTCCGTCTCGCGGATGAACTCGCCGCGCACGTAGATGTATGCGGCGCGGGCGCGCATCGCGAAGCCGGCGATCAGCGCGCCTTCGACCAGCTTGTGCGGATCGTGGCGCATGATCTCACGATCCTTGCACGATCCCGGTTCGGATTCGTCGCCGTTGATGACCAGGAAGCTGGGGCGGCCGTCCTTCGATTCCTTGGGCATGAAGGACCACTTCATGCCGGTCGGGAAGCCCGCGCCGCCGCGCCCGCGCAGGCCGGAAGCCTTTACTTCCTCGATGATCGCGTCCTGGCCGACGGACATGAGCTTCTTGGTCTCGTCCCAGTCGCCACGCGCCTGGGCAGCCTTCAGGCGCCAGTCCTGATAGCCGTAGAGGTTGGTGAAGATGCGGTCCTTGTCGGCGAGCATCAGCCGAGCCCCCCGGTGCCGAACACATAGATCGCCGCCAGCACCGCGATGCCAACCAGCGCCACGGTCTTGACCATGCCCTTGAACACCTTCCAGGCGATCACGATCAGAACCAGCGCGACGATGAGGGGGACGATGAGTTCCATCAGCACCCTTCCCCTTCCTTCGCCATCCCCGCGAACGCGAGAACCGCGTAGCAGCTACGGCCCCGCGCGAGAGCCGACCGGGTTCCCGCTTTCGCGGGAACGACGAAAATGGGGGCGCGGGTGGAAGCAGCCATCACCACTCGCTCCTGTAATCGTGGTTGGCGGAGACCATTTCCTTGAGCGTGGTCGGCCCGCCGACAGGCTCGACCGTATGCCGCCCCGGTTCCTGCGTGCCCGTCTTCGGCTGCTGGCCGGCGGCGAGTGCATCGAGCACCGCATCGAGCCGCTCTGCGGTCAGGTCTTCGTAATTGTCGTCGTTAATCTGGACCATCGGGGCCGAGGCGCAGTTGCCCATGCATTCGACTTCGGTGAGGGTCCACATCCCGTCCCCGGTGGTGTGGCCCTTCTTCATCCCGCGCCGGTAGCAGGCGGCGAGAATATCGTCCGAGCCGCGCAGCATGCACGGGGTGGTGCCGCAGACCTGCACGTGGAAGCGACCGACCGGCACGAGGTTAAACATCGTGTAGAACGTCGCGACCTCGAGCACGCGGATGACCGGCATGTCGAGTTCGCGCGCGACGAATTCGATCACCGGGATCGGCAGCCAGCCCTGCGTCTGCGTCTCCGCCCCGACCTGCCGCTGGGCGAGGTCGAGCAGCGGCATCACAGCGCTGCGTTGCCGCCCCTCGGGATAGCGCGCGATGGCCTCTTTCGCGCTGGCGGCGTTCTCGTCCGTCCAGGCGAAGCTGCCCCACCGCTCGCGCAGTTCGGGGGTATCGGGTTCTACGTGACGCTCGGCCATTACCGGTCGCACTCCCCGAACACCACGTCGATCGCGCAGAGCGCCGGGATCGCGTCAGGCAGCATGTGGCCCTTGCACATGAAATCCATCGCCTGGAGGTGGCTGAACGCAGTCGGGCGGATCTTGCAGCGGTAGGGCTTGTTGCTGCCGTCGCTGACCAGATAGACGCCGAATTCGCCCTTGGGGCTTTCGGTCGCCACGTAAACCTCGCCCGCCGGCACGTGGAAGCCTTCTGTGTAGAGCTTGAAGTGGTGGATCAGCGCTTCCATCGACTGCTTCATCTCGGCGCGCTTGGGCGGCACCACCTTGCGGTCGTCGCTCGCCACCGGGCCTTCGGGCATTTCGGCCAGACACTGCTTCATGATGCGGGCCGACTGGCGCACTTCTTCCACCCGGACCATGAAGCGGTCGTAGCAGTCCGAATTGGTGCCCACCGGCACTTCGAAATCCATCCGATCGTAGACGTCGTAGGGCTGGCTCTTGCGCAAGTCCCACGGGATGCCGGCGGCGCGGATCATCGGGCCGGAAAAGCCCCACGCCAGCGCGTCCGCCCTGCTCACCACCGCAATATCGACGTTGCGCTGCTTGAAGATGCGGTTGTCGACGACGAGGCTCATCGCGTCCTCGAACAGGCGCGGCAGGCGCGTGTCGAGCCAGTCGCCGATGTCGGTCAGCAGCTTCAGCGGCACGTCCTGATGCACGCCGCCGGGGCGGAACCAGGCGCTGTGCATCCGGGCGCCCGACGCGCGCTCGAAGAAGTTCATGCAATCCTCGCGGATCTCGAACACCCACAGGTTCGCCGTCATCGCGCCGACATCCATCACATGACTGCCGAGATTGAGCATGTGGTTGCAGATGCGCGTCAGTTCCGCGAACAGCACCCGCAGATACTGCGCGCGCAGCGGCACCTCGAGATTGAGCAGCTTCTCGATCGCCAGCACATAGGAGTGCTCCATGCCGAGCGGCGAGCAGTAGTCCAGCCGGTCGAAATAGGGCAACGCCTGGAGGTAGGTCTTGTGCTCGATCAGCTTCTCGGTGCCGCGGTGGAGCAGGCCGACGTGCGGATCGATCCGCTCGATGATCTCGCCGTCCAGTTCCATCACCATGCGCAGCACGCCGTGCGCCGCCGGGTGCTGCGGACCGAAGTTGATCGTGTAGTTGGCGATGACCTCGTCGCCGGTAGTGGGCGACTGGTCGAGCGCGAGACCGCTCATTCAGCGTCTCCCTCGGTCTTTTTCCGACGCGGTTTGGCGGGAGCCTTCGGCTTCGTATCGTCCTTGGCCTTTGTCGCGCGCGGTTTGCGGACCGGGCGATCCTCGGTCGGCTTCGGCGCGGCCGGTTCCTTCTTGCGCGACTTGCGCTGCGCGGGCGAGCCGTTGCTTGCCTTGTTCGCAGCCTTGTCGTTCGTCGCCTTGCCCGCGCCGGTGTCGGCGGGCTTCCCGGTCGTCTTGGGCTGCGCGACCGGCGGCGGAACAGGAGTTTCGGCGGCCTTCTCGTCGCCCGGCAGGATATAGTCCGCGCCTTCCCACGGGCTCATGAAATCGAAGGTGCGGAAGTCCTGCGCCAGTTCCACCGGTTCGTACACCACGCGCTTTTCCTCCTCGGAATAGCGCAGTTCCTGATAGCCGGTGAGCGGGAAGTCCTTGCGGAAGGGATGCCCTTCGAAGCCGTAGTCGGTGAGGATGCGGCGCAGGTCGGTGTTACCGTCGAAGACCACGCCGTACATGTCGAACACCTCGCGCTCCAGCCAGCCGGCGACCGGCCAGAGGGTCGTGACGGTCGGCACCGGGGTATTCTCGGCGGCGCGGAGCTTCACCATCACGCGGTGGTTCTTCGTGACCGACAGCAGCATGTAGACGACCTCGAACCGCTCCTCGCGGCTCGGGTAGTCGGCGCCGGCGATCTCCATCAACTGCTGGTATTCGTGCTCGTCGCGCAGCAGGCGCAGCGCATCCTCGATCCGCTCGCGCTGGACGCCGAGCACGATCTCGCCATGCTCTTCCTTCGAGACGAGGAGCATGTCGCCCAGCGCCGTGCTGAGCGCTTCCCGCACGCCTTCGTTGGAAGCGAAGCGCGGGGCCGGATGCAGGACGGTGGCCATGTTAGCGCGAGCCCCTCATCTCTCGATGGTCCCCGCGCGGCGGATCTTCCGCTGGAGCTGCATCACGCCATAGAGCAGCGCCTCGGCGGTCGGCGGGCAGCCGGGGACGTAGATGTCCACAGGCACGATCCGGTCGCACCCGCGCACCACCGAATAGCTGTAATGGTAATAGCCGCCGCCGTTGGCGCAGCTTCCCATGCTGATGACGTACTTCGGGTCCGACATCTGGTCGTAGACCTTGCGCAGCGCCGGGGCCATCTTGTTGCACAGCGTGCCGGCGACGATCATCACGTCGCTCTGGCGCGGGCTGGCGCGCGGGGCGGCGCCGAAGCGCTCCATATCGTAGCGCGGCATGTTGACGTGGATCATCTCGACCGCGCAGCAGGCGAGGCCGAAGGTCATCCACCACAGGCTGCCGGTGCGCGCCCACTGGAACAATTCCTCCGCCCCGACGACGAGGAAACCCTTGTCGTTCACTTCGGCGTTGAGGCCGGTGAAGAAATCGGCGTCGGGCGGCGTCACCACGCCGGAGCCGGGACCGTTCGGGGCAGGCTGGATCACTCCCATTCGAGCGCTCCCTTCTTCCACGCATAGGCAAGGCCGACGCCAAGCTCGAACAGGAACACCATCATCGTGATCCAGCCCGGCCAGCCCGTCAGGTCGAGGCTCACCGCCCAGGGAAACAGGAACGCGGCTTCGAGATCGAAGATGATGAACAGGATAGCGATCAGGTAGAAGCGCACGTCGAACTGGCTGCGCGGATCCTCGAACGCCGGGAAGCCGCACTCGTATTCGCTGAGTTTCTCGGCGTTCGGATTGTGCGCCCCGGTCAGGCGGGCGACGCCCATCGGCAGAAACACGAACAGCGCCGAAAGCCCTCCCGCGAAGACCAGGAATATCAGGATCGGCAGGTATTGCGAAAGGTCGACCAAGGGGCTGACTCGTCCGGGGGCTGTTGAGTTAGCCACGCGCCCTAGTCCGGGCCTCAACGGCGTTCAAGGGGCCGTACCGGCTTTTTGCCGCAGTTGCGAACGAGTCGCACAAACTGCCCCGGAATATGGCTCGAATCTGCCGGATTCCGGCGTACCGCCACGAGCCGATTGTCTTGCTCCCGACGCATGACTAGGTAACCGGTGTTTCCGACACTCACGCGAGAGGCCCCTTCCCCCATGCCCACGTTCAACGAAGCCGATCCGATCGTCATCCTTTCCTATGCCCGCACCCCGATGGGCTCGATGCAGGGCGCGCTGGCGGAGGTTTCCGCGACCGATCTCGGCGCAACGGCGGTGAAGGCGGCGGTCGAGCGCGCCGGGGTGAACGGCGACGATGTCGAGCGCGTCTACATGGGCTGCGTGCTTCCCGCCGGACTCGGCCAGGCCCCCGCGCGGCAGGCAGCGCTGAAGGCCGGGCTGCCGAAATCGGCGCAGGCGACCACGGTCAACAAGGTCTGCGGAAGCGGGATGCAGACGATCATCATGGGATCCGAGGCGCTGGCCGCGGGCGCAGTGGACCTGGTGATCGCGGGGGGCATGGAGAGCATGACCAACGCGCCCTACCTGCTCAAGAAGCACCGCTCGGGCGCGCGGATCGGGCACGATACGGCTTACGACCATATGTTCCTCGACGGGCTGGAAGACGCATACGACGCCGGCCGCGCAATGGGCACTTTCGCGCAGGATACCGCCGACGCCTACCAGCTGACGCGTGAGGAGATGGACGGCTTCTCGATCGAATCGCTGGCGCGGGCCAATGCCGCGATCGCCTCGGGCGCGTTCAAGGACGAGATCGCGTCGGTCATGATCAAGACCCGCAAGGGCGAAGTCACCGTCGATACCGACGAAGCGCCGGGCAAAGGCCGCCCGGAGAAGATTCCGGAGCTGCGGCCCGCTTTCGCCAAGGACGGCACGATCACCGCCGCCACTTCCAGCTCGATCTCCGACGGGGCCGCCGCTCTGGTGCTGACGCGCGCCAGCGTGGCGGGCGCGCAAGGCAAGACGCCGGTCGCGCGAATCGTCGCCATGGCCGCGCACGCGCAGGAGCCGAAGGACTTTACCACCGCCCCGGTGGGCGCGATCGAGAAGGTGCTGGAGAAGGCCGGCTGGTCGGTGGACGACGTAGAGCTGTGGGAAGTGAACGAAGCCTTCGCCTGCGTCGCCATGTTCGCGATGCGCGACATCGGCATCCCGCACGAGAAGATCAACATCAACGGCGGCGCCACCGCGCTCGGCCATCCGATCGGGGCCAGCGGCTCGCGCATCGTCGTCACGCTGCTCAATGCGCTGAAGCAGAAGGGCCTCAAGCGCGGCGTCGCCAGCCTCTGCATCGGCGGCGGCGAGGCGACGGCGCTGGCGGTCGAACTGATCTAGGGTCCGTACTCAATAGCCGGCGCGCCCGAGGCGTTCGGATGGCGAACATATCGGACGAAGGCGCGCGCGGCCACGGCTGGCCGCCATGGCAAGCGCGGCTTCGTTCGAGATGGAAGCCATCCGGACGTCCCGCAGGGATTTGTGCGCCGGCTATTGAGTACGGACCCTAAGCCGGAACCGGTTTCGCCCCGCGTTTGTTTTCCTGACGGAGACCCGGCCCGCGAGAGGCCGGCTCCCTAAGGAGACCCGCA
>JBIQKC010000024.1:0-40950 GCA_044506885.1 Sphingomonadales bacterium
GCGAAGCCATGCTCAGCCGCGACCGCGCCCGCCGCGAAGCCGCGTGGGACAAGCTCGAAGACGAATTCGGCGAAGGCAAACGCGTCGAAGGCCGCATCTTCGGCCGCGTGAAGGGCGGCTTCACCGTCGATCTCGACGGCGCCGTGGCCTTCCTCCCCGGCAGCCAGGTGGACATTCGCCCGGTGCGCGACGTGACCCCGCTGATGGACATGCCGCAGCCGTTCCAGATCCTGAAGATGGACCGCCGCCGCGGCAACATCGTCGTTTCGCGCCGCGCGGTTCTGGAAGAAACCCGCGCCGAGCAGCGCAGCGAGCTGATCGACAAGCTGGCCGAGGGTCAGGTGATCGACGGCGTGGTCAAGAACATCACCGATTACGGCGCCTTCGTGGACCTGGGCGGCATCGACGGCCTGCTCCACGTCACCGACATGAGCTACAAGCGGGTCAACCACCCGAGCGAAGTCATCAATATCGGTGACACCGTGAAGGTGCAGATCGTGCGCATCAACGCCGACACCCAGCGCATCAGCCTGGGCATGAAGCAGCTCGAAAGCGATCCGTGGGAAGGCGTCGCCGCCAAGTACCCGGTCGGCGCGAAGGTTTCCGGCACGGTGACCAACATCACCGAATACGGCGCCTTCGTGGAGCTGGAAGCGGGTATCGAGGGCCTGGTCCACGTATCCGAAATGAGCTGGACGAAGAAGAACGTTCATCCGGGCAAGATCGTTTCGACCAGCCAGGAAGTGGACGTGATGGTGCTGGAGGTCGATTCCGACAAGCGCCGCATCAGCCTCGGCCTCAAGCAGGCGCAGCGCAATCCGTGGGAAGAATTCGCCGAGAAGCACCCGGTCGGCTCGACCGTGGAAGGCGAAGTCAAGAACGCGACCGAATTCGGCCTGTTCATCGGCCTGCCGGGCGACGTGGACGGCATGGTCCACATGTCCGACATCGCCTGGGGCATCTCGGGCGAGGACGCGCTGGCGCTGCACCGCAAGGGCGAGGAAGTGAAGGCGATCGTGCTCGACGTCGATGTCGAGAAGGAACGCATCAGCCTCGGCATGAAGCAGCTCGAAAAGGGCGCCCCTTCGGCCGCGGCGGCCACCGGCGCCGGCGGGCTCAAGAAGAACGACGTGGTCACCGTCACCGTGCTCGAAGTCCGCGACGGCGGGCTGGAAGTGCAGGCCGGCGACGACGGCGCGACCGGCTTCATCAAGCGCTCGGACCTCGGCCGCGACCGCGACGAGCAGCGTCCGGACCGCTTCCAGACCGGGCAGAAGGTCGACGCCATGGTCATCGGCTTCGACCGTTCCAAGAAGCCCAACTTCTCGATCAAGGCGCGCCAGATCGCCGAAGAGAAGCAGGCCGTGGAACAGTATGGTTCGTCGGATTCGGGCGCTTCGCTCGGCGACATCCTCGGCGAGGCGCTGAAGAAGCAGTAGGCTTCTCCCCCCTCCCGCAAGCGGGAGAGGAACAGGTCACGAGAAAGGCCCGTCCGCTCACCAGAGCTGGCGGGCCTTTCCTATTGCCCGCCCCGCCCCTAGATTCGGGCCATGCAAGCAAGTTGCCAGTGCGGAGCCCTGACCGCCGAGATCGCCGACGGCCCTGAGCCAGTGGTCGTCATGTGCCATTGCATCGACTGCCAGCGCCGCAGCGGTTCGCAATTCGGTTCGATCGCCTATTATCCGGCGGATGCGGTGGCGATCGCCGGAACCGCGCGAGAGTTCACGCGGACGACCGACGCGGGCAACACGTTCACCGGCGGCTTCTGCCCGGAATGCGGCAGCACCGTCTACGCGCGCGCCAGCCGGATGCCCGACATCACCGGAATCACCGTGGGCACGATCGCGGACCCGGCCTTCCCCGCTCCCCTCCGCTCGGTCTACGAACAGAGCAGGCACCGCTGGATAGAACTGCCCCATACGACGATGACCCATCATCCCCGCGGGCGGGATAGCTGACATGACCCTGCAAATTCACCAGTTCCCCTGCCTGTCGGACAACTACGGCTTCCTGCTGCACGATCCCGCCAGCGGCGAGACGACCTGCATCGACACGCCCGACGCCGAGGCTTACCTGCGCGAGGCGGCCGCCAAAGGCTGGCGCATCACGCAGATCTGGAACACCCACTGGCACCCCGACCACGCCGGCGGCAACGCGGCAATCAAGGCCGCCACGGACTGCACGATCACTGCACCGGTCGGCGATGCGGAGAAGATCGCCGGGGTCGACCGCACAGTCGGCAACGGCGACACCGTGGAACTCGGCGAATGGCAGGCGCGGGTGATCGACGTCGGCGGGCACACCGCGGGCCATGTCGCCTATCACTTGCCCGACGCGATGCTGGCGTTCGTGGGGGATTCGCTGTTCGCGCTCGGCTGCGGGCGGATGTTCGAAGGGACGGCCGATCAGTTCTGGGCCAGCCTGTCGCGCCTCAAGGCGCTGCCGGGCGAAACCGTGCTTTACTGCGCGCACGAATACACGCAGTCGAACGCCCGCTTCGCGCTCCATGCCGATCCCGACAACGTCGAACTGCAACTCTATGCGCGCGAAGTGGACGAGCGCCGCGCACGCGGCGAGCCGACCGTGCCCACCCGGCTGGCGCGCGAACTCGCCGCCAACCCGTTTCTGCGCGCCGATGCGGAAGACATGCGCAACCGCTGGGGCGGCGCAGATCCGGCGGAGACCTTCGCCCGGCTGCGCGCGGCCAAGGACAATTTCTAGAAGCCTTCCCCGAGCCGGCTCGGGGAGGATTGCGATCAGAGGCCGGAAATGGCCTGGTCGACCAGTTCGCGATCGGCGTCCGCGCCGTGCTTGGCGGCGATCAGGCCGCGCGCGGCTTCGGTGGCGGCGGTGGCCGCCTTCGCGCGCAGTTCCTCCACCGCGGCGCGTTCGGCGGCGGCGATCTTGTCTTCCGCCATACGCTCGCGGCGGGCGATCACCGCCGTCGTATCGGCTTCGGCGCGGGCTACGATGGCCTCAGCCTCCACCTTGGCGTGGTCGAGCAGCGTGGCCGCGTCCTTTTCGGCGGCGGCGATCTTCGCCGCGTATTCGTCGCGCAGCGCTTCGGCTTCGGCGCGCAGCGCCTTCGCCTCGTCGAGTTGCTTGCGAATGCCGGCGATGCGATCGTCGAGGATGCGGGCGATGATGCGCGGCACGCCGGCCCACAGCAGGGCCCCGAACACCACCAGCATGGCGATCGCCGTCCACCCGTGGGGCGCGATCCCGAAAGCCGTGGGATAGGCGTGTTCGCCCGCATGGGCGGCTGCGGCAAGAAGCTCAAGCACGGCTGAGGGCCTTCACTACGGCGGCGCGGGCCGACTTCTTGTCGACTTTCGCGCCGGTCAACTTGGCGACGATCTCGCTCGTGGCTTCGGACGCCATGCCTTCGATCTCGGCGAGCGCCGACTGACGCGCCTGATCGAGCGCCGTAGCGGCTTCCTCGGCCTTGACCGAGAGCCGGGCGTCGACCGTCTTCAGGCGCTCGTCCGCGGCCTTCGCTGCCCTCTCCCGCGCGGCGGCGGTGGCCGCCTGCGCTTCGGAGTGCGCCGCGTTCATCTTCTGCCGCCAGGTCTCTTCGGCGGCGTCCGCCTCGCCGCGAAGACGCTCCGCCTCCGCGAGGTCGGCGGCGATCTTCGCGTCGCGCTGGTCGACCGTTTCCTCCACCTTCGGCACGATCCCGCGCCCGACGAAGAAATAGATCGCGCCCAGCACCAGCAGCAGCCAGAACCACTGCGAGAGATAGACGAGTTCGAGTTGCGAAAGCTGAGGCATCGATCGAATGGCCCGAATGTTGTGCCGACCCGCGCCAGCGCGGGCCGGGCGACATTTCGACTTAGGCTGCCGGCGGCGCGTAGAGGATGATCATCGCCACGGCGAAGGCCATCAGGCCGAGCAGTTCGGCGGCCGCGAAGCCGATGTAGAGCGTGCCGGTCTGGCCGCCCGCGGCCGCCGGATTGCGCAGCGCGCCTTGCAGGAACGAGCCGAAGACGTAGCCCACGCCGGCCGCGGCGGCGCCGACGCCGATCGCCGCGATGCCCGCGCCGATGACCTGTGCAGAAGAAAGTTCCATGTCAAAACTCCGTTGGGTTCAAGCTTAGTGAAGGTTTACCGCGTCGTTGATGTACAGCGCCGTGAGCAGGGCGAACACGAACGCCTGGATGCCGCCCACGAGCAGTTCCAGCGCATTGACGAAAACGACGAAGAAGAACGCCAGCACGCCGATCCCGTAACCGGCCGCGCCGCCCGCGTTGAAGCCCTGGACGACGAAGTTGCCGAACACGTCGAGCAGGACGTGCCCCGCGAACATCGCGATGAAGGGCCGCAGGCCAAGGCTGAAGGGCCGGACCAGGAAGCTGACGAATTCCACCGGCGCGATGAAGAACTTCATCACCAGCGGCGTGCCGTGCGGCACGAACAGCGAAAAGAACTTCAGCCCGTGCTTCCAGAAGCCGACGCCGAGCACGATGGCGAAGCTGATCACGCTCATGAAGCCGGTGATGGTGAAGTGGCTGGTGACCGTGAACGGGTGCGGGCCGAACACCGCGAAAGGCATCGCGCCCATCCAGTTGGCGACGAGGATGAAGACGAAGGCGGTGAACACCCAGGGAAGGTACTTGCGCCCTTCCTTGCCGATGCTTTCGCGCGTGATGTTGTCGACGAAGCCGGTCAGCATCTCGACCGCCGCCTGCCACCGGCCCGGCACGAGCTGGCGCTGCCGCCCGCCCCACATGAACGCCACGATCACGCCCAGCACGATCAGCATCCACAGGGCGGAGTTGGTGAACTGGAACGGCGTCGCGGTCAGTTGATCGGCCCCGATCGGGGTGATCTGGAACTGGCCCATGGGATCGATCTTGGCGGCGGCGGCCACTGGCTCTTCTTTCCCTGTCAATCTCGCGCGTCTAGCGCGCCTGGTTCTTGTTCATGCGGATGACGTGCACGCACGCGCCCGCGAATGCGAGGAACATCAGCCCGATCGTGATCCACGGCAGCGTGTCGAGCCAGTTGTCGAGAAACAGGCCGACGAGAATGCCGCCGAGCGGGTATCCGACCATCGTCGAGACGACCTGCAACCCAATGGTCTGCCCACCGCGCATCGGGCCCTGCTCCTTCGCCAGGCGCGCATCTTCCGCCTTGCGGGCGGCGCTGATGCGGTCCTCCAGCGAATCGAGCTGCGGATCCTCGCCGATGGGTGCGTTGTCGGGATCGTTGGCCACGATGGAAGCGTCTGCCTCTGTTGCATAGAAACAGTCGGCCAAGGGCTACCCGGCCGACGACGCGCCGCCATTACGGGGGTGACTCATGCGAGTCAACCGCGCCGGCCGGAAGCGGTCAGGTGGACGGCGTATCGCGTTCGCGCGCGGGTTCGGCCGGCGCCGCATCGGCGGGCGGAGAGGCGATCTGGGGCGGCGGGGCGCTTGCCGCCGGCGGCGGAGAGGCCGGGGGGGCCGCGTCGTCTTCCGCCAGCCCTTTCTTGAAGCTGCGAATCCCCTTGCCGAAGTCGCCCATCATCTCGGAAATCTTGCCGCGCCCGAACAGCACGAGGATCACCAGCGCGACAACGAGCCAGTGCCAGATTGAAAGTCCGCCCATCGAAAAAGCTCCTGTTTGGGGCGTTCTAGGGGCTGGCCGTGCGGCCTGCAACGGCGATGCGTGTCGTCAAACCGTAACGACAGCCGTCAGGGGCAGCGCGAATCGAGCTGCGGCGCACCCGCGCCGCGCGTCTGCCACGCGCCCGAGGGATCCTGATATTTTTCCCCCGGCGCGGTGCGCCCGATCAGGATGCAGCCCTGCGTGATCGCATATTGCTCGATCGTCGCGCCCTGGGCCTGGGCCCGCTGGGTATAGTTTTCGCGCCGCTTGATGTTGAGATCGTCCACCATCTTGCGGATCGCGGCCGACTGGCTGCCGACCACGCCGAGATAGCCGTCGGTCTTTTCGCCGATCTGCCCGGCGGTGCGCGCGGCCTGATAGGCGGGATCGCGCTGGGCCTGCGCGGGAACGGCCAGCGAAAGCGCGGCCAACGCGGCGCCCGCTACGAAAGCCGGGGCGAGGAAGCGGTGGGAAATCAAGGCCATCTCAAAAGATCTCCGGGTTCTCATCGATGTTCTCGCGAACATCGTCGGCAAGCCGATAAATCACTTCCTGGGTGATGTTGACATTGAGTTCGATCACGATCGGCTCGGTAGGCGCGTTCACCGAAATGCAGCCCCCGGCCAGCGCCGAACCCAGCACCGCCAGCACCCCTGCCGCTACCCTGCCAGTACCCCTCATCGGGGCCTTATGCGCCGGGCGGACCGGCATGGTCAATTTCGCGGATCTCATGGCATCTCCTCGCTTTCGCGGCGCTGAATGGCGGGTTGTGGGGGAACAAGGTCGGCGGGCGGAACCGGGGCGGGCGCGTCGCCGCCGTTCCGGTCGATGCGATTGCCCTGCGCGTCGAGCAGGCCGACGTCCGGCGAGCGCGGATCGCGCACGGCGGCCGGATCGTAGATCGAGCGCAGGTTGCCCAGCAGCTCGTAGAACGAGGCGCGGATATTGACGTCGAAGCGGATCGGCAGGCCGGCGATGGCGCGCGTGGCGATGTTACGGCTCGTGCCTTCGCCCTGCGAGACGCCCTCGAACCGAACCTGAGTGACGATCTCGCCCGTCAGCGGCCCGTCCATCGCGATGCGCATCTGCCGGTAATCGAGCGAGCGCAGCGCCGAGAAGGCGAAGTTCGCCATCGGCGAAAGATCCTCGTAAGTCAGTTCGCCGACATAGGACAGGTTGCCCCCCGGCGGGCGCGAGATCAGCAGCCCCCCCTCTATCCGGCCGTTGCCGCCTTCGTTGAAGACGATGGGAATGGTTCCGTCGAAGGTGCCGTCGGCGCTGATGTTGGCCATGTCCATCCGTTGCAGGAACAGCGCCGCGTCGAGCCCTTCCATCTCCAGCACGTAGCGGCGCACTTCGGAGGCCCCGAGGCGCAAGTCGACCGGCCGCATGGTCAGCGTGCCGCCGAGGAAAGGCCAGGTCGCCCCTTCGAGCGACAGCAGTTCCCCTTCGCGCAGGTCGAACATGACTTCGCCGTCGTTGACTTCGATGCCGGGATTGATCGCGGCGACCGTCAGGCGCTGGTCGGGCGCGGTGGTCATGCCGAGCAGGTCGGTGAACTCGACCGTGCCCGACAGACCGCGCACGGGGCCGAAGGCGACCGCAAGGTCGAGCGAGGCGCTGGAGAAGCGACCGCGGCTGGTGATCTCCCTTTCGTTCCAGTCGATGCGCCCCGCTCCTGTGACCGTGCCCGAAACGTTGCTCATGACGCCGAAGGCGAGGCAGGTGAGGCCGGGCGATTCCCTGTCGCCGCCGCCGCTCCCGGCAACGCAGGCGGACGACGGCGCCTGCGGCTGGAGCCGGCCGTCGAAGAGGATTCCGCGCACAGCCAGGTCGGCATGGCCGCGCCCGGTGGCGAGATCGTGGCGCAAGTCCACCGCGGTTATCTCGCGGTCGGTCACGGGTTCGCGCAGCAGCGCTTCGGCGACGATTACGTTGTCCGCCAGCGCCAGGGTGGCCTCGCGGGCGACGAGCGGCTCGAACCGTTCGGGCTTCGTGCGGTCTTCCACCCGGAACGAACCGTCCGTCAGCGAAAGCCGGCCATCGGCATAGCGCCAGCTTCCGCGCGCGCCGAGCAGGTCGATGGGCGTGGCGGCGAGCTTGACGTCGGCGTCGGCGAATGTTCCGGCGATGCCGTCGCCCGCCTCGGCTTTCAGATCGTCGATCACGAACGTGCTGGCTGTGCCGGCCGGCCCCAGCGTGACGGCGATCTGACGGGCGGAAATCGCGCCTGGCCAGGCAAATCCGACCGGGCCGCTGTCGATCGCGACCGGCGTTTCGCCAAGCTGCCCTTCGAGGTCGAGCGCCGCAGCCCCGGCCGCGATCCGCAATCCGGCGTCGTCGTAGCGCACCATCGCCGAGCCGCGCGGGGGGCACAGGCGAATCGCCTGCTGGGCGAGCGCCAGACTGGCGAGTTGCAGCCGCTCGAAGCGCAGATCCGCGCATTCGTTCCACACCGCGAGCCCCCCTGCCGGCGACCAGCGGCCCGATACCGGCACATGCAGCCGCTCCGCCATGCCGCCGGGCAGAGCGCCGCCGGCCTCCACCTCTCCGGCGAAGCCGACCGCGCCGTTTCCGCCGAGGATGAGCGACAGTTCCGGCACCGAGAGACTCGACGTATCCGCGCGATATTCGGGCATGGAGAGGCGCACCGCAGTGCCGCCCGCCGCGCGATTCTCCAGCCGCCCGTCGATACGCGGCAAGCCCTCGCCGCCGGTGGCGAATTCGCCGGCGAAGCGCGGCGCGCCTTCGGCATCGGCGGCGATGGAGAAGCGCGACAGCGACAAGATGCTTTCCCCGCTGCCGCCGCGCAAGGTCGCGCTGGGCACGAAGACGCCGGTTTCGTCGCCCGTGCGGCGAACGGTCACGTCGGCGACGAGACGGCTGTTGCGCCCCTCCATGGCCAACTGGCGGCGTATCCGGTCGAGTATCGGGCCGAGCAACGTGCCTTCGGTTGCCGAGGCGGCGTCGGCCAGGGTTCTGTCGAAGTCCGCTCCGGGACGCACGCCGCGCCCGGCGACGCGGGCGTCGACTTCGATCCGTTCGAAGGCGCGCCGCGCCCGCACCGAACCGTCGAGCCCGATTTGCGCCAGCGCCGCTTGCGCGGCATCGAGGTCCGTGCCCTGAAGCGCGTATCGCGCAGTCAGCCCGCCATCGCGCCAGGTGAACCGCATATCTCCCGACAAGGCGGCAAGGCGCGCGGTCCCCATCGCCGCGCTGCCCGTCCGCAAGCCGGCCGAGCCGTCGAAGGCCGCCATCGCTTCGTCGGCGCGGAGCGTGAGCTGCATCGCCGCATCGTCGAGCGCGAACGCCTGTTCGGCGCATGCCGCCTCCGCCACGCGCAGCGGTCCCTCGAAGGCCGGACGGCGGCCGGAGACCGATATTGCGCCGTAAGCCGTGGCGCGATCCACCTCGCAGCCGCCGAAGGAAAGACGCGGCGCCGTTGCCGCCAGCTCTCCGGCGAAGCCGTCCCGCAGGTTGCCGCTGCCCGCGAGCTTCAGGCTGATCGGGCCGTGGTCCCCCTCGATCAGCGCGCGCCCGTCGATCACGGCAAGGTTCAGGTCCGGCAGCTCGAACGGCCCGGCCTCGCCGGTGAACAGCAGCGGATCGAGCGCGCCGAAACCGAGCTTGCCGTCGATGTAGGTTCCGAACAGGCGCGGCCGCTCCAGCCGGATGCGGCCTATGTCCGGCATTCCGAAGCGATAGCGGATGGCGACGACCGCGCGCTCGATCGTCAGGTCGGGCCTGTCCGGATCGCCGACGACGATATTGCGCAGCACCTGTTCGCTGCCGCCGATGCGCTCGATTTCGTAGGTCGCCGCTATCCCCCGGCTGGCGAGTTCGTCGGCGATGATGTTGTCGGCGATCTCGCGCCGGTTGGCCCACAGCAGCGCGATCGCCGCCACGACCAGCACCAAGACCGCCAGCAGCGGCCAGCGCAACCCGCGCCGCCAGCGCCTCGTCACGGAGGGCTCGTCGATCTCGGCTTCGGACGGCATCGGCGGCACACTTGCGCGCAAGCCCCGGCAAAGGCAATGCGGCTTGCGATGCGCCGACGGGGGCGACGGGGGCCGCGAATGGGGCGCGAAGAGCCTGAAACTGCTGCCAAAGCGCGCCACGACGGCGCCGGCCACCGCGCGCGGCTGAGGCAACGCCTGCTCGAAGGCGGGCCCGAAGCGCTGGCCGACTACGAAGTGCTCGAATACCTGCTGTTCGGGGCCCAGGCGCGCGGCGACACCAAGCCCATGGCCAAGGCGCTGCTCAAGCGATTCGGTTCGCTAGCAGCGGTGTTCGACGCCTCGCCCGACGCGCTGCGCGAGGTGCGGGGCATCGGCGAGGCGAGCATCGGCGCGCTCAAGATCGCCGGGCTCGCCGCCCGCCGCATGGCGCGCGGCCAGGTGCGCGAGCAGCCGGTGCTGGGAAGCTGGCAGGCGCTGCTCGACTATCTGGCGATCGACATGGCCGCGCTGACGGTGGAGCGCGTGCGGGTGCTCTATCTCAACGCCCAGAACCGGCTGATTCTCGATCATCACGTCGGCGACGGCACGATCGACGAGGCGGCGATCCATCCGCGCGAGGTGATCCGCCGCGGCATGGACGCGGGCGCGACGGCGCTGATCCTGGTGCACAACCACCCGAGCGGCAATCCCGAGCCGAGCCGCGCCGACATCCAGATCACCCGGCGCATCGCCGAAGCCGGACGCCTGCTGGGCATCACCGTACACGACCATGTGATCGTGGGGCGCGGCGCCCATGTATCGCTGCGGGCGAAGGGGTTGATCTAGGGTCCGTACTCAATAGCCAGCGCACCCGAAGCGTGCTGGCTCTTGAGTACGCCCCCCAGCCCGACCCGGCTTGCCTTCGCGGCGCGCGGGGCCTAGCCGCGCGGCATCTGCCGCAACCGGAGTCTGACATGGTCCCCCGCTATTCCCGCCCCGCGATGAGCGCGATCTGGGAGGCCGAGGCGCGCTATCGCATCTGGTTCGAGATCGAGGCCCATGCCACGCAGAAGCTGGCCGAGCTGGGCGTGGTGCCGGAAAGCGCGGCCAAGGCGCTGTGGGACTGGTGGGCGACGAATCCGGCCATCGACGTCGCCGCGATCGACGCCAAGGAAGCGGTGCTCAAGCACGACGTGATCGCCTTCCTCGACTGGGTGGCCGAGCAGGTCGGGCCCGAAGCGCGCTTCATGCATCAGGGCATGACCAGTTCCGACGTGCTCGACACCACGCTGGCGGTGCAACTGGTCCGCGCCAGCGACATTCTGCTGGCCGATCTCGACGAATTGCTCGCCGCGCTGAAGCGCCGGGCGGAAGAGCACAAGTACACCGCCACAATCGGCCGCAGCCACGGCATCCATGCCGAACCGACCACGTTCGGCGTCAAGCTGGCGCAGGCCCATGCCGAATTCGCCCGCTGCAAGGCGCGGCTGGTGGCGGCGCGCGCCGAAATCGCCACTTGCGCCGTTTCCGGCGCAGTCGGCACGTTCGCCAACATTTCCCCGGACGTGGAGGAATACGTCGCGCAAAGGCTCGGGCTGGAGCCGGAACCGGTTTCGACCCAGGTCATCCCGCGCGACCGGCACGCGATGTATTTCGCCACGCTGGCGGTGATCGCCAGCTCGATCGAGCGGCTGGCGGTGGAAATCCGCCACTTGCAGCGGACCGAAGTGCTGGAGGCGGAGGAGTATTTCTCTCCCGGCCAGAAGGGGTCCAGCGCGATGCCGCACAAGCGCAACCCGGTGCTGACCGAAAACCTGACCGGACAGGCGCGGATGATTCGCTCCTACGCCATTCCCGCGCTGGAAAACGTCGCCCTGTGGCACGAGCGGGACATCAGCCACTCCTCGGTCGAGCGGTTCATCGGCCCCGACGCCACGATCACGCTCGATTTCGCGCTCGCGCGGCTGACGGGCGTAGTCGACAAGCTGCTTGTCTATCCCGAACGGATGCGGAAGAACCTCGACCGGATGGGCGGCCTCGTCCATTCGCAGCGGGTGCTGCTGGCGCTGACACAGGCGGGCCTGACGCGTGACGACGCCTATCGCCTGGTCCAGCGCAACGCGATGAAGGTGTGGGAATCGGACGGGCAGCTTTCGCTGCTGGAACTGCTCAAGGCCGATGCGGAGGTCTCCGCCGCGCTCTCCGCCGCCGAGCTGGAGGAGAAGTTCGACCTCGACTACCACTTCAAGGCCGTGGACCGCATCTTCGAGCGCGTGTTCGGCTGACCCTTCCCTTGCATCCCTGTTCCTCCTAGCATCGCGGCAAGAGGGAAGGAGGCGCATCATGCAAATCGTCCGCACGATAGTCTGGGTGCTGCTGCTGGTGGCGCTGGTGATCTTCTCGGCCTTCAACTGGACCTCGGTCGAAGTGAAGATCTGGGAAAACCTGATCGTCGAAACCAAGATTCCGGCGCTGGTGCTGGTGGCGTTCCTGATCGGGCTGGTGCCGATGTGGCTGCTGCACCGGGCGCAGAAATGGCAGCTCCGGCGGCGCATCGCCTCGCTCGAAGCCGCCGCCCGCACCGCGGCGGAAACGCTCGCCCCCGGCATCCCCGCGCCCGCCGAACCGGAAACGCCCGTGGCGCCGGTGGCCGAGCCGCCGACCGAAGAGCGGAAACCCGTCGTTCCATGAGCAATCCGGTCTACCTGGCGCTCGACCTGCCGCAGCTCGACGCGGCGAAGGCGCTGGCGGAAAAGGTGCGCGCGCATGTCGGCGGGCTCAAGCTCGGGCTCGAATTCTTCTGCGCCCACGGGCACCATGGCGTGCACGAGATCGCGCGTGTCGGGCTGCCGATCTTCCTCGATCTCAAGCTGCACGACATTCCCAACACCGTCGCCGGCGCGATGCAGGCGATCCATGTGCTGGAGCCGGCGATCGTCACCGTTCACGCTTCGGGCGGACGCGCGATGATGGAGGACGCCAAGGCGGCCGCGGCGAGCGGCACGAAGGTCGTCGCGGTCACCATGCTCACCAGCCTCGACGAGCGCGACCTGAAACGGACCGGCGTCGATGGATCCGCACACGATCAGGTCATGCGCCTGGCCGAACTGGCGCACACCGCCGGGCTCGACGGCGTCGTCTGTTCCGGGCACGAGATCGGCGCGGTGCGCCGGCAATGGAAGGACGGCTTCTTCGTCGTCCCCGGCTTGCGCCCGGCCGGGGCCACCGTCGGCGACCAGAAGCGCGTCGTCACGCCCAGCCAGGCCCGCGCCGACGGGGCCAGCGTGCTGGTTGTCGGCCGCCCGATCAGCCGCGCGGAAGATCCGGTGGCGGCCGCGCGGGCGATCGAAGCGACGCTGTAGGCAGAGCGCAGGATCCCCGCACCGTTTCCCTTCTTCGTCATCCCCGCGAAAGCGGGGACCCAGTCACAGTTGCGCGCGCGCAAGAGCCCACTGGGTTCCCGCTTTCGCGGGAATGACGAGATCGGGGGGAGTCAGGGTCTCTCGACTCCGCCGCAAATCGCACTAAGTGCCGCCGCATGTCCGAAACCGAGATCAAGATTTGCGGCCTTTCCACGCCTGAAACCGTCGATGCGGCGGTGGCGGCTGGCGCGACGCATGTCGGCTTCGTCTACTACGCCCCCAGCCCGCGCCATGTGACGCTCGAACAGGCGGCCGCCCTGCGCGCGCGCGTGCCGCAGGGGATCAAGGTCGTGCTGCTGCTGGTCAACGAACAGCCGCAGCCGACCGCGCTGGCGATTCAGGCGGTCAAGCCCGACGTGGTGCAGTTCCACGGCAGCGAGACGCCCGAATGGCTGGCGGCGATCCGCCAGAACACTCCGCTCGAGATCTGGAAGGCCATCGGGGTCAAGGAAACAGCGAACCTCGAACGCGCGCAGCGCTACAAGGGCGCGGCGCACATGCTGCTCTACGATGCTCCGGCCAAGGCGCTGCCCGGCGGCACCGGGCTGGCGTTCGACTGGTCGCTGCTGGCGAATTTCCGCCACACGATACCGTGGGGCCTTGCCGGCGGGCTCACGCCGCAGACCGTGGGCGAGGCCATCCGCCTCACCGGCGCGCCGCTGGTCGACGCCTCGACCGGGCTCGAAAGCGCGCCGGGGGTCAAGGACGTGGACAAGATCGCGGCCTTTTGCCAAGCCGCCCGCGCATCATGAGCCAGCCGCAACCCAATTCCTTCCGCAACCAGCCTGACGAGCGCGGGCATTTCGGCCAGTTCGGCGGGCGCTATGTCGCCGAAACGCTGATGCCGCTGATCCTCGATCTGGAGAAGGAATACCGCGCGGCCAAGGCGAACCCGGCGTTCAAGGCCGAGTTCGACGACCTGCTGGAGCACTACGTCGGCCGCCCCAGTCCGCTCTATTTCGCCGAGCGGCTGACGGAGCATTTTGGCGGCGCGGAGATCTGGTTCAAGCGCGAAGAGCTGAACCACACCGGCGCGCACAAGATCAACAACTGCATCGGCCAGATCCTGCTGGCGATCCGCATGGGCAAGACGCGGATCATCGCCGAGACCGGGGCCGGCCAGCACGGCGTCGCCACGGCCACCGTCTGCGCGCGCTTCGGCATCCCCTGCGTGATCTACATGGGCGAAGTCGACGTCGAGCGGCAGAAGCCCAACGTGTTCCGCATGAAGCTGCTCGGCGCCGAGGTGGTGCCGGTGACCAGCGGCTCGAAGACGCTCAAGGACGCGATGAACGAGGCGCTGCGCGACTGGGTCGCCAACGTCCACGACACCTTCTACATCATCGGCACCGCCGCCGGCCCGCACCCCTATCCGGAGCTGGTGCGCGATTTCCAGAGCGTGATCGGCACGGAGGCGCGCGCGCAGATGCTCGCCCGCACCGGCGCGCTGCCCGACTTGCTGATCGCAGCGGTGGGCGGCGGATCGAACGCGATCGGCCTGTTCCACCCGTTCCTCGACGATCCGGACGTGGCGATGCTCGGCGTCGAGGCGGCGGGCCACGGCATCGAAACCGGCCAGCACGCCGCCAGCCTCACCGGCGGCGCGCCCGGCATCCTGCACGGCAACAAGACCTACCTGTTGCAGGACGAAGACGGCCAGATCACCGAAGCGCATTCGATCTCGGCCGGGCTCGACTATCCAGGCATCGGCCCCGAGCATTCCTGGCTGCACGAAAGCGGCCGGGTGAAATACCTGCCGATCACCGACACCGAGGCGCTGGAAGCCTTCAAGCTGTGCAGCCAGCTCGAAGGCATCATCCCCGCGCTGGAAAGCGCCCACGCCCTCGCCGCGCTGCCCAAGGTGGCGAAGGATTACGGCAAAGAGCAGCGCGTGCTCGTCAATGTGTCCGGGCGCGGGGACAAGGACATCTTCACCGTGGCGGAGCACTTGGGGGTGAAGTTGTGAGGCGCGACTGGCGCGCAGCGGCAGGTATTATCGGCCTGGTTTCCGGCCTCTATTTCGCCCGAGATTCGATCAGACTTATGCTGGAAGACCTCGGCTCAGACATGCCGACCCCGGCACATAATTTCTATAGCTCGGCTTCGGTTGAATATTGCAGAATGGGATGGGAAACGAGAGGCCAAAGCCTCCATTGGGAGGAAATCTGTCATTCGCATCCGCATGTCGTCGAGTACCTCGCTTTCGGATTGCTGATCCTCACCGCCGCGTTGCTCATCTGGATTTGGTGGAAGCCACACAAGATATGACCCGCCTCGCTTCCGCCTTCGCCAAGGGCCGCCCCGCGCTCGTCACGTTCATCACCGCTGGTGATGGCGATACCGCGGCCAATCTCGACGCACTGGTCGAAGGCGGCGCGGATATTGTCGAACTGGGGATGCCCTTCACCGATCCGATGGCCGATGGCCCCGCCATTCAGGCCGCCAACCTGCGCGCACTGGGTAAAGGAACGACCACGGCGGACGTGTTCGCCATCGCCGCCGCCTTCCGCGCCCGCCACCCGGAGGTGCCGCTGGTGCTGATGGGCTATGCCAATCCGATGGTGCGGCGCGGGCCGGAATGGTTCGCCGCCGAAGCCGCCAAGGCTGGCGTGGACGGCGTGATCTGCGTCGATCTTGCGCCCGAGGAGGACGAGGATCTCGGCCCCGCCCTGCGCGCCGCCGGGGTCAGCCCAATCCGCCTCGCCACCCCTACCACCGATTCTGCGCGCCTGCCCGCCGTGCTCGATGGCTCCTCAGGCTTCCTCTACTACGTCTCCGTCGCCGGGATCACCGGCAAGCAGCAGGCCGCGCTCGATTCGATCGAGGCCAATGTCGGCCGCATCAGACAGGCAACCGACCTCCCCGTCGCGGTCGGCTTCGGCGTCCGCACGCCGGTGCAGGCGGCCGAAATCGCCCGCGTGGCCGATGGGGTGGTGGTCGGTTCGGCGCTGGTCGAGCTGGTCGGGCAGCACGGGGATAACGCCCCGCATGCCATCCGCGAACTGACGGCGGCGCTTGCGCAGGCGGTCCATTCCGCCGAAAGGCAGGCGGCATGAGCTGGCTCACCCGCGTCCGCAACGCGCTCCCCTTCGCGCCCAAGCGCGAAACGCCCGACAACCTGTGGGTCAAGTGCCCCCGGTGCCAGGAAATGCTGTTCACGCGCGAGTACGAGGCGAACCTCAGCGTCTGCCCGCGCTGCGACCATCACGGCCGCATCGGCGCCGATGCGCGGCTGGGTCAGATCCTCGACGAAGGCTATCAGATCCTGCCCACGCCCGAGGTGCGGGAAGACCCGCTCAAGTTCCGCGATTCGAAGAAATACACCGACCGGCTGAAACAGGCCCGCGCCGCCAACCCGCACCCCGACGCCTTCACCGTCGCCATCGGCACAATCGAGGGACGCGGCGCGGTGGTGGGCGTGCAGGATTTCGGCTTCATGGCCGGTTCTATGGGCATGGCGGTGGGCGAGGCGTTCTGCGCCGGGGCGCAGAAGGCGATCGACGCGGGTTGCGGCTATATCGTGTTCACCGCCGCCGGCGGCGCGCGGATGCAGGAAGGCATCCTCAGCCTGATGCAGATGCCCAAGACCACGGTGATGACCCGGCGGCTGCGCGAGGCCGGGTTGCCGTTCATCGTGGTGCTGACCGATCCCACCACCGGCGGCGTCACCGCTAGCTACGCCATGCTGGGCGACGTGCACATCGCCGAGCCCGACGCGCTGATCGGCTTCGCCGGCCAGCGGGTTATCAAGGAAACCATTCGCGAACAGCTCCCCGAAGGCTTCCAGCGCGCCGAATACCTGCACAAGCACGGCATGGTGGATATGGTCGCGCATCGCCGGGACTTGCGCGGGATGGTGGCGAAACTGCTGGACTACCTGAGCCCGGCGGTGGCGGCATAGCGAGAAATTCGGTTCACGCGGAGACGCGCGGAGGCACTTGATCGAACCCTCGTCATCCCCGCGAAAGCGGGGACCCAGTGGCGGGGGTTCGACATACGCAAGAGCTGACTGGGTTCCCGCTTTCGCGGGAATGACGAAGATAGGAACGTTCTTCTCTGCGTCTCCGCGTGAACCCCAAGAAGCGCAGGAGACCACGTTGAAAGACTTCGCCGCATCGGAGGACCCGGCGGTCCAGGCGCAGCTTGACCGGCTGGCGGCGCTGTCGCTGCCGCAGGGGCGGCTGGGGCTGGAGGTTATCCACGCGCTGCTGGAGCGGCTGGGCGAACCGCACAAGCGGCTGCCGCCGGTGTTCCACGTCGCCGGGACCAACGGCAAGGGCTCCACCTGCGCCTATCTGCGGGCCATGCTGGAGGCCGGCGGGCTGACGGTCCACTCGGCGATCAAGCCGCACCTCGTGCGCTATAACGAGCGTATCCGGCTGGCGGGCGAACTGGTTTCCGATACCGAACTGGCCGCCTTGCTGGCCGAAGTGCTCGATCTCGGCGAAGACCTCGGCCCGAGCTTCTTCGAGGTGACCACGGCCGCCACCTTCCTCGCCTTCGCGCGCCATCCGGCCGACGCCTGCATCGTCGAAGTCGGGCTCGGCGGGCGGTTCGACGCCACCAACGTGATGGTCCGGCCCGCCGCCTGCGGCATCGCCACGCTCGGCATAGATCACGAGGCGTTCCTGCTCGTTCCCGAGGAAGGCGCCCCGGAAGACCCGATGGTCCGCATCGCGTTCGAGAAGGCCGGCATCGCCCGCGCCGGATCGCCGCTGGTGACGCAGGACTACGCCGCACCGCTGGAGGCGGAGATCGCACGGATCTCCGGTATCGCCGGCGCGCCGCTGTTCCGGCGCGGGCATGAATGGCATGCCGAAGTGGGCGAAACGATCGAATACCGCGACGCCGCCGGGCGGCTCAGCCTGCCGCTCCCCGCCCTGCCCGGCCGCCACCAGGGCGACAACGCCGCGCTCGCCGTGGCGATGCTCCGCCATCAGGATGCGGTAAGCATTTCGCCCGAAGCGATGGCCGAAGGCATCCGCGCCGCCCGCTGGCCCGCGCGGCTGCAACTGCTGGGCAACGGCCCGCTGACTGCGCTCGCCGCTGGGCGCGAAGTCTGGCTCGACGGCGGGCATAACGCCGACGCGGGCCTCGCCATCGGCCGTCACTTCGCGGGTCAGCGCCTGCACCTCGTCATCGGCATGCTCGCCAACCGCTATCCCGCGGCGATCATCGACCCGCTCGCAGGCCGCCTCGCCAGCGTGACCGCCGTCCCCATCCAGGGCAGCGAAAGCCACGGGGCCGAAGCCTTCCCCGGCGCGAAATGGGCGAGCGAAGTGGATGCGGCGCTGCAAGGCCTGCCCGACGACGGCCTGCCGGTGCTGATCGCCGGCTCGCTTTACCTCGCGGGCAAGGTGCTGGCGGCGAACGGGGAAGCGCCGGATTAGGCGGGTTTCGGCGGGGGGTCGGATGCTCCCCCTCCTGCCACCTTGTTCGTCTGCCTGACCGATTCCACCACGAACCCGCGCTTCCATAGGATCCACAGCAGCGCCATGCCCGGAACGGCGACGGCCACGGTAAACAGCCAGAAACCTACCCAGCCCAGCCCTTCCGCGAGATAACCCGACGGCGTCGCGAGCCAGGTCCGCCCCACCGCGGCGAAACTGGAAAGCAGCGCGAATTGCGTCGCCGTATAGGCAAGATTCGACAGGCCCGAGAGGTAGGTCACGAAGACGGTAAGCCCGATCCCGCTGGTCAGATTTTCGGTCCCCACCGCCAGCGCCAGCATGAGCGGCGAGTGGCCGATCATCGCCAGCACGGCGAACAGGAAATTGCTGCACATCATCAGCAGGCCCGAGACCCAAAGCGCCCGCCCCATGCCCAGCCAGGCGATGAACGGTCCGCCCAGTGCCGAACCGACGATCAGCGCCGCGAAGCCGACGAACTTGTTGATGGCGATGAACTCGGTGTCGCTAAAGCCGAGTTCGACGATCATCGGGTTGAGCATGCCTTGCCCCATCGCGTCGCCAACCTTGTAGATCAGCACGAATAGCAAGATCAGCACCGCCCCCTTGCGGCCAAGGAACTCACGGAACGGATTGACGACCGTTTCCTTCAGCCATGCGCCGAACTTCTGGCCGGCGGCGCGGGCCGAACTCGGGTCGTATGTCCCGGCGCCCGCCCAGATCGCGCCGAGCGCGGCGGGCAGGACGAGAAAGCTGGTCAACCCGTAAGCCATCGCCCAGCCCGCATCGAGCCCTTCGGTCGATGCCAGATAAACCGTTCCCGCCCCCGCCAGCAGGTTGCCGGTGCGGTAGCCGAACTGGTTCATCGCGGTGCCGTGCGCCAGTTCCTCCTCCGGCAGAATCTCGATCCTGTAAGCGTCGATGACGATGTCCTGCGTCGCCGACAGGAACGCCACTACGATGGCCCAAAAGGCAAATGGGGCGATGTTGTCGTTGGAAGGGTTGCTGGCGCCGAGTTGCCACAGAGCTACGACCAGCAATGCTTGAATCACGAACAGCCACGCCCTCCGCTGGCCCAGCGCATCCGACAGGAACGGGATCCGCAGCTTGTCCACCAGCGGCGCCCAGAGGAACTTGAGGGTGTAGGGCGTAGTCAGGCCGATGGCGAAGCCGATGGTCGACTTGTCGATACCGACCCGCGACAGCCAGAATGTCATCGTCGCCAGCAGCAGCGTCAGCGGAAAACCGCTGGAAATGCCAAGCAGGAAAGCAACGAACGGCCGCTTGCGCCGATAGGGCGCGAAGGACGGCACGAAATAGGCCAGCCCGACGACAATGGCGATCACCGCGAAGAGGATCAGAGTATCCGCGCCGATTGTCATTCCTGTCTTCCTTGCGAAAGCCGCATGATTAGCGGCAAAGCGCACATTGGGAAGGCTGGCTGAACCGCGCCTCAACAGCTAAGGCGCGCGGCTATGCCATCTTCCGACAAACCCGAAGGCGAACGCATCGCCAAGCTGCTCGCGCGCGCGGGCGTCGCCAGCCGGCGCGAGGTGGAGCGGATGATCGCCGAGGGGCGCGTGGCGCTCGATGGCGAGAAGCTGGACACGCCCGCCACCATCCTGCCCAACCTGCGGGGCGTGACGGTGGACGGCAAGCCGGTCGCCGCGCCCGATCGCACGCGCCTGTTCCGTTTCCACAAGCCCGCCGGGCTCATCACCGCGGAGCGCGATCCGGCCGGCCGGCCGACGATCTACGCCGCTCTGCGCAACGCGCTGCCGCCGGGCGCCCCGCGGCTGATGCCGGTCGGGCGGCTGGATCTCAACACCGAAGGGCTGCTGCTGCTGACCAACGACGGCGGCTTCAAGCGCGAGCTGGAACTGCCCGCCACCGGCGTGCCGCGCACCTATCGCGCGCGCACCTTCGGCGAGATCACGCAAGGCCGCCTGGAAGACCTGATGGACGGCATCGAAATCGACGGCGTCCGCTACGGCCAGATCGACGCCAACATGGAACGGCGCACCGGCCGCAACCAGTGGATCGAGCTGACGCTGACCGAAGGCAAGAACCGCGAGGTGCGCCAGGTGCTCGAACACCTCGGCCTCAAGGTCAGCCGCCTGATCCGCACCGCCTATGGCCCGTTCGCGCTGGCCGATCTCGGCAAGGGACAGACCGTGGAGGTACGTAAGGAAGACGTCGAGCGGTTCCGGAGTTCCCTCCGGAAGCTCCCCTCCCCTTCAGGGGAGGGGCCGGGGGTGGGGCGTGTCCGCAACACGAGCCGGCGTCGAAAGCGAACAGCCCCCGCCCCAACCCCTCCCCTGAAGGGGAGGGGCTAAATGAGGATCATCGCCGGCGAATGGCGCAGCCGGCCGTTGCAGGCGCCGCGCGGGGACATGACGCGCCCGACGGCCCACCGCACGCGCGAAACGCTGTTCTCGATGCTCGCCAGCCGTCTCGGAAGTTTCGAGGGGCTGGCGGTGGCGGACCTGTTCGCGGGCTCCGGCGCGCTGGGGCTGGAGGCGCTGTCGCGCGGGGCGCAATCGTGCCTGTTCGTGGAACAGGACCCGGCCGCGATCCGCGCGCTGCGGGCCAATATCGCCAACCTGCGGGCGCAGGCGCAAAGCGACGTGCGCGCCGCTTCGGCGCTCCAGCTCGGCCCGGCGCGCGCACCGCCCGACCTGCTGCTGCTCGATCCGCCCTATCGCACCGGCGCGGGGGGCGTGGCGCTCGACAAGCTGGCGCGGCTCGGCTGGATCGGGCCGGGAAGCTGGGTCTCGCTCGAAACCGCGCATGACGAGCCGGTGCAGGTCAAGGCGCTTGAAATCGAAAGCGAACGCAAGGTCGGCAAGGCGCGGCTGACGTTGCTGCGCCTGCCAGCCGGCTGAACCGGCTTCGCCGTCGCCCGCAGGGTTGCGCGCCGTCTGAGTGTTCCCTAGCTGTTCGCGGGTGTCCCACGCCGCGAATCCCCCCGATGCCGAGCCGCCCGCCTGGCTCGACGGCCTGAATCCGCCTCAGCGCGAGGCCGTGCTGACGACCGAAGGCCCGGTGCTGATGCTGGCCGGCGCGGGCACCGGCAAGACGGCGGCGCTGACCGCCCGCCTCGCCTACCTCATCCGCACCCGCCGCGCCTGGCCGAGCGAGATCCTGTGCGTGACCTTCACCAACAAGGCGGCGCGCGAAATGCGCCATCGGGTCGGGCAACTGATCGGCGATGCGGTGGAAGGGATGCCCTGGCTGGGTACGTTCCATTCGATCTGCGCCCGGATGCTGCGCCGCCATGCCGAGCTGGCGGGATTGCAGAGCAATTACACGATCATCGACACCGACGATCAGATCCGCCTGCTCAAGCAATTGATCGCCGACCGGAACCTCGACGAAAAACGCTGGCCCGCGCGCCAGCTCGCCGGGCTGATCGACCGGTGGAAGAACCGCGGGCTCAACCCCGACGATCTCGATGCCGGGGAGAACGAGGCTTACGCCAACGGCAAGGGGCAGGAGATGTACCGCCTCTACCAGGCGCGGCTGAAAACGCTCAACGCGTGCGACTTCGGCGATCTCCTGCTGCATATGCTCAATATTTTCAGGCGTGAACGAGACATTCTTGAAAGCTACCAGCAACGCTTCAAGTACGTGATGGTGGACGAATACCAGGACACCAACGCCGTCCAGTACCTGTGGCTGCGGCTGCTCGCGCAGACGCGCAAGAACATCTGCGTGGTCGGGGATGACGATCAGTCGATATATTCCTGGCGAGGCGCGGAAGTCGCCAATATCCTGCGGTTCGAGAAGGATTTTCCGGGCGCGAAGGTGATCCGGCTGGAGCAGAACTATCGCTCCACGCCGCAGATCCTCGCCGCCGCCTCGGGCCTGATCGCGGCCAACAGCGAACGGCTGGGCAAGACGCTGTGGACCGAGGCCCACGCCGGGGAGAAGGTGCGCGTCGTCGGCGTGTGGGACGCGCCCGAGGAGGCCCGCCGCGTGGGCGAGGAGATCGAGCGGCTGGAACGCGAGGGCCTGCCGCTGGAGCGGATCGCCATCCTCGTGCGGGCGCAATACCAGACGCGCGAATTCGAAGACCGGTTCATACAAATCGGCCTCAACTATCGGATTGTCGGCGGTTTCCGGTTCTACGAACGCGCCGAAATCCGCGATGCGCTGGCCTATCTGCGGCTGATCGCCCAACCCGCCGACGACCTCGCGTTCGAGCGCATCCACAACCAGCCCAAGCGCGGCCTCGGAGCCAAGGCGCTCGAGGCCATGCACCGCCATGCCCGCGCGACCGGGCTGCCGCTCGCCGCCGCCGCGTTGCAACTGGCCGACAGCGACGAATTACCCGCCCGCGCACGCGGCGCGATCGCTGCGCTCATGGGCGGCTTCCTGCGCTGGCGAGAAATGGAGCCCACGGTCACGCCCGCCGAACTGCTGCGCACCGTGCTGGAGGAAAGCGGCTACTCCGCCATGCTCCAGGCCGAGAAGACGGCCGAAAGCGCCGGCCGGCAGGACAACCTCGTCGAGCTGGCGCGAGCGATGGAGGAATACGAGACGCTGGGCGAGTTCCTCGAGCACGTCAGCCTGGTGATGGACAACGACGCCGCCGACGAAGTGGAGAAGGTCACCATCATGACCATCCACGCCGCCAAGGGGCTGGAGTTCGACCACCTGTTCCTGCCCGGCTGGGAGGAAGGCGTGTTCCCCAGCCAGCGCGCGCTCGACGAAGGCGGGCTCGCCAGCCTGGAGGAGGAGCGCCGTCTCGCTTACGTCGCGATCACCCGCGCGCGGCGGCGCTGCACGATCCTTCACGCCGCCAACCGGCGCATCTACGGCCAGTGGACCGGCTCCATCCCCAGCCGCTTCATCGCCGAGCTGCCGCAAGACGCGGTGACGGTGGAAACCACCATGACCGGCGGCGCTTCATTATGGCGCGCCAACTGGAGCGAACGGGACGATCCCTTCGCCCACGTCAGCACCACCCGCCCCGACCGCAGCCAGTCGCGCGGCCCCGGCTGGCAGCGCGCACTGACCACCACCTACGAAAAGACGCCCCGCCGCGTGGCCGAATCCACCCGCAGCGCCGCCAGCTTCGCCGCCAAGCCGCGCACCGACATCGCCGTCGGCGCGCGCGTGTTCCACGACAAGTTCGGCTATGGCGAAGTGATCGGGCAGGAAGGCAACAAGCTGGAAATCGAGTTCGAGACCAGCGGGCGCAAACGGGTGATCGACAGCTTCGTCAAGACGGCTGGATAGAGAGGCGACGGCCACCGCCGTTGCGGACGTCGCCGCCGTGCGGAGCCTGCGGACACCCTTCGCGCGGCATGTAACGCCCTGTTACCCCCGCGATTACCGTAAATTACTGCGCGACAATCGCGCCGGCTTGCACAAGACTGGCGAGGGGAGCGGAATCGCCGTCGTCTGGCGGCACGCTCATAAACACGATTCGGGGCCCGGAGCCCCGAACGAGGGGATCAATTCCATGCGCCTGAAATCTCGCCTGTTCCTTTTTTCCTCGCTCCTTCCCGCGTCTGTGCTGCTGGGCGCGGGGACGGCTGCTCCAGCCTACGCCCAGGCCCACGAGGGGCACATTGACGCCGAGGCGCCCGCGCCCGCTTCGGCGCTCAAGAAGGTGCGCTGGTCCGATCCAGCCGCCTGGCCCGACGGGAAAGTGCCCGGCGAAGGCGCCGAGGTGACGATCGGCCGCGATCTGGAAGTCGTGCTCGACGTCAATCCGCCGGCATTGCGCAGCCTGACCGTCGACGGCAAGCTCAGCTTCTCGGACGATCTCGACATCGAGCTTGCCAGCGAGTGGATCTATCTGCGCCGGGGGGAACTGCAAATCGGCACCGAGGCCAGGCCGCACACGCGCAAGGCCACGATCACGCTGACCGACAACGTGCCGGGTGAGAACGTCAACACCATGGGCGACCGCGGCATCATCATGATGGGCGGCGCCTTGAGCCTGCACGGCGACCGGGAAAACGCCTGGACCAAGCTCGCCAGGACGGCCGAGGCCGGCAGCAGCGAGATCGAAGTCCTGAACGCCGGCGGCTGGCGCGCGGGCGACGAGATCGTCCTCGCATCGACCGACTTCGATTCCAGACAGGCCGAAAAGCGCACCATCGCCGCGATCGACGGCAACACGGTCACGCTCGACCGGCCGCTGGAATACATGCATTTCGGCGAAATCACGTTCGGCGTCGACCAGCGCGGCGAAGTCGGCATGCTGACGCGCAACATCCGCATCCAGGCTTCGGAGGACGCCGAAAACACCCATTTCGGCGGGCACATCATGGCGATGCTCTCGTCCAAGGTGCAGGTTTCCGGGGTCGAGCTCCATCGCATGGGGCAACACATGACGCTGGCGCGCTATCCGATCCACTGGCACCTGGTCGGCGACGGCGCGGGCCAGTACATCAGGAACTCGGCCATCCACGACACCTACAGCCGCTGCGTGACGATCCACGGCACGCACAACGTGCTGGTGGAGAACAACGTGGCCTACAACAACGTCGGCCACTGCTATTTCCTCGAAGATGCGGTGGAGACGGGCAACCAGATCGTTCGCAACCTCGGCATCCTGACCAAGTGCCATCCGACCAAACCCTGCGTCCCGACCAACGCCTATAATTTCGCGATGGACGGCCAGCGGGCCGACGATGTGCTGATTCCTTCGGACAACACCGTGTCCACGTTCTGGATCACCAATCCCGACAACATCGTGCGGGACAACGTGGCCGCCGGTTCCGAACAGATCGGGTTCTGGATCGCATTGCCGGAAAATCCGATGGGCGAATTCGAAGGCAAGGAAGACGCCGCCACGGTCTGGCCCCGCCGGACGCCGATCCGGGAGTTTTCCGGCAACGTCGCCCACTCGAACTTCGACGGCCTGATGTTCGATCGCGGTCCCGCGGCGGACGGCACCTTCAACGTCGGCGGCAACACCCACCTCGCCCGTGTCGACCCCAATGACCCGAACAGCGAGCAGCTGGTCTCGGTCATCGAGGACTTCACCGGCTACAAGAACTTCGCCGCCATCTGGGGCCGCGGCGAGAACCACATCTTCAAGGACATGAAGCTGGCCGACAACGCCATCGGATATACCCACGCCTTCCCCGGTCTCGCGCCCGGCGGTGCGGAGTTCACCTCGAAGGTCGTCGATTCGCTGTTCGTCGGCGAGACCGCCAACGTCGGCAACCCCCGGCGGGAGGCGGAAATCGCCGCCGGACGCAGCCTGCCCAGCGAACATGCGGACTTCCCGATCAGAGGCTTCGAATACTACGACTTCGGGCACGAGCTGGTGAACGTCACGTTCCGTAATTTCGAGGACAACGCGACGCGCGAAGCCGGCGCGATTTCCTATCTGCTGTTCTCCAACTTCCCGATCAGCACCGAAAACTCTGTCGAGCGCCTGACGTTCGAGAACGCCAAGCCGGTGCATTTCCCTCGGATCGATCCCCGCTGGGCGTTCGAGATCGGCAGCGAGATCGGCTACACCGGCGCGACGATCCACGACAAGGACGGCTCTTTCGGGGGCGCGCCCGGCTCGTATGTCGTCATCGACAACGGAATCGCGTCCAATAGCGAGACCTGCGAGGTCAAGCCGACCTGGAACGCCGCGATCTGCGAAGGCGATTTCGGACGCCTGTCGCTGCGCGCCAGCGACGGCAAGCCGCCGTCCGGCGGCGGCCCATTCGCGCAGCCCGGCGGCACGTCGGAGATCACGCTGACCCGCAACGGCCGCGACCTTGTCACCGGCAAGGCCGACTTCTTCTTCGCCGGCGTGGGCAACACCACCGTCCCGAGCGGCGCGGAGATCAAGGCGCAAACCGAGAGCCTGGCGCTGGACCTCAGCCTGACGGAGATGGAAGACGGATCCTGGCTCATCTTCGAGCTGCCCGGCTTCGCCACCGCGAACGCGGGCGCCGAGCTCCGCAGCCTCGACGCGCTGCGCAAAGCCGCCGACACCTCGTACTACAAGGCCGGCGACACGCTGTGGGTCAAGCTCGTCGCCACCAGCAGCGGCACCGCCAGCAGCAACGGAGGCGATGCCCCCGGCCTGTTCGGCGGCACCGCGATCAGGGTCGCCAAGCCGGAAGGCGCGGCGGGCCCGGCGCCGAGGGTTGCCGTGAATTCGCAATGACGACTGGCTCTGCCGGACGCATTGCCATGGGGTCGCCCGCCGGGGCGGCCCCATTTTTTCGCCAAACCTGTAAGGCGGAATGACGCCCCGAGAAAGCTATGCGCCACTGCGTGCAACGCCCGAGCTTGCCAGATAGGCGCGGCAAACGCGCGGCAGCTCTTCGCGCAGGATAGCGAGTTCCGCGTCCTGCGCCCCGCGTTCGAGCACCGCGCGCACGGCCCCGCCCATCACCGCCAGCAGGGTGAACGCCACGGCCGGAGGCCGTTCGATCGCGACGTCGCGCGCGCTGCCCAGAACCGCTTCGACCGCCCGCACCAGCCGCATCGATTCCTCGCGCGTCATGTCGACGATGTCGAATTCCGCCGCGATGCCGTAGATCGCGCGCGAGCTGACGATGTCCGCCGTCTTGGCATCGAGCCACGCTGCGGCGAGCCCGTCGGCGATATCCGCCAGGTCATGCCCTGCAAGCCGGGCGGCCGCTTCCTCCATCGCGCGGGCGATCGCTTCGAGCTGATCTGTCACCAGCGCGAACAGCAGCGCCTCCTTGTGCGGGAAATACTGGTACATCGTGCCGACCGACACGCCCGCGCGCTCCGCCACCCGCGTCGTCGTCAGCCGCGCCACGCCCTCTGCCAGCAAAACCTGAATCGCCGCGCTGCGAATCGCATCCACCGTGGCCGCCGAGCGCGCCTGACGCGGGGATTTGCGCGGTTTCAGCGCGGTTGGTTCGAGCAAAGCCATATGCGAATTCCATAACTGAAGGATTATTCATATTTATCGGGCCTGCCGCTTTTGGCAAACCCTGGAGACGCACAATGCCCACCGTTCTCATCACCGGATGTTCCACCGGCTACGGCCTCGAAACCGCGCGCCTGTTCCTCGATCGCGCATGGACCGTCATCGCCACGATGCGCGATCCGGGCGCGAGCCGCCTGCCCCCTTCGCCCAATCTCCGCGTCCTGCGGCTCGACGTCACCGATCAGGCCAGCATTGATGCCTGCCTGGCGGACGCCGGAGCCATCGACGTGCTGGTCAACAACGCCGGGATCGGCTGGCTCAACGCGCTCGAAGGCACTTCGATGGAGATCGTCCGCCGCCTGTTCGAGACCAACACGTTCGGCCCTATCGCGATGATGCGCGCGGTGTTGCCCGGAATGCGCGAACGCGGCGCGGGCGCTATCGTCAACGTCACGTCGAGCGCGACTCTGAAGCCGCTGCCGCTGGTCGCGCCCTACACCGCCAGCAAGGCCGCCGTGAACGCGGTGAGCCAGTCGCTGGCGGAGGAAGTGGCCGCGTTCGGAATCCGCGTGCTCACGGTCCTGCCGGGGCAGTCGCACGAGACGGCCTTCGCCGACAATGCGCGCGAGCGGATCGCGGCCGAGGGCGGCTTCGCGCCGGCCTATATGCCGGTGATCGAACAAGCCTTTGCCGGGCACGCCGCGCCCGACATGCTCACCCGCCCGCGCGATGTCGCCGAAGCCGTCTGGCGCGCCGCGACCGATCCGAACTGCCCCGCCGCGCTTCCTGCGGGAGCGGACGCCGTGGCCTGGGCTGAGGCCGCGTAGCTGGACGGCCCTAAAGCGCGGAAACGCCCAGGAAGCCCGGCATCGGGCCATTCCATTCGCCGGGCGCCACGGGTTCGTCGTCGGCTTCGTCGCGGCTCGGTTCCGGGCGGCGACGAGGCGGCTTGGGGTCATCCGCCTTTTGTGACCGCGCTGGCCGCTCATCCTCGCGCTTGCGGCTTTCGCGCCGGGGCTTTTCCTCGCGCTTTTCCGCCCGCTCCTCTTTCGGCGCCGCCTTGCCGATGTCGAACACGGGTATCTCCAGCCCGGTCAGCTTCTCGACGTTGGCGATCGCCTCGGCGTCCTCCGGCGTGACCAGCGTGAACGCCCGGCCCTTCGCTCCCGCGCGACCGGTGCGGCCGACGCGGTGGACGTAGTCGTCCGGATGCCACGGCGTGTCGAAATTGAACACGTGGCTCACGCCCTTGATGTCCAGCCCGCGCGCGGCGACGTCGGAGGCGACGAGGATGTTGATGTCGCCCCGCTTGAACATGTCGAGTTCGGCAATGCGGCTCGACTGGTCCATGTCGCCGTGGATTTCGCCGCTGCGGAAGCCGTGGCGACGCAGGCTCTTGTTCAGTTCGCGCACCGTGGTCTTGCGGTTGGCGAAGATGATCGCGGTCTGCACGTCGTCGGTTTCGAGCAGGTGGCGCAGCGCCTCGCGCTTGGCGCGGCTGGAAACGAACACCTTGTGCTGGGCGATGTTGATGTTGGCCGATGCCGGACGCGCGACCTCGATATACTTGGGATTGCTGAGGAACCTGTCCGCGAGCTTCTTGATCGGCGGCGGCATCGTGGCCGAGAACAGCAGCGTCTGGCGATTGACCGGCAGCTTCTCGCAGATGAACTCGATGTCGGGGATGAAGCCCATGTCGAGCATGCGGTCGGCCTCGTCGATCACCAGCAGGTCGCAGCCGGTGAGCAGGATCTTGCCGCGCTCGAACAGGTCCATCAGCCGGCCCGGCGTGGCGATCAGCACGTCGACGCCTTCGTCCAGCGCCTTGACCTGATCGCCCATCTGCACGCCGCCGATCAGCAGCGCCATCTTGAGGTCGTGGTTCCTGCCGTATTTCTCGAAGTTCTCGGCCACCTGCATCGCCAGCTCGCGCGTCGGCTCCAGGATCAGGCTGCGCGGCATGCGCGCGCGGCGGCGGCCCGATGCGAGGATGTCGATCATCGGCAGGACGAAGCTGGCCGTCTTGCCGGTGCCCGTCTGGGCGATGGCGATCAAGTCCTTCATCATCTGGACCTGCGGGATGGCCTGCGCCTGGATCGGCGTCGGCTCGCTGTAGCCGGCCGCTTCGACCGCCTGCAACAATTCGTCGGAAAGGCCGAGATCGGCGAATTTCATATTCGTGCAATGTCCGGATTGGGGCGCGGGCCCGAAGCGGTGAGGCCGACGTTTTGCGGGCGCCGCCACCGCGCCGCGCCCTAGGCCCGACAAGGCGTAAAAGTCAAGGAAAGCGACGCGCGCTCAATCGCTGACGGCCACCAGCCTGTTGAGCCGCGCCACCTGGCAGCTGACCCCGGAGCGCGAATGCAGCTGGTCGCGGCGCGAACAGAGCGCTCCGTCGGGGCTGCGTTCGATGTAGAAGCCGGAATAGAAGCTTTCCGCCGCGCAGGACCGTTCGAGCGCGGCGGTCAGGACCCGGCGGTCGCGCATGAACAGGAACAGGCGGTTATCCGGCGCCGGGCGCACCGCGGCGATGGAATCGATCGGCACGCAGCCGTCGAGCTGGCGTTCGGCGAAGGTATCGGTCGGTTCGCGCGGCGATAGTTCGGACAGCATCCGGTTCCGCGTCGCTTCGGAGGCGGGCCCGATGCGGATGATGATCCGCTGTTCGATCCGCACCTGCCGCTGGACCGGCGCGCGGCGCGCCCGCTCGACGATGCGGAACGGCGTCGCCGCGATCCCGCTCACAGCCGGCGGCGGACCCGCGCGGCCGGCCTCGCGCGCCACGTCGCCTTCCGGCGCGGCGCGCGGACGCTCGGCCGCGGACGCAGGCAACAGCAAGGCCACCGGGACAAGAAGCGCGAGGAAGATATTCGACAACGGCAGGCTCGGTGCATGCGCCGCGCGCGGCGGCCGGCTGAACCGGTGCCTAGCGGCGATGATTGAATGGCGGCTTAACCCGTTTGCGCGCATTGTGCGGCGCTGGCAAAGGCGGACGCATGGACGACCGAAACCGATTCCTGGCCGAAGCCGCAGACCTGCTCGGCGAACGCGGGCTGACGCGCGACCCGGACCTTGTCCAGCCGTGGCTGACCGACTGGCGCGGCAGGTTCACCGGCCGCGCGCTCGCCCTCGCCTCGCCGTGCTCGACGGCCGAAGTCGCGGAACTGATGAAGCTCTGCGCCCTGTATCGCGTGCCGGTGGTGCCGCAAGGCGGCAACAGCGGCATGTCGGGCGGGGCCACGCCGGACGACAGCGGCGAGGCGATCCTGCTGTCGCTGCGGCGGATGAACACGATCCGCAAGCTCGACGTGGAAGCGCGCGAAGTGGCCTGCGATGCGGGGGTCATCCTGCAAACGCTGCACGAAGCCGCCGAACGCGAGGGACTGCGGTTTCCGCTGACGCTGGGCGGCAAGGGCTCGGCGACTGTCGGCGGGCTGATTTCGACCAATGCCGGCGGCACGCAAGTGCTGCGCCACGGGGCCATGCGGGCGCAAGTGCTCGGCCTCGAAGCCGTGCTCGCGGACGGGCAGGTGTTCGACGCTCTCGCGCCGCTCAAGAAGGACAACCGCGGGTTCGATCTCAAGCAGCTTCTGATCGGTTCCGAAGGCACGCTCGGAATAGTCACCGGCGCGACGCTGCGGCTGCTTCCGGCGCTGGCCGATCGCGCCGTGCTGTGGGCCGGCCTCGGCTCGATCGGCGCGGCGCGGAGGCTCCTGCTGCACAGCGAGCGGATCGCGGGCGATGCGCTGGAGGGGTTCGAAGTCATGCCGCGGCACAGCCTGGAGGCGGTGCTGGCGCATGTGCCCGGTTCGCGCTCGCCACTGGCGGGCGGTCACGCGTGGCATGCGCTGATCGAACTGGTCGCAGATGCTTCGGGCGCGCCGGCGCTGCCCGATCTTGCGCGCAGGCTGCTCGAAAGCGCGTTCGAAGGCGGACTGGTGGAAGACGCCACCATCGCCGCCAACGAAGCCCAGGCGGAACAGTTCTGGCTCCTGCGCGACGAGATCGCTCCGGCGGAGCGCGCGCTCGGCCCGGCGATGCAGCACGACATTTCCGTGCCGGTGGCGCGCATGGCCGATTTCGTCGACGCCGCTTCGCCCGAAGTCGAAGCGCGCTTTCCCGGCGTGCGCGCGGTCGCGTTCGGGCATCTGGGCGATGGCAACGTGCATTTCCACGTCCTCGCCCCGCAAGGCGCGGCGCGCGGCGCGTGGGAAGCCGGCGAAGGCAAGGCGATCAGCGCCTTCGTACACGACCTGGTGACGAAGTGGGGCGGATCGATCAGCGCCGAACACGGCATCGGCCAGATGAAGCGCGACGAACTGGCCCGGCTCGGCGATCCGGTGCATCTCGCCCTGATGATCCGCGTCAAGCAGGCGCTCGATCCGCACGATCTGCTCAATCCCGGCAAGCTCGTGCCGGCTTGCGCCTGACGGCGGCGCGCTCTAAAGCGCCCTTCGATGCGCTTGCGGGCCTCCGGCCCGGCCCAGGCGCCCAGCCATACCGGAGAGAGTGAATATGGCCAGCGCGCCGCAGCCCCAATTGCCCCTGTTCTACAAGGATCTGATGCCGCTCAACAGCCGCGATCACAGCGCGTGGTCGGCCCGCGCCGTCGACAAGGCGAGCTGGATCGGCAACCAGCACGCGATCCCGCTGACGGTCGACGAGTTCGCCCAGGCGCAACGCCATTTTCCGATCGTGTTCTCCGCCGGCGACAGCCCGGTGCCGCTGGCGCTGATGGGGCTGAACGAAGGCGTGAACGTGTTCTTCGACGGTGAAGGCAAGCCGGTCGAGGACGCCTATGTGCCCGCCTATATCCGGCGCTATCCGTTCCTGCTCGCGAAGCTCAAGCCCGACACCGAGGAGATGTCGCTGTGCTTCGATCCGTCGAGCGACCTGCTCGGCGAATTCGCCGACGGCCAGGCGCTGTTCGCCGACGGGCAGCCGACCGACCACACCAAGGGCCTGCTCGATTTCTGCGAGAAGTTCGAACAGGCGGGCGCGCGCACCCAGGCGTTCATGGAAGAGCTGAAGGGCAACGACCTGCTGATGGACGGCGAAGTCGCCATCGCCCAGAACGACAAACCCGACACGCCCTACGTCTATCGCGGTTTCAAGATGATCAATCAGGACAAGCTGCGCGAGGTGAAGGGCGATGTCCTCCAGCGCTGGAACGAGATCGGGCTGCTGCCGCTGATCCACGCCCACCTGTTCTCGCTCGACCTGATGCGGATCATCTTCGCCAAGCAGACCGCGCAGGGCAAGGGCCCCGGCGTGGCCGCCGCGACGGTCAACTGAAGTAAATCGAAGGTAAAATGGTTCGCCCGCGCGCCAATTGGCGCGCGGGCGAACTTGCGCTCTTGAACCGGTTGCGAATCGGCCTACATTGGCTGCGTCCGGCCGGCGCTTCCCTCATGGCCCGGTTGGATAGATGCGCTTTGGCGCATCTCCTCCCTGAACCTTGGCCACCTCGTGCTTCGCGCACGAGGTGGTTTTTTCATGGAGAGACCGGTTTCCATGGGCGGACCGGGGGATGACCGCGAATTGTCGCCGAATCGCTATTCGGCCGCCTGCTGCAACGGCAGCCCGGCCGACAGTTCCTCCGCCATGCGCCTGACCAGCCCGGAAAGCACGCGCGCCACGTCCTGCAAGCCCGCTCCCGGTTCGCGCAGCGACGAATCGAGATAGGCGGACCGGCACACCTCGATCTGCAACGCATGCAGTCCGCGCGCCGGCGCGCCGTGGCGTTCGAGCACGTAGCCGCCCGCGTAGGGCCGGTTGTGCGCCGCGCGCCATCCCTCGGTCGTGAAATGATCGATCGCCGCCGCGCTCAGCGCCGCGCCTGCCGATGCGCCGAAGCGGTCGCCGACGACGAACGTCGCAGCCTCGCCCCCCCGCGCGGCGGCGAGCGGCGGCATCGAATGGAGATCGAGCAGCAGGGCCGCGCCCCAGCGGTCGCGCAGCTTCTCCAGCGTGTCGGCCAGCGCGCCATGATAGGGGCGGTGAACCTGCTCCACCCGCTCGGCCAGTTCGGCCCGCGTCATCCGCCGCCGCCACAGCTCGCCCAGGCCCGGCAGGCGGCGGGGCACCAGCCCCAGCCCGCTGCGCGCGCGCCGCCCGGCCGCCATCCGCACGCCCCGTTCGGGCAGCGCGCCGGCGACCATGTCCCAGTCGACATCGTCGGGCGCGCGGTTGAGGTCGATCATCGCGCGCGGCGCATGGGCGACGAGCAGGCCGGCCCCCGTCTCTCGCGCCACGGCTTCGGCAAGCAGGTCGACGTATCGATCCTCCAGCCGCAGCGCGGCGGCGGCGGGATGGCGCAGCGCTTCGGTGAGGTTCGCCGGATAGGCGCGCCCCGAATGCGGGACCGCCACCAGCACCGGCGCGGGCGCGCCGCGCGGCAGCCTGAGCCTGAACGCCGCCTGCCCCGGCTCGGCGCCTGGGATCCGCCCGTGGCGTCCGGGGCGCGAATCGCGTGGTGTCTGGCCAGGCCCCGTCATGGCGCGACGCTGGCCGGGATTCGAGGCTGTGTCAAAGCAGGGCACCGCCGATATTCGACAAGATTCCCGAATCGAGCGGTCATATGACCGGGCCTCGCAACGCAGGCATGAGACACGAGAGGGGCCCGTTCATGATCCGCATCCTCCTGGCAGAAGACGACGAGGCGATGCGCACGTATCTGGCGCGCGCGCTGCGGCAGGCCGGATACGATGTCGACGCGGTCGATCGCGGCACCGCCGCCATTCCGCTGCTCGAAACCATCCACTACGATCTCCTGCTGTCGGACATCGTAATGCCGGAAATGGACGGGATCGAGCTGGCGCAGCGCTGTTCGGAGATCAATCCGGAAACGCGGGTGATGTTCATCACCGGCTTCGCCGCCGTCACCCTCAGGGCCAGCCGCGAGGCCCCGCGGGCCAAGATGCTGTCGAAGCCGTTCCACCTCAAGGATCTGGTGCTCGAGGTCGAGCGCATGTTCGAGGACATGCCGCACGTCCTGCTGCGCCCCTGATCGCGCGCCGGAATCGCCCCGGAGATCCGGGCGCGTTCGTCTTGCCGCGAACGCTACTTGCCACGCCGGACGCCCGCGGGTAGAGGGCGCGCCTGCCGTTCCCCGGCAATACCGTGGAACAGCCGCGAATGGTCCGGGCGTATAGCTCAGTGGTAGAGCACTGTGTTGACATCGCAGGGGTCGGAAGTTCAATCCTTCCTACGCCCACCATTCGGCCCGCTACCTGACCCCACTAGGTGACAAGGCCCCGCAGAGATGCGGGGTTTTTCTTTGGCGATGCTTCACGCAAACGCAATGATACCCCTTCCCCTTGCAGGCGCGGAGCGATTGGACGCGGTACCCGCCCTACTTGTGCTTCACCCTTATGCCGACGGTCCCGGCGAGCTTGCCGAACCCTTCGGCCATTTGCGCCAAGGCATAGAGAAACTGCGGCTCGGAGCCCCTGGCCATCCGCAGCAACGGCCGGGCCGCGCCGCGAACGAGTGTCGCGCCGGCATGAACAACAAGCCGGCCGCGCCCCATGCCGCGCACCAGCGAGGTATGGACCGACGAATTGCCGTGCCAGAAGTGCCGGCGGATCTGATAGCGAAGCGTGAGGCGCTCTTCCGGCTCGTTCTCGTACACGAAGGCATTGGCGGCAAAGACGATCTTCGCGCCGGCGCTCTTGAGCGAATGGAAGAACGCCATGTCCTCGCCCCCGATGCGCCCGAAATCGGGATCGAACCGCAGGTCCGGATGCGCAATCAGGAAAGCGCTCGAGATGAGCGAGTTGTTGGTGAAGGCGATGGGCAGTTCCTCGCCGTCCTTGGCCGCGGCTTCGCCCAGTTCCAGAAACGGCTGCTTCCTGATCCATGCCGGGGCATGCGGCGGCGCCCGCCGCAGCATCATGCCGGTGGAGACATCGGCGCCCGTCGCCCGGCGCACGCGAGCGAGTTCGGGCAGCCACTGCTCGGACGGCTCGCAATCGTCGTCGGTCATGGCGATCCAGCCGGCGCGATGCATCGACTCGCTCAAGGCCAGATTGCGAGCAATCGAGATGTTTCGCGATGCGGAGTTCTTATAGGCAAGACCGAGAGGAAAACTGTTCTGGTACATATCGGCCACAGGCCGCGCCAGCCCATCCATGCTATCATCTATGATAGTAAACCCAATACGAAAATCTTTCCACTTGTACGATTGATATTCATACACCTTGCCTAGAAGGTTTTCCAGATCCTGGTTTCTATTATACGTACATACCGCAACTATAATATCTTGCTCACCGGCCTGTGTCATTTAGGCTCTCTTGGTTTTCGGGCATCGGACGCGGGACTATCTTACGGTTTGTCCGGCGTGGCAATCGCCTTGCCTTTCGGTTGCGCCTTTCGGTCGCTTCCTTTCCCGCTCCGGCCCTTCGGACAGCGCGCCGAGCCGGCGCTTGCACCGGCGCGCCCCGCTCCGTAAGGGTCCGCCCGTTCTCTCATTCCACTACGCAGGATTCCCCGCATGGCGAAGATCAAGGTCGTAAACCCCGTCGTCGAGATCGACGGCGACGAGATGACGCGGATCATCTGGCAATGGATCCGCGAACGATTGATCCTTCCCTACCTCGACATCGACCTCAAATACTTCGACCTCGGGATCGAGAAGCGCGACGAAACGCGCGACCAGATCACCATCGACGCCGCCGAAGCGATCAGGCAGCACGGCGTCGGCGTGAAATGCGCCACGATCACGCCGGACGAGGCGCGGGTGGAGGAATTCGGCCTCCACGACATGTACAAGAGCCCCAACGGCACGATCCGCAACATCCTCGGCGGCACGATCTTCCGCGAGCCGATCGTGATCCAGAACGTGCCGCGGCTGATTCCCGGCTGGACAGATCCCATCGTGGTCGGCCGCCACGCCTTCGGCGACCAGTACCGCGCGACCGATTTCCTCGTCCCCGGCGCCGGCACGCTGCGGCTGGTGTGGGAAGGCGAGAACGGCGAGACGATCGACCGCGAGGTCTACCAGTTCAAGGCCTCCGGCGTCGCGATGTCGATGTACAACCTCGACGAATCGATCCGCGATTTCGCCCGCGCCAGCTTCAACTACGGCCTCGACCGGGGCTGGCCGGTGTACCTCAGCACCAAGAACACCATCATCAAGCGCTATGACGGCCGGTTCAAGGACCTGTTCCAGGAAGTGTTCGAGACCGAAGGCTTCAAGGAACGGTTCGCCGAAGCCGGCATCGTCTACGAGCACCGCCTGATCGACGACATGGTGGCGAGCGCGCTCAAGTGGAACGGCAAGTTCGTCTGGGCCTGCAAGAACTACGACGGCGACGTGCAGTCGGACCAGGTGGCGCAGGGCTTCGGCAGCCTCGGCCTGATGACCAGCGTGCTGATGACGCCCGACGGCAAGACCGTGGAAGCCGAAGCCGCGCACGGCACCGTCACCCGCCACTATCGCCAGCACCAGCAGGGCAAGGCGACCAGCACCAACCCCATCGCCAGCATCTTCGCCTGGACCCGCGGCCTCATCTACCGCGGCCGGTTCGACGGCACGCCCGATGTGGTCCGTTTCGCCGAAGCGCTGGAAAAGGTCTGCATCGAGACGGTCGAAAGCGGCAAGATGACCAAGGACCTCGCGCTGCTGATCGGCCCCGACCAGGCGTGGATGACCACCGAGCAGTTCTTCGAAGCCATCGTCCAGAATCTCGAAAAGGAAATGGCCGGCTGGGCCTGAACGGAAAAAGCGCGGCGCGGGCCCGCCGGACGCCCTCCTCGCTCCCCACTCACCCTTCGTCATCCCCGCGAAAGCGGGGACCCAGTAGGCTCTTTGCGTGCGCGCGCAACTGTGACTGGGTTCCCGCGTGCGCGGGAATGACGACCGTAGGATAGAACGCACTTTCTCCTTGACATCACGAACCATATGGGTTATGGGGTGAAGGTCAGCCACAAGCCGACACGCGACGGGTGCGGGCGTGAACGCGTCAGGCCTTTGCTCCCGCACATGAAGGCCGGCGCTCCCCAAAAGGGGCAAGCGCCCCTTTCAGGATGAGAGGACAGGCGCGGCGGACCTCAACGCCGCATCCCCTGACCCGGTAAGGCGGCCACTTGCGAGCCCTGCCCGCCAACCGCCTCTCACCGCAGGGCCGAGCAGGAGGTCCCGACGCAGGCCCCTCCCGCCGTTCGCATAGATCGTGCGCAGGCAATCCTGTGGCGCCCAGGCAAGCGCCGGCCCTACCGTCCGCGCATCACACACAGGCGCAACGTCCGGGCTCGCCGCCGGATAATCCCGCACATCCACACCATATCCTCCCCGTTTCGGGGAGGATCGCTCTCAGCGCGCAGCCTCTGCCTCGTCGCGCATCTCCGCCACCTTGCGCAGCACCTGCCGGAACGTCTCCGGCTCCTGCGCGCCCGGCACCGAATACCGGCCTTCGAACACGAATGTCGGCACCGAGTTAATCCCCGCCTCGCGCCCGCGCCGTTCCTCCAGCCGGGTGGCCATGGCCAGCGCCTCGTCGTCGAGCGCGGCCGACGCTTTGGCGCGATCGAAGCCTTCGGCCTCGGCCAGATCGAGCAGCACCGCGCGGTCGCCGACGTTCAGCCGGCGCTGGAAGTGCGCCCGGAACAGCGCCGCCTTGAGCCGCGTCTGCGCTTCGGGCCCTTCTTCCGCCAGCGCCCAGCGCAGCAGCTTGTGCGCCTCGAAGGTGTTCCACATCATCGCCGGCGGCTCTTCTCCTTCGCCGGCATAATCCATCGGAAACCCCGCCTGCGCCCCCGTTGCCGCTATCTGCGCGCGCATCGCGGCGATCTCGTCCGGCGAACGGCCATAGACTTCGGCGAGGTGCGCCGCCTGCTCCTTGCCCTCGGCGGGCAGGTCCGGGTTGAGCTCGAACGGCATCCACCGCATCTCGACCTCGATTTCGCCCTCGAGCCCGCGCAGCGCCTCGGCGAAGCGGGCCATGCCGATCGCGCACCATGGGCACATCACGTCGGACCAGACATCGACCGAAAGTTTCGTCATGTGTCTTTCTCCAGCCACCAGCGCAGCATGAAGTGCGCTATCGCCTGCCGGGGCGGGGGGATGAAGCTCGCGCTGTCCTGCCCGTTCTCCAGCGCCTCGGCCACCTCGGCGCGCGCGAACCAGCGCGCATCCTCGATCTCGGCCTTGTTGATCGTCAGTTCAAGCCCGTCGGCATGGCCGATGCAGCCGATCATCAGCTGCGAGGGGAACGGCCACGGCTGGCTGGCGATGTAGCCGACATCGCGCACCCGCACGCCCGCCTCCTCGAACACCTCGCGCGCCACCGCCTCCTCGACCGTCTCGCCCGGCTCGATGAACCCGGCCAGCGCCGAGAAGCTGCGCGGCGGGAAACGCGACTGGCGGCCGAGCAGGAGTTGTCCATCACACTCCACCAGCATGATCGCCACCGGGTCGAAGCGCGGGAAATGCTCCGCGCCGCATCCCCCCGAATCTTTCCGGCAATCGCGCTGCCAGCCGCCCTTGGCCGGATGCGTCGGCTGCCCGCACCGGGCGCAGAAGCGGTGCCGCGCATGCCAGTCGAGCAGGCTGCGCGCCGCACCGTAAACCGCCAGGTCCTCGCCCGGCAGCAGCGCGATCGCAGCCCACGACTTGCGGTGGGCATAGGCCGGGTCGCTGTCGCCCTCTCCCGGCACGGCCGCGAACGCCGCCCGTCCGCCCAGCAGGCCGAGGAACACCAGCTCTGCCCCGTCCGGCGCGGCCGACAGCGGCACCCAGGCGAGCCGCTCGTCGCCGTCCGTTTCCGGCGCCAGCCCGTCGAGCGACAACAGCCGCGCGCCGTCCGTCTTCAGCGCCTCCAGCGCCGCCGGGTCGGAGCGGACATGGTCGGCGCGGTCGAGCGGCTGGCCGGCGAACGCCGGAAACGCATCCCTCACGCCCGGCCCATTGCGGCGAGGTCGGCCCGGATCGCGGCGGGGAATTCCTCCAGCAGCGGATAAGTCATCGACGGCATGTATTGCGTGAACAGCCCGGCCCTGAGGCCCAGCCCGCGATGGACGAAGCCGATCGTCCCCGCCGCGCCGGCCCAGCCATAGACGCCATCGTCCTCGCCGCGCCCCACCCGTCCGCCGGCGCCATAGCCCCAGGCCGGATCGTATTCGCCGCCGGGAACCAGCGTGTCGGGCAGGATGTCCGACACGCCCAGCCGCACCGCCTCCGCGCCCATCACCCGCCGCCCGTCCACCGCACCCTCGCCCAGCACCATGCGCAGAAAACGGTCATAGTCGTAGGCCGTGCTCGCCAACCCGGCCCCGCCGAACGGGAACGGCAGCGGGTCGAAGTAGATCGAGCTTTCGCCAAGGTCGATCGGCAGCAGCGTGCCGCCCGTCAGGTAGAAGCTGGTCGTCATCCGCTCCGCCTTCTCGCGCGGAACCTGGAAATGGGTGTCGGCCATCCCCAGCGGATCGAAGAACCGTTCGCGCAGGAACGCATCGAACGGCTGTCCGGACACGACTTCGATCACCCGCCCCATCAGGTCGAGCCCCATCGAATAGGACCAGCGCGCGCCCGGCTGGTAGACCAGCGGCAGTTCCGCCAGCCGGTCGGCGAACAGCTCCAGGCTGCCCACCGGCGTCCCCCGGAACGCCGGCACCGCCTGCAACCGCGTCACCAGTCCCGGCACCAGTCCCTGCTCACGATAGGCTTCGGCGATCGGGCCCTGCTGGATGATGCCGTAACCGATGCCGGCGGTGTGGGTCAGCAAGTGACGGATCGTAATCGGCCGCTCCGCCGGTTCGAGATTGTCCGGCGTGATCGGCCCGTCATAGGTCTTCTGCGCCTGCATGTTGCGCCAGGCGGGCAGGATCTCGTGCAACGGCTGGTCCAGCCCCAGCCGGCCTTCCCCGATCAGCGCCATCGCCGCCATGCCGGTGACCGGCTTGGTCATCGAATAGATGCGATAGATGCTGCGCGCATCCGACAGGCGCGGGCCGGTGAAGCCGTCCACCCCGGCGGCGACGATCTCCGGCTCCGCATCCCCGAAGCCGAGCGAGACGACCATGTTCGCCACCTTGCGCGCATCGACGTAGGACGAAATCAGCCGCGTGACATTGGCCCAGGCTTCGGGCTCCTGCGCCAGCGAAGGGATTGCCGGCAGCAGCGCCCCCGCCCCCAGCGCCGCCGCGCCGCCCAGCCACTGGCGGCGGGTCAGGCCCGCCCGTGCATCGAAGTCCAGCATCATCGCCCTCTCCATCCGCTTCCCGGCGTGAACCGCAGCTTATCGCCAATCGCGCCCGCGTGAAGCCCGGCTCTTGCAAAGCGTCGGTGTCCTATCCATACAAGACACATGCTCAATCTCGCTTCCATCCTCGTCGGATTGCTGTCGCTGGCGATCGTGATCCCGTCGCAGATTCCCCTGCTCGGCTGGGGCAACTGGCTCGCTCTGCCGCTGATCGCGGTCGGCGTGGCGCTCGGCGCGCTGTCGAAATCCAACGGCGGCCGCAACTTCTGCCTGGTCGTCGGCGCCATCGCGGTGATCCGGCTGATGCTCGGCGGGGGGATTTTCTAGGTTCGGCGATCTACTCCGAACTTCGTACCCACACCGTCACCCTGAACGCGTTTCGGCATGACGGGGAAAAATCGGCGCGGCCGGAAAAACCCTACCCCGCCACCGCCAGCCGCGCGGCCTTGGCGAACAGCGTCGGCAGGCCCGCCGCCGCGATTTCGGCCACCGGCCACCACTCTCCCCCGCTTTCGG
>JBIQKC010000024.1:40960-47709 GCA_044506885.1 Sphingomonadales bacterium
GGCCAGGCGTCGCCGGCATAGATCGCGAGGCCCAGCTCCAGGTCGAAATGGGTGAAGGAATGCCGCACCACCCCGCCGGCGCGCCATGCGCCGCGCACCGGGGCATCGTCCGCTCCATCGGCCCGCGCGCTCCAGCCGTCGTCGGGCAGCGCGCGCATCCCGCCCAGCATCCCCTTGCCCGGCCGCCGCACCAGCCACACCTGCCCGCCGCGCTCGATCCAGAACGCCGTGCCGATGCGCCGCGGCTTGGCCTTCTTCTTCGCCTTGACCGGCAAGTCCTCCGCGCGGCCCTGCGCCCGCGCCTTGCACAGCGCGCCGAGCGGGCACAGCAGGCATTGCGGCCGGCGCGCGGCGCACACGGTCGCGCCGAGGTCCATCATCGCCTGCGCGAAATCGCCCGCGCGGTTCTTCGGAGTGATCCTTTCCGCCGCGGCGCGGATCGCCTTGCGCGCGCCCGGCAGCGGCTCGTCTATCGCGAACAGCCGCGCCACCACGCGTTCGACATTGGCGTCCACCACCACCGCCCGCTTGCCGAAGGCGATCGCCGCCACCGCCGCCGCGGTATAGGCGCCGAGGCCGGGCAGCTTGCGCAGTTCCTCCTCGCTGTCGGGAAACCCGCCCCGCTGCGCCACCGCGCGGGCGCAGGCGACGAGGTTGCGGGCGCGCGAATAGTAGCCCAGCCCCGCCCACGCGGCCATCACGTCCTCTTCCGGAGCGGCCGCCAGCGCCTCCACCGTCGGCCAGCGCCCGGTGAACTTCGCAAAGTATGGGGCGACCACCGCCGTGGTGGTCTGTTGCAGCATCACTTCGGACAGCCACACGCGGTACGGCTCCGGTGCAGGCTCCCCCGGCGCGGCGCGCCACGGCAGCGCGCGCGCATGCCGGTCGTACCAGCCGAGCAATGCGGGCGAGACCCTATCCTCCATCGCCCCGCTATGGCATGGCCCGCCGCACGATGGAACGCGAGGATAAACCGAAGAAGCAGGTCAAACCACGGGAATACACCCGCCCGCGCGGCGGCCCCGCGCGCCCGGTGGCGGAACTGGTGCCGCAGATCGGCCGCGCCGCCTTCCGCCGCTTCGGCTTCGTGCAGTCGAGCGTGGTCACCCGCTGGCCCGAAATCGTCGGGGATCGCCATGCGCAGGTGTGCATGCCCGAAGCGATCCGCTTTCCGCCCGGTGAGAAGACCGAGGGCATCCTGCAACTCGTGGCGCTGCCGGCCCACGCGCCGCTGATCCAGCATGTGATCCCCGAAATCATCGAGCGGGTGAACCGCTTCTTCGGCTACAAGGCGGTGGCGCGGGTCAAGCTGCGGCAAGGCGCGGTTAAGCCGCCCCCTGCTGAAGGAAAGCGCGGGAGCGCGTCGCCGTCGCTGAAGCCGATTCCGATGGAACTCGGCGACAGCCTGCGCGACATCGGCGATGCCGAACTGCGCACGGTGCTCGAATCGCTGGCGCGCAGCCTCGCGGCGAAGGAGGACGGGGAATGAGGGGCACGAATATCTTCAAGGCGGCCGCGCTGGCGCTGGCGGCGATCGCGCTGACCGCCGCCACCGACACCGCCCAAAGCGGCTGGCTCGCAACCGTCGCCGAAACCGATGGCGGCCACCGGATCGGCAATCCCCAGGCCAAGGTCCGGCTGATCGAATACGTCAGCTACACCTGCCCCCATTGCGCCCGCTACACGCGCGAGAGCGAGGCCGCGCTGCGGGCTGGCTATGTCGCCCCCGGCGATGTCAGCGTGGAAATCCGCCACCTGATCCGCGATCCGGTGGACCTGACCGCGGCGATGCTCGCCAATTGCGGGCCGACAAGCCGGTTCGCCGCCAACCATGCCGCGTTCATGTTCGGGCAGGACGAATGGCTCGCCGTGGCCTCGAAGCTCACCGCCGCGCAGCAGCAGCGCTGGCGCACCGGAGAGGCCGCCGCGCGCCGCCGCGCCATCGCCGGCGATTTCGGCTTCTATCGCATCATGGAACAGCGCGGCTACAGCCGCTCCGAAGCCGACCGCTGCCTTGCCGACGAAACCCTGGCCCGCAAGCTGGCGGAAACCTCGGCCAGGGACTGGGACTTGCCCGGCATCGGCGGGACGCCGAGCTTCTCGATCAACGGCGTGGTGCTCCCCGGCACACATTCGTGGCCGGCGCTGGAGCAGCAAATCAAGCAGTTCCTCTGAACCCCTCGCGGTGCGTCGTAGCTGTGGAAACGGCCGCCCCGCGCTTCTATCGCCCATGCCGTTCGGCTAGCTTCCTCTACTCATACAGGGAATCCAGATCATGACCCGCATTCGCCGCTCCACGCTCGCCGCCCTCGCCGCGCCGCTCACGCTGGCGCTCGCCGCCTGCGGCTCGAACGGAGGGGGCGACGGCGCGCCGCCGGTCGAGGAACCGATCGCCCATGTCGCCGCGCCCGAAGGCCAGAGCTGGGTCGATGTCGCCAGCGAAACGCCCGAAGGCGGCATCGTCGTCGGCAATCCCGACGCGCCGCTCAAGCTGGTCGAATACGCCAGCCACACCTGCCACGTCTGCGCGGCGTTCTCGCAGGACGGGGCCGCGAAGCTGGACGAATACGTCGCCAGCGGCGTGGTCAGCTACGAACTGCGCAACTATCTGTTCAATTCGCTCGATCTGACCATCGCCCTGCTGGCGCGGTGCGGCGGGCCGGGCACGTTCCATGCGCTGGCCAACCAGGGCTGGGCCCAGTTCGATCCGCTGATGGCGCAGATCCAGTCCGCCGGGCCGGCCCTCGAACAGGCGGCCCAGGCGCCCGAGGGGCAGCGCTTCCAGGCGATTGCCCAGGCGTCGGGCCTGCTCGATTTCTTCGCCGCCCGCGGGATTAGCCGCGATCAGGCCATGACCTGCCTGGCCGATACGGCCAAGGCCAACGATCTGGCGCAGAAATCGCAGCAGCAGGCGGAAGAACTGGCGATCAGCGGCACGCCCACGTTCTACCTCAACGACGCGCCGCTGGGCGTGACGTCGTGGGCGGCGGTGGAGCCGCTGCTGCAACAGGCCGGGGCCAGGTAAGCGGCGGAGAGGGCTGGCGGCGATGCTCATCAGGAAGCTCCGGCTCGCGGGCTTCAAGAGCTTCGTCGAACCGGCCGAACTGCGCATCGAACCGGGGCTGACCGGGGTCGTCGGCCCCAACGGCTGCGGCAAGTCCAACCTGCTCGAAGCGATCCGCTGGGTCATGGGCGAAAACTCGCCCAAATCCATGCGCTCGGGCGGGATGGACGACGTGATCTTCGCCGGCACCGCCCAGCGCCCGCAGCGCGATTTCGCCGAAGTCGTGCTCGACGCGGTGGACGATCATGGCGAGGAATTGCAGGTCACCCGGCGGATAGAGCGCGGCGCGGGCAGCGCCTATCGCGTCAACGGGCGCGACGTGCGGGCCAAGGACGTAGCGCTGGTCTTCGCCGACGCCGCCACCGGGGCGCACAGCCCGGCGCTGGTCAGCCAGGGCAAGATCGCCGCCGTGATCGCCGCCAGACCGGCCGAACGGCGGATGATGCTGGAGGAAGCGGCCGGCATCGCCGGCCTGCACGTCCGCCGCCGCGACGCCGAAAGCAAGCTGCGCCAGACCGAAGCCAACCTCGCCCGGCTGGAAGACCTGATGGCCGGTCTCGACAGCCAGATCGCCGCGCTGCGGCGGCAGGCGAAGCAGGCCGAGCGCTACAAGGCGCTGAGCGAGAAGATCGGCCATGCGGAGGCGCGACTGGTCTTCGCCCGCTGGCGCGATGCCGCCGCCGCCGCCGAAGCCGCGCGCGAACAGGCCCGGCAGGCCGAAGCGCGGGTCGATGAAGCGCAGGCCCAAACCCGCGAAGCGCAGAAGGCGCAAGGCGCGCTGGCGGAAAAGCTGGCCGAAGCGCGCGAGGAGCTGGCCGACCGGCGCGACGACGCCAGCGCCCACGGCCATCGCATGGCCGCGCTTTCCAGCCAGCTCGAAGCCGCCGAACAGCGCCTTGCCGATCTCGACCGGCAGAAGCAGCGGCTGGAGGAAGACCGCTTCGAAGCCGACCGGCTGACGAAGGATTCCGCCGAAGCATTGAAGAAGCTGGCCCAGGATCTCGCCGCCGGAGAAGCCACGCTAGCCGCCGACGAAGCCCGCCGCCCCGAATTCGAACGCGCGGCCGAGGATGCCGAACGCGCCGGACGCGCGGCCGAACTCGCGCTCGCCAGGGCGACCGCCGACCATGCCGGGGTCGAAGCCGAATGGCGCATCGCCGAAGCCGAAGTCGCGCAAGCCCGGACGCGCCTCGAACGGCTCGATGCGGAGGCCCGGCGCCTGTCCGATCAGCGCGCCGCGCTCGGCGGCGGGCAGGATCCGGACAGGCAGGTCGCGGATGCGCAAGAGGCGGTCGAAGCCGCGAAAGCCGCGCTCGCCGAGAAGCGCGATGCCCTCGCCGCGATGCAGGCGCGCAAGGACGATCTTGCCGCCACGCGCGACGAAACCGCCAGCGCTCTCGCCACCGCGCGGGCCGAACTGGCCGGCGTGGAGCGCGAATGGCAGGCCCTCCATCGCGATCGCGAGGCGCGCGCGAAACAGGCCTCGGGCAAGCACGGCCTCCCCGCCGCGCTGGACAAGGTATCGGTCGAACCGGGCTACGAACGCGCGCTCGCCGCCGTGCTCGGCCGCGATGCCCGCGCGCCGCTGGGCAGCCCGCAAGGCGATGCCGAAGGCCGCTACTGGACCGGCGCAGCCGACGCGCCCGCCCCCGTCCCCCTCGGCCTTTCCGCCCATGTCCGCGAGTGCCCGCCCCAGCTCGCCGCCCGCCTCGCGCTGGTCCATGTGGCCGACGAGGACGACGGGCGCGCGCTCGGCCCCGGCGAATGGCTGGTGACGACATCCGGCTTCCTGCGCCGCTGGGACGGGTTCGTCGCGCGCGGTGAAGGCGCGGCCGAAGCGGCGCGGCTGGAGGCGGAGAACCGCTTCGCCGAGCTCGACGCCCGGCTCCCCGCCCTGCGCGCCGCCGCCGATGACGCCGAAGCCGCCGGACGCGCCGCGCGGGAGGAACTGGCCGAACTGCAACGCTCGCTGGTCGCCGCCGAGCGCGAAACGCAGGCCGCCGCCGAGGCCGAGCGCCACGCCCTGCGCGCGCTCGATCAGGCCGAAGCCGCGCGCGAACGCCTCGCCGCCCGCCGCGAGGAACTCACCGCCGCCGAAGCCGACCTTGCCGGCCAGCGCCGGCAGGCGGAAGCGGAGCGCGACGCGGCACAGGCGCGCCATGCCGCCCTGCCCGATCCCGCCGCCGGCCGCGCCGCGCTCGACGCGGCGCGGGCGAAGAACGAAGCCGCGCGCACCACCCAGCAATCGGCCGCCGCCGCGCTCGCCGCGCACGATCAGGCGCTGGCCGTCGCGCGCGAACGGGTCGCGGCCCAGCGCGGCGACATTCGCGGCTGGGAAGCCCGCGCCGGCGACGCCGCTCGCCGCCTGTCGGAAATGGAGCGCCGGTTCGAGGAAATCGCCGAGGAGCGCGCGGTCGTCGCAGCCAAGCCCGCCGCGCTGATGCGCGAGATCGAAAGCGGCGAAGCGGTGCGCGAACGGCTCGGCAGGGAACTGGCCGCCGCCGAAGCCGCCGTTGCCGCCATCGGCGAGGAAGCGCGCGCCGCCGATACCGGCTTCGCCGAAGCCAACGAGGCGCTTTCGGCCGCGCGCGAACACCGCGCCGGCGCCGTCGCACGGGCCGAGAACGAGGAAGGCCGCCGGCAGGAAATGGCGCGCATTTCCGGCGAGCGCTTCCAGTGCCCGCCGCCGCTCCTCGCCGAACGTTTCGCCTTCGATCCGGCCGACGTCGCCGATGCGGGCGCGGAATCCGCCGCGATGGACAAGCTCACCGCCGACCGCGAGCGGATCGGCCCGGTCAATCTCGTCGCCGCCGACGAACTGGCGCGCATCGAGCAGGAACACGGCGCCAGCGCCGCCGAGCAGGCCGAGCTGCACGAAGCCGTCAACCGCCTGCGCGGCTCGATCGGCAACCTCAACCGCGAAGGCCGCGAACGGCTGCGCGCAGCGTTCGAGGAAGTGAACGAGCACTTCATGCGCCTGTTCACCCGTCTGTTCGAAGGCGGCCAGGCCCATCTGGCGCTGGTCGATTCGGACGATCCGCTCGAAGCGGGCCTCGAAATCTACGCCCAGCCCCCCGGCAAGCGCCTCCAGTCACTGACCCTTTTGTCGGGCGGCGAACAGGCGTTGACGGCGGTGGCGCTGATCTTCGCCCTGTTCCTCACCAACCCCGCCCCGATCTGCGTGCTGGACGAAGTCGACGCCCCGCTCGACGACGCCAACATCGACCGCTTCTGCGACCTCCTCGACGCGATGGTCCGCGAAACGCAGACCCGCTACCTGATCGTCACCCACAACGCCGTGACCATGAGCCGCATGCACCGCCTGTTCGGCGTCACCATGGTGGAGAAGGGCGTGAGCCGGCTGGTCAGCGTCGACCTCGGCGGCGCGGAGGAACTGCTGGCGGCGGAGTGACAAACGCTTGCGGGTGCGGGCCGTCGCACTGGAGCAGCTCGTTCTGGTTCGACCGATGGCCTTACCGACTTCCGCTGTTCCCAACGAGAGGGATAGAGATACGCGCTTCGCGGCCGCCCGCTAGAGTCTGTCCGCATGACCCCTCCGCGCTTCAACTCTCCCCTCCCCGGCGGGGAGGGGTTGGGGGTGGGGGAGCGAGGCCGGCAGGCCTCGCGTCAACGCTGGCGTCGGATACCCCCACCCAACCCTCCCCCGATCGGGGGAGGGCTTCTT
>JBIQKC010000064.1:0-7774 GCA_044506885.1 Sphingomonadales bacterium
GGACCTGATCGGCGCCAACCGCAAGCTGCTCGAGGCGAACCTCGTGCGCCTGCGCGCGCTCGAGGACCGGATCGACGCGCTCCAGGCGAGGCCAGAGCCGGCGGTACGTTCCAAGGTACGCCCGGCGAAACTCTCGGACGCCGCCTGAGCGATGGCGACCTGCGCCGCATCGCCGGTCGAGGCGGAACAGTCGCGCTCCTGGCTGCGGCACCGGACCGCCATCCTGTGGATCGCCATTGCAGTGGCCGTCCTGCTCCAGGTCGAGCTGGCGGTATCCAAGAGCATCAACTGGGACGAATTCTTTCATTTCAGCCAGATCCACCAGCACTTGCGGGGCGATCCCGTGCAGTGGCTGCAGACGCCCCATGTGCGGCTGTTCTCATGGGTTCCGGGGCTTCCCGGCGATCCGTTGACGCACATTCGCCTGATCCGGCTGATGTTGCTGGCCTTCGAGCTCGTCGTCGTCGCGGTAATCTTCGATGGCGTACGGCGACAATCGAGCGCGGAATGCGGCCAGCTGGCCGCGCTGCTCTGGCTGACCGGAGGGTTCGTCTTCACCCAGGGCTTCGCCTTGCGCGCCGACATCGTCGCCACGGCGCTGCTCATGGCGGCCCTGTGGGTCCTCCTGATCAGGCCGTGGCGGATCGGCGAATTCGCCTTGGTCGGCGCGCTCGCTGCCCTCGCCTGCGTGGCCACGATCAAGAGCGTACTCTGGTTGCCGGCCTTCGCGGGGGTTGCGCTCCTGCGACGGGATGCCTGGCCCGCGAAGAAGGTGGTGGCGCTGGTGATCCCCGCCGCGGTCGCAATCGCCCTCGGCGGTGCCATCGCCTGGGTCGCTGCGCCCGATGCAGCCGATGACGTCCTCTCGCTGGCGCGGGCGTCGGCAGATCGCATGTTTACCGCCGGCCTGTTCCCGCAGGGCCCTTACCTGCTGAAGCAGATCCTGATCGCGCCGGTCCTGTCGATCGCGCTTGCCGTTTCGGCCGGGCAACACTGGCGCAGCGGCAAGCGAGATGCGCGAGCTTACGGTTCGCTGCTGTTGATGGCGCCGCTGCTCACGCTGGCGATCTACCGCAACGCCTATCCCTATCACTACGTCTTCATTCTTGCGCCCGCGGCCCTGGCCTTGGCGCCGGGCGCCGAATGGCTGCGCGACCGGTTCGGTGCCGTTGTCGCGGCGCTCGCCCTGTTGGTGTTCGCGCTCGCGCTCAGCTTTACCCAGGATCGTTCGGTCGCGGCGCGTCAGGAAGCGTTCCAGCAGGGCATTTCGCAGATCTTCCCGCAACCCGTGCGCTACTTCGACGACGTCGGGGTGATCCCGACCTTCCCGCGAGCCGTGCCGCGCTTCGCCTCGGGATGGGCCCTGGCAGGATACCGGGAGCGGGGACGACCCGACTATGAACTGGCCGTCGCGGACGGCCCGGTCCCACTCCTCGTCAGGCAAGGCTATGCACTCGAGACGGTCTCGCCCGCGCCGAGCGACCCAATGGCGCTGCTGCCGTCCGATGCCCGCTTCCTGCGGGACAACTACGTGCGCCACTGGGGCAACGTCTACGTCGCCGGCAAGCAGCTGCCGGAAGGCAGCTCTCCGACCATCTTCATCGTGGCCAATCCCGGCGACTATACCGTCGAAGGTGCCGCGCTGACCATCGACGGCCGTCGCAACGAGATCGGCGAGGTCGTGCGCCTTTCGCGAGGCGAACATCGCGTCGGGCCGCGCACGAGGGCAGCAACGCTCCGCTGGGGACGGCACTTGCGCGTTCCCGATGTCCCCTGGCCGGCCGGCCGCCTGTTCACCGACTACTGACATGCGCGTCATCCATCTTGGGCGCACCGATGACCCGGCACGGCCGGGCATTCTCTTCGTCACGCGAAAGTGGGCTCCCGCGACGGGCGGGATGGAGACCTACTGCCTTCGGCTGACCGAGGCGCTGGCCGCGCACGAACCGGTGGAGGTGCTGGCGCTGCCGGGACGAGCCAACGGCATGCCTCCGGGTGGGCTTGCCCTGATCGGCTTCGCCTTCGCGGCGCTGCTTCGCTGCCTTGCCCGGCGTTCGGCTCCGCGCGTGCTGCACCTCGGGGACATGGCAATCTGGCCGCTTGCTGTTCCGGCGCTCATTTGGCGCGATACCGTGGTCGCGATCTCGGCCCACGGCACCGATGTCTCGTATCCGCGGCGCGGCGGACTCAAGGGCAGGCTCTACGGCGCGTATCTGCGCCTCGGCGCGCGCGTGTTGCGACGTGCGCGCGTGGTGGCCAACTCACACGCGACCGATGATGTTGCAGCCGAAACAGGCTGGCGCAGCGGCGCGGTCGTCCCACTGGCAACCGATTTCGCCGGCGCGATGCCGACCGGGTTCCACGACGGCACTATCCTGTTCGCGGGCCGATTGGTCGAGCGCAAAGGCTGTGGCTGGTTTATCCGCGAGGTGCTACCGCTCTTGCCAGACGACCTGCGATTGCGGGTGGCCGGTACCGACTGGGAGACGCGCGAATCCGCTGCACTCCGCCATCCGCGAGTCGAATTTCTCGGCCCTCTCTCTTCTGAGCGGCTGGCGCGAGCCTATGCTTCAGCGCTCTGTGTGGTGGTACCCAACATTGTTGTGCCCAACGGCGAGTTCGAGGGCTTCGGCCTCGTCGCGGTGGAGGCAGCGGCAGCGGGTGGCGTGGTCCTCGCAGCCGACCACGGGGGATTGCGCGACGCCGTAGTCGACGGCACGACTGGATTCCTGTTGCCGTGCGGCGATGCGCAGATGTGGGCCCAGGCTGTCATCAGGATCGCCCGTTGGAGCCAGAAAGAGAGGCAGGATTTTGTCGCGCTCTCGATGACACGCTGCAGCGAGCATTTCCGTTGGCAACGCGTGGCGCGCCAAACACTGCAGACCTATGACTTCGCTAGCGGGTCCGACGCTGCGGCCGCTTCGTGTAGGGCGGAGTCCGGACGGTGAAACGATCAGTCGGAACCCTGCAGCGAGTCCTGTCATGCGCTATGATGCGCGATGCGCTTGGCAGTTGCGCGGTCCGCATGGGTGGCCTCATCCTTTCGGCCGCGCAGGCAATGATCACCGCGCGTCTGCTTGGCGTCGTCGACTACGGGGCCGTGTGGGTGGCAATCTCCGCTGCACAAGTGGCAGCGACGGTTGCGGTGTTCGGACTCGGGGCACTTGCTGTGCGCGAGTTGGCCCGCCTTCGCACTCTGGAGGCGGAAGAAAAAACTTCACGGTTCATTCGCGGATCGACCCTGCTGGTGCTCACGACGTCGGCAGGCGCTGCCTCGCTGATGGCGGGCTTCGGACTCCTCTGCGGCGGTGCGATTGGTTCGTTCATCTCACTTGGCGCCCTGTCGATTGTCCCGTTAGCGCTGCTCATGCTCGGCCGCGGCTTCGCCCAAGGCGCAAGCCGGATCCTGGCTTCGCAGCTTCCGGCGGACATTCTGCGCCCACTGCTCCTGATTGTCGGCATCGGCATGCTCAGCCAGTTCGCGCCGGCGCGTGCGGCCGAGGAGTTCTTGCTGCTGTTCGCCGGCACCGCGATAATCGCGGCCAGCGTATCCCTGTATCCGTTGTTGACGCGCGTGGCCGAGCGATCCGCCGGACCCACGGGTGAGTGGCGCGGGTGGCTTCGCCAGGCAGCCCCGTTCGCCGGACTGACTTTGATGACCGGAACCTTCGTCGAGCTACACGTGCTGCTCCTCGGCTGGCTCGCCGGTGCCGAGGCGGTGGGCACGTTTCAGCCGGTCGTCAGACTGGGCTTGATGATGGCCTTGGCGATGGAGGTCGCGAACCTCGGTTTTGCTCCGCGCATTGCGGCGCTACATGCGATCGGCCGAGATGAAGAAATTGCCCGTCTCACGCGAACGTTCACCTTCGCCACGTTGACGCTAACCGTCGTACTGGCGCTCGGCATGTCCCTCGGCGGCAAGTGGCTGCTCAGCTTGTTCGGACCGGGCTTCGTCGCCGGCGCACCATTCATGTGGGTCATCGCTGCGGCGCAGGTGAGCAAGGCCGCCTGCGGACCGCAAATGACGCTCGCCAGCATGCGCGGTGAAGCCGAACGAGCGACAGGAGCACAGGCGATCTCGTTGGTGCTCAGCCTCGCTCTCGGTGCGGTCCTTATCCCGTTGCTCGGCGTGGGAGGCGCGGTCGCAGCCTTGTGCTTGGCAATTCTCGGGCCGAGCCTACTGCTTCTGTTGCCGCGACCTCGCCGGCGCGAACCTCTGGCGAAATCGGCCTGACTATGTGGAAGCGTTTCACGGACGAACTTTTTCTCCGGTTCGCTTTGCTTTGGCGGGCAGCGGGAGGCCCCCTCCGTCCGCGGTCTGATTCGGGCTGTGACCGGCCGCGAATCTTGGTCCTGCCGCCAGATATTCGCGACCCAGTCGGTTCTCGGGGCGATCAGGCGATGCTATTCGCCGCACTTGCCACCTTGCGCGACCGCTTCCCGTCTCACTCAATCGCGATCGCAACCACCCACGGGAAACTCCACGCGAGCCTTCGCGACCATGGCGCGGACGGAGCCTTGGTCTGGCCGCGCCATTGGTCCTTCGCCGAGAGCTGGCGCATCACCCGTGAATTCGACCTGCTGGTGATCATCGGTGCGGACGTGCTCGACGGCGCCTACGACTCGAAGGGATCGCTGAGGCTCTTGGTCTTGGCCGAGCGCTACGCCGCTTGGCGCGGCCGCGATGCCGTCATTGTCACGGGGGCATCGTTCAACAAATGCCCCGCTTCGATTGTACGCCGTTTTCTGAAGCGCAAGCTGTCTCCGGAGTTTGGCATGGCACTGCGCGACCCGCAATCGCTCGGAAGGTTCACTCAACTCGCACCGGGTCACGGCCGGCTCGTCGCCGACTGCGCATTCTTGCTGGGAGCGCGCGAAACCGATGCCACGCAGTGTGTCGCCGACTGGATCGCCGGACGCAAGGAGGTCGGACGCATGGTCGTTGGGGTCAATCTGCATCCGCTCTTGTCACGGGGGGATAAGACGCACTCCGAACAGCTTGTTACGCTCTTTGCCGAACGCTTGGGCCAAGCAATCGACGGAGGCGGCGTATCTGTCTGTCTGCTGCCCCACGATTTCCGCGACGGGGATCTGGGAGATATCGCACTGCTGGGCACATTGGCTGAGCATCTCGGTCGCCGGGACCAGGTGCTGCAGGTGACCGCGTCGCTGGCTGCGGACGAGCTGAAGGCAATCGCTAGCGATCTCGACCACCTATTCTCGGCACGCATGCATCTAGCCATCGCGGCGCTGGGCAGTGGCGTGCCGGTCGCAGGGATTGGATACCAGGATAAATTGGAAGGACTGCTCACCGATCATTTCGGACTGCCACCGTCCTCGATCTTACAGGCCACAGAGGCGACAGATGCACGGAAGTTCACGGAATGGTTTGAGGCAGCGATCATCGAACGGGGCGCACGAGCCGACCTCGTCCGCCAAAATTTGCCAAGAGTGCTCGAACTGGCAGGAGAAAATTTTCGCGACTAGCGTAACAGGCTCCCGATCACGCCAGCCATCTGGCTCGCGATCGCGTCCCAATCGTAGCTGAGCGCCAGACGCCGCGCGTCCTCTCGCCTTTGCCGCATCGCGGGATCGGCGAGGAGCTCTCGTACGGCGGTGGCAAAGCTGTCGATCTCAACGGAAACCACCGCCGATCCCTTGTCCGATCGAAGGCCGCGCAGGCCGAACGGCGTCGAGACCACGGGGAGCCCGGCAGCTAGGTATTCGAACAGTTTGAGATTGCTGCCGCTCCCTGAAAGCATCGGGTTGAGCGCGATGTCGGCAGCAGTCAGCCAAGGGCCGAGGTTAGCTACGAAACCCGGCATCAACAGGTTGGGGGGCGCACCGTCCGGAAACGCACGAGCAACCGAGCCGGCGGCGACGAACGTCACCTCAGGCATCGCACGGGCGAGGGCGAAGAGGTGGTGGACGGCTTCGATATTCGGCGGCCAATCGGTTCCGACGAACAGCGCTACCGGCCGGTCGCCTACATCGAGCATCTGCTTCGCTGCCGCCCGAGCGGCGGAATCGCCGGGGACGACCTCGTGCGTATCGACCCCGTTCGGGGCGATGTGCGTGCGAGCCCAGTTCAACCCGAATCGTTCGCAGGCGCGTTCCCGATCATCGCCTGAACAGAAGAACACCGCCTGCGCCGCTCGCATTGCGCGCCCCTCGACCGTTTCGAGATGGCGCAGCAACGACCGATCGAGTGCTGCTCCGCCCGCAATCTCCGGGTACAGCGTGCTCTCAATATTGTGAGCGTCCAGGATCAGTACCTGGTCCGGTCGCAGCTGCCCCGCTATGCGGTCGTACCAGTGCGGGTGTTCAAGCATCACGAGCCGATGACCATCGAGTTCCCTCGAAAGTCGTGGCGCCGGGAACGCCAGGCGAGGCAGCAAGCTGGCGCCCAGTTCCGGTCTTCCAGTTCGCCGCAACATGCCGTTGATCACCATCAGCAGCGGATTGGCATAGCGTTGCTCAACCAGTCCGGGAGCAATCGTTTCCCGATAGGGGCGCGAGCCGAACCGCTCGCTTCGGCGCACGTATGACCCCGCGAACAATGTGACGTCGAAGCCGGCCCGGGCTAGGCCGCGATTGATATGAAAGATGCGTCGCCCACCGCCGCTCACGGGCGGAAATGACCGGTATGGCGATATGGTCAGCAGACGATGCGCCGTCATTCGCGACGCGCCCTGAAGACACCTTCGACGAGGCCCAGACCCCAAGATGCAATGCCGACGGCAATTCCTGGCAAATAGCCGACTGCCCACGCCTTATGGCGCCCTCGACCCTCGAGCAATCGGCGCATGATCAGGCAAGCCTTGACCGGAGGCAACAACGGCACAAACCACTGCCTCCGGACAACGGAAGAGCCCGGTAGCACCAAAAGGCGGCGAGTTACGGCGAAGTGCCGTCCATGCAAGCGCTGATGCCGGGCCAAATGCCTAATGCCCGAGATGTTGTAATGCCCGACTTCCGCCGCTGGCACGAAGACTTGCCTGAGGCCCGTCGCGCGCAAAGCCGCGAACAACCGCGTGTCCTCTCCGACGTGAACCTCCTCCGGAAAACCCCCAACTTCAAGGAAGTCAGACCGCAGAACCGCCATGTTGCAGGATGCTCCGCCTTCCTGCTCGCCGCCCCGCCGCCAAGGCGCCTGCTCGCTGAACTCGCACAGCCAGTTGGCCGTGCCCCAATACCCGCCGGTTTGGGCCATGCCGACCGACCCGACGACGAAGCGCTGCTCGCCGGCCTCCAGCGAGGCTGCGAGCTGCTCCAGCCAGTCCAACGCAGGCAGCACGTCGCTGTCGCAGAAGGCCAGGAGGTCGCTCCTGGCTATCGCCGCACCGCGGTTTCGCGCGGCGCCCGCGAAGAGACGCGCCGGAGAATGCAGAACGCGCACCTCGGGGTGCGTTTCTGCTATCGCTCCAGTCGGATCGCTCGGGCCGCTGTGACTTACGATGATCTCTTGCGGGCGCCGCGTTCCGTTGCAGATGCGGTCGAGAATCGCCGGGAGGTGCGGCGTCGGCCCGTAGGCCGGAATTATCACCGCGATAGAGACGCCCTCATCCATCCGCAGGCTTGCTATCCGGCGGGCGGCCCTCGTGCAATCGCCGGCTTTCTCACGCTCTTTAGGGAATATCAAACTTTGCAAATTATTCACCAAGTTCCGCGAAGGATGCAGGACACGACTGGCCCTGCGGCCGGCGCGATGCGTAACGGTTGGCGAGGACGGGAATGAGCGCTTTCGGCCGCAAGAACGGTGTCGGTGGTAGGT
>JBIQKC010000065.1:0-7715 GCA_044506885.1 Sphingomonadales bacterium
CGCCGTGGATGCCGACGCCGACTTCCATCTCGTCGTCGCCGATGTCGAAGATCGGCGTCCCTTTGGCGGGCGGGATGCAGCTGGTCAGCGCCACGCCCATCGTGCGCACGTTGTCGTTGACCTTCTTCGCGATCGCTTCGACCTCGTCGAGGCTCTTGCCCTGGTCGGCGGCGGCGCCGCAGGCCTTGATGACGAAGAAGTTGCCGGCCACGCCGCGGCGGCCGACGGTGTAGAGGCTGTCTTCCACCGCGACGTCGTCATTGATCCAGAACTGGCGCGCGTTGATGCCTTCGGCGGTGGCCATTTCGGTGGCCATGTCCCAGGCCATGCGATCGCCCTGGTAGTTGTTGACCAGCACCAGCACGCCGGCGTCGGAGGCGCAGGCCTTGATCGTTTCGTAGCAGGCGTCGACCGGCGGGGCGGCGAACACCGCGCCCTGGCACGCGCCGGTGAGCATGCCGGGGCCGACGGCCATGACGTGCGCCGGCTCGTGGCCCGAACCCGAACCCTGGACGATCGAGACCTTGGCATTGTCCGGCCCGTTCTTGCGGACGATCATCTGGAATTCGGGGGTGAAGGTCAGCAGGTCCGGGTTGGCGAGGGCGATGCCCTGCATGAACTCGGGCACGAACTGTGCGGGATCGTTGACGAACTTCTTCATGGGTAATTCCTCTCCCTTGGCGATATGGTCAGGCGGTGGCTTTGGCGACTTCGGGCGCGGTCGGCGTCCGTTCGACGCCGTTTTGCTTGCACCAGTCTTGCAGGATCGTGGCGATGGCGACGATGCCCGGATCGGGCGTGTTCGCGCTACGCTCCCCCACCTGGCTGGCGCGGCCGCGATGGGCGACGAGGTTGCGCGTCTCGTCCACGGCATTGTCGGCCACTTGCGCGGCGTCCTTCAGCGCCGCCGTGGTGTCGCCGCCGGCCGCGTGTTCCTTGAGCTTCTCGTGCACCGGAATCAGCGCGTCGAGCAGCGTCTTGTCGCCGAGCTTCGCGCCGCCGCGCGCCTGGATGCCCTCGATCGCCGAACCGAGCATGTCGGCAAGGTCCTGGAGCGCGATCTCGGTCTTGCCGCGCGTCAGCATCGCCGCCTTCATGAAGCCGGTGCCCCAGATCGGGCCCGAGCTGCCGCCGACGTGCTTGGACACGATCATCGAGATCTTGAGCAGCAGCGCGCCGATGTCGGTCTTGGGAATATCGTCCCATTCGGCCTCGATCTGGCGGAAGCCGGTGGCGAGCGAGGTGCCGAAATCGCCGTCGCCGGCGAGGCCGTCGAGATCGGCGAAATAGTGTTCGTTCCTGAGCACGGTCTGGCAGGTCGTGCGAATCGCCTGCTCGACCTGGCCCTGCGAAATCTCAGCCATTCATGCTTCTCCTCAGGCCGCCGTCGCGGCGGCCAGCTCGCCCAGATCGGCGAGCCTGACATTGACATTCGGATCGTCGCCCAGCTCCGGCACGACCTTGACCGCGCCGGTGAAATCCTCGTCCGCGGTGTAGGTGCTGACGGTGATGAGCGTCGGCAGGCCCGCGCCGGTGGCGGCGAGGAGGCCGTTGCGGCTGTCCTCGATCACCATGCATTCGTGCGTGGGCAGGCCGAGCGACTTTTTCGCCAGCTCGTAGATTTCCGGATCGGGCTTCTTCTTCGAGACCACGTCGCCGGCATGGACGAACTCGAACGCGGCCTTGCGCTCCGGCCCGAACAGGTCGAGCACCGCGTCGATGAACTTCGGGTTGGACGTGGTGCACACGCCCAGCCGCACGCCCGCCGTCATCGCCTCGTCGACGATGCGCAGCACGCCGGGGCGGACCGGCAGGCCGGCGACCAGCTCCGAGGTGATCCGGGTCTTGGTCTTGTGCAGTTCGACGATCAGATCGTCCTTCGCTTCGGCCGTGTCCGCTCCGGCGGGCCAGCCGTATTCGTCGAAATAGGCCCGCATCCGCTCCTTGCCGCCGGCGACAAGCAGCAGCTTGCCGTAGAGATCGACGTCCCATTCGGCCTCGATGCCCATCTCCTTGAACGCCAGGTTGAAACCGACACGGTGCGCGTCGCGCTCGGTATCCACGAGCACGCCGTCGCAATCGAAAATCAGCGCCTTGATCATCCTTCCCGCGCTCCTCAGGCCGCCTTGGCGAGGAACGAAGGCGCGCGGTCCTTGCCGCCGAACTTCTCGATGAAGCCGCCGAACAGCGCCTTGCACGCCTGGTACTGCGCGTCGATCACCCGCAGCGGTTCGTAGTCCTTCGGGTTGTCCTGGTGATACTTGACGAAGCTGTCGACGAACACGTGCTTGAGGTTGGTGGAGATGTTCACCTTGGCCGCGCCGCCCGCGATCGCCCTGGCGAAAGTATCGTCCGACAGGCCGGTGCCGCCGTGCAGCGCCATCGGCGTCTTCGTCAGCGTGTTGATCGCGTGAATGCGGTCGAAATCGACCTTCGGCTCACCCTTGTAGAACCCGTGCGCCGTGCCGACCGCGCAGGCGAAGGCGCTGAGATCCAGTGCATCGCAGAAGCGCTTCGCATCCTCGGGATCGGTCAGCACCGAATCCTCTTCGGCCACGTGCATGTCGTCTTCGACGCCCATGATCTGGCCCAGTTCGGCCTCCATGCCCACGCCGTACTTTTCGGCGATGTCGCGCACGCGCTTCGACATCTCGAGGTTTTCCTCGAACGGGAGCGCGGAAGCGTCGATCATGATCGAGGTCCAGCCTTCGCGGGCGCAGGCCTCGATCATCGCCAGATCCTTGCAGTGATCGAGGTGCAGCACCACCGGCACTGCCGAATCTTCCGCCACCGTGCGGACCCACGAGACGATTTCCCGGTGGCTCCAGTACTGGATGGTCTTGGCGCTGGTCTGGCAGATCACCGGCGCGTTCAGTTCCTCGGCCGCGGCGACCATCGCCTTGGTCGAACCGTAATCGACGAGATTGAACGCGGCGACCGCGTAGCCGTTGTCCATCGCATCGCGAAGCAAGGGTTTCATGTTTACGAGCGGCATCGGGGGACTCCTTGAAAAGATGCGTGGCGCATAGAGCGCGGACTGGCGCAATCCAATACCCGCCGCGCCCGCCCGCGGCCACAGATAACGTCAACGATTCGCGGGCCTCGCGCCAGATTCCCGATAGGACCGGGCGGCGCAAGCCCGTGACGGCGGGGGTTCCATTTTAGCGCGGTTGACCGCTCGAGCCGAAATCTCCAAATAGCGCGCCGCGGGCGGGTGTAGCTCAATGGCAGAGCAGAAGCTTCCCAAGCTTACGACGAGGGTTCGATTCCCTTCACCCGCTCCAGCGCCCCCTTCGGCGCGGTTGCCGCCGGCGGACGGCGCTTTCCCGTCCGCCCTGCGGTCTGGCCCGCGCTATTCCTGTTCGCGCGTGGGCGCCACGTTGCGGTACTTTATCAGCCACTTGCCGTCGACCTTCACCAGATCGTCCACGCCCTGACCGGCGGCCACCATGACCGGGGCGGTGGCGCTGCCGGCCTGGCCGCCGGTGCCGAACACCGTCTGGTGATAGTAGTGATAGCGGGCGGTGTCGGCGCCGGTGAATTCGAGCCACTGGTTCATCGTGAAGTGATGCATCTTGCCGAGGGTCGCGCCTTGCCCCCGCCGCTCGTCCTGTCCGGCGACGAGATCGGTTATCATCGCCGTGAGCGCATCGCGGCCCTTGACCTGGCCGAAGGCGCCGTCGGGCGTGAAGTTGGCGGCGTAGGCATCGGCGTCGTAGTTGTCGAGCGCGCGGTCGTAGCGCCACATCAGCGCCTCGATCGCCTCGCGATCCTGGTAGCGCTGCACCAGCGCTTCGGGCGTCATCGAGGGGGCCGCGGCCTGCGGCGCGGGGCCGGTGGGCAGGGTGGCCGGATCCCAGTGCTCGTCGGCCTTGCCGTCGACGAAGCGCCAGGTGTCGAACCAGGTGGTGGTGTAGCTCTGGTCCGGATCGTCGGCATAGGGAATGCTGCGGACGAGCAGGACCGTCACGTAATCGCCTTCGGCCTGGACGGCGACGACCGGGCTGGTCAGCTTGTCGCAGGTCGGCGTCGGCTTGCGCTGGGCGACGTTGAGGAAATAATGCTGCACCGCCTCCAGCCCGGAAGCCGCCAGCGGATTGTGCTGGATGTAGCGATCGGTCAGCCATTCGCCGGCGCGGTCCCACTGATTGCACTGCAACAGTTCGCGCATGATGCGCAGCGCCGCCTGCTTGTTGCGGTGAAGATCGGGATCCGAGCTGGTGAACAGCGATTCGGGATCGGGATGGGCCACCACGGGATCGCTGAGCGCGCGCATCTGCGCCTGGGCGGGCGCGGCGAAGGCGAGGGGGGCGGCAAGCGCGGCGAGCAAGGCGAACTTCAGTTTCATGGGTGGTTTCCTCTCGTCTGTGCTGTTCGTCCGATACCTTGGCGGATTTGCGCCCGGCACGCCAGACTCAGTCCCGAAGGGCAATACCGCAATCGAGCCCGATCGGCTTCGTCACGGCGTGCAAAGCCGGCCCGTCCGAGTCTAGAGTCCGGCGCCGGCCAGCCAGTCGTGGAAGATTCGCACCGGCCGCTGATCGAGATCGACCGGCCGGCAGACGAACCAGTAGCTGTAGGGGCTGGCGACCTCGACGTCGTAGAGCTGGGCCAGCCGCGGATCGTTGTTCCGGGCGATATGGTCGTCATGCATGATGGCGATGCCGAGGCCCTGCGCGGCGGCTTCCAGGATCAGCTGCCCCGAATCGTAGTGGTCGATGGCCGCCGGCTGGAGCCCGCGAAGCCCCAGCGCGGCCTTCCATGCGTCGAAGCTCAGCGGCATGTCGATGTGGATGAGGAAGGTCTGCTCGGCCAGCGCCGCCGCGTCGGGCTCGGGCCCCAGCGCATCGGCCAGCGCGCGGTTGCAGATCGCGTGGACCGTATTGTGATCGAGCTGGACCTTGTGGAAGCCGGCCGGGGGCTCGGTGGTCAGGACGATGGCGGCATCGAGCGTATCGCCGACGCGGTCGATCAGGTGCGGGCCGGTGTCGATGTCGATGTGCAGGCGCGGGTGCTGCTTGCGCAGTTCGGGCAGGCGAGGGAACAGGCGCTGGGTGCCGAACAGCGGCAGCACGCCGAGGCGCAGGCGCATCAGTTGCAGGTTCTCCGATTGCGCCTCCACCGCTATGGCCAGCGCTTCGAGGTGCGGCGCGACGGCGTCGTAGAACTGCCGCCCCTCGTCCGTCAGGCGCATCGCCTGTCCGGTGCGCGAGAACATCTTCTTGCCGGTGAACTCCTCCAGATTGCCGATTCGCCGCGACAGCGCCGACGGGCTGAGGCCCAGCTCGTCCGCCGCCGCGCGCGCCGAGCCGAGGCGCACCGTGCGCACGAACGCTTCGAGGGCGCGGAGGGGAGGAAGGCGGCGCATCGGACTACTGTTGCGGCGAATGCAATTCGTGTCGAGAGCCGAACGAGGCTTCGCGGGAGAAATCGGTTGCCTTCCACAGCCGCATCGCTGGCGGGCTTGCAACCGATGCCGCCGCGGAAAGGAAAAAGGGCGCCCGGATCGCTCCGGACGCCCTTCTTCTTGCGCCCTGTCCCCCCGGATCAGGCGCTGTAATACATGTCGAATTCGACCGGGCTGGGCGTGGTTTCCCAGCGCATCACCTCTTCCCACTTCAGTTCGCAATAGGCGTCGATCTGGTCCTTGGAGAACACGTCGCCCTTCAGCAGAAACTCGTAGTCGGCCTGGAGCGCCTCGATCGCCTCGCGGAGAGAGCCGCACACGGTCGGCACTTCCGCCAGCTCGGCCGGCGGCAGGTCGTAGAGGTTCTTGTCCATCGGCTCGCCCGGATGGATCTTGTTCTGGATTCCGTCGAGGCCGGCCATCAGCAGCGCGGCATAGGCGAGGTAGGGGTTCGCCATCGCATCGGGGAAACGGAACTCGACGCGCTTGGCCTTCTCGCCCGTACCGTAGGGGATGCGGCACGAGGCCGAGCGGTTGCGCGCCGAATAGGCCAGCAGCACCGGCGCTTCGTAACCCGGCACCAGCCGCTTGTAGCTGTTGGTGGTCGGGTTGGTGAAGGCGTTCAGCGCCTTGGCGTGCTTGATGACGCCGCCGATGAAGTAGAGGCAGGTCTCGGACAGGCCGGCATAGCCGTTGCCGGCGAAGGTCGGCTTGCCGCCGTCCCAGATCGACATGTGCGTGTGCATGCCGCTGCCGTTATCCTTGGCGATCGGCTTGGGCATGAAGGTCGCCGTCTTGCCATAGGCCTGCGCGACCATGTGCACGACGTACTTGTAGATCTGCATCCGGTCGGCGGTGGTCACCAGCGTGCCGAAGGTCAGGCCCAGTTCGTGCTGCGCGGCCGCCACTTCGTGGTGGTGCTTGTCGCACGGCAGACCCATTTCGAGCATGGTGCTGACCATCTCGCCGCGGATGTCCACCGCGCTGTCCACCGGCGCGACGGGGAAATAGCCGCCCTTGGCGCGCGGACGGTGGCCCAGGTTGCCGCCTTCCAGCTCGGCGCCGGTATTGGTCGGCAGTTCGATGTCGTCGATGCTGTAGCCCGATCCGGCATAGCCGTCTTCGAAGCGCACGTCGTCGAACATGAAGAACTCGGCTTCGGGCCCGACGTAGACCGTGTCGCCCAGCCCGGTCGACTTGAGGAACGCTTCGGCGCGCTTGGCGGTCGAGCGCGGGTCGCGCGAATAGAGCTCCCCGGTCGAAGGCTCGACGATGTCGCACACCACGATCAGCATCGGCGTGGCGCTGAACGGGTCGGTCCACACAGCGTCGAGGTCCGGCTTGAGGATCATGTCGGATTCGTTGATCGTCTTCCAGCCGGCGATCGACGAACCGTCGAACATCAGGCCTTCTTCCAGCTCATCCTCGCCGATCATGCTCGAAACCATGGTCAGGTGCTGCCACTTGCCCTTGGGATCGGTGAAGCGAAGGTCGACCCATTCGATCTCCTCGTCCTTGATCCGCTTCACGATGTCCGCTGCACTCGCCATGGTCTTCCTTCCTTCTCGTTCCCCTCCCGCTCGCGGGAGGGGTTGGGTGTGAGTGTGAGGGTGGACAGGCCCACCCGTCCCCTGCCGCAAGCGGAAGGGGGAATTCTTCAGATCGCGCTTTCGTCCTTTTCCCCGGTGCGGATGCGCAGCGCGGAATCGATGGTCGACACGAAAATCTTGCCGTCGCCGATGCGGCCGGTCTGCGCGGCGGCGGCGATGGCTTCCACCACCTGCTCGGCCTGCGCCTCCGCCACCACGACTTCCAGCTTCACCTTGGGCAGGAAATCGACGACGTATTCGGCGCCGCGATAGAGCTCGGTATGGCCCTTCTGCCGCCCGAAGCCCTTGGCCTCGGTGACGGTGATGCCGGAGACCCCGACCTCGTGCAGCGCTTCCTTGACCTCGTCCAGCTTGAACGGCTTGATGATTGCCTCGATCTTTTTCACGTGACCCCTGCCGTGTAATCCGGGCGCGCGCGCACCGGACGGTTTTCACCATCCCCCGGCATGGTTCTTCAAGAATCGTGCCAAGGCGCTCGAGCTTGGCCTAGCCAATCGCGGATTGCCGCGAAAGGGCGGAATCATGGGAAGGTTCTCCGGCTGCCGCTTCCGGCGAAACCAAGCCGCCGGCCCCGGCGATCCGATGTTGCGTAAGGCACAGGCAGTAGATGCCTGTTAATTGGGCACTAGGCTGTATCGACATTCAGCCCTGACGGCCTGCAAATGGCGGCTTTCCGCGCTTCCGGTGCTCACGTGCCG
>JBIQKC010000066.1:0-7707 GCA_044506885.1 Sphingomonadales bacterium
TCTTCAAGGCCGTCCCGCCGATCCGCGACAAGATGCACATGCTCAACGAGGTCGGGCTCGGCTACGTCAAGGTGGGGCAGCAGGCGACCACGCTGAGCGGCGGCGAGGCGCAGCGGGTGAAGCTGGCCAAGGAACTGAGCCGCCGCAGCACCGGGCAGACGCTGTATATTTTGGACGAGCCGACGACGGGGCTGCACTTCGAGGACGTGCGGAAGCTGCTCGAGGTGCTGCACCGGCTGGTCGACCAGGGGAACTCGGTCGTGGTGATCGAACACAACCTCGACGTGATCAAGACCGCGGACTGGGTGCTCGACCTCGGGCCCGAGGGAGGGGTGCGGGGAGGGGAGATCGTGGCGCAGGGGACGCCGGAGCAGGTGGCAGCGGAGCCGAGGAGCTATACGGGGCGGTATCTGGCGCCGATGTTGGGGAAGGTTAGCGTGGCGGCCGAGTAGGGAGGCCGAAAGGCTCCCAGAGGTTCAATAGTGCCGACGGAGCCGTTCCCGCGTCCACGCTGCAGTGACGGACGACGGCCGAATGGCGTTCTACTCGGGAAATTCAAACTCCTGCAACTGTTGAACGAACAATCCATCCGACTCTTTTATTAGTGAATCGCATTGTATGTTTCTATCTCGAAGTTCTTTCAAAATCTTAGGCAACATGATCTTTCCTAAGCAGTACTCGAATTGAAGTGCGTCTCCGATGATGTCCTCGGCAGACTCTCTATCGCCGTAAGTCCTTAAAGTTTTATATTTTAACTCATCTCTCTTCCTAGTAAATTTTGAGGCAAGCCTGCCCTGATTAGCGTTCACGACGTGGTCGACAATTGCTTCCGCATCAGCGACTGGTATGCCTGTCACTTCAGCGACGTGTGTTGGCTGACAAAAGTGATGCTCTACATCCGTAAATTCTGAGATGTAGATTTCGGCTCGTTCTGGCAATGCAGCCTGATAACGTTCCATTGCCCACTCACGCTCCACCGGAGTCATACAGTCACCGTCACGGTAAATTAGTGCTCGGTGATTTTCGCCTCTCTCAAGAAACATGGGGACAACGATCTTTGTAGCTTCTAAGTTGTCGACGCCATTGAACGAAACGAACCTTACTCTGGCTAGATCCCACCCATTGGACGCCAAGAGAGTTCGCAGTTTCTCATCTTTCTCGTCTTCAGCAAAGACTAGAACATTGGGCTCGTCGTTCTTAACCTCTTCGAATTGATCGAGAGCGCCAAGATCAAGCAGCAAGCCTAAGTCGACATCCTCATCTTCGACGAGCTCCCCCTTCTTTAGCCAATGGATCGTCCCTAGAGGATTGTTTCTAATAGAGTCAAAGACATGCCTTGAGTGACTGGCTAGTAGTATCTGGGTCCCGGAATCTTGAGCTAATCGAAATAGCAATTGCACGAGTAGCTTTTGATTTCCGGGATGAAGGTGAGCATCAGGCTCGTCCAGCAAAAGCAGCTCGGGCTCATAAAGTATCACGTAGGCGGCCAATTGCAGTGCCTGCAAGCATCCGGTTCCGGATAATTCAAGCGGCGTGGTTGAGTCCGAAACCTTAACTTCAGCGGCAATATATTGATTCAGATCTTCATCAAATGACGTCTTTACAAAGAAGCCGGGGAATATCGCTCTCATCAACAAGATTAGTGCGCGCTTTTTCGCTGGCGCTTCTTCAAGTCGGTTGAGAACGTTCCGCAGAAAGAGGTTGGAGTCACCTTGAGCAATCCCGGTCTGAACGATGGAATTCGCACGGCGCTCCTCAGAGAGCGGTACGCCAGCAAGGCCCGGGACGTAGACAGAGAAAGGCTTTGTGAGATTTGCCGCCTTGTCGAAGAACGGAGAATTGGCTTGGTATCCAAGTGCGACGTTTGCGTTCTTCCCTCTGGTGAGTGAAAGAGTGAATATTTGGTTCTGTTGATCGTCAGTATCGAAGTTGAAGATAAACCGGGGGCCCTCGCTCTGTGTCATGGGATAGGCGTAATGTATCCGCATCAATTCTTGTGTCGGAAGGTAGTTAAATTGGTCAATTCCGAGGGTTGTAGCAGGACGTCCGGCGCTCTTTCCATGCATTCGCGCAGATCGAAGGGTTGCTACGGCAAAGTGAATGGCCTGTATGACCGATGATTTGCCTGCATTGTTTCCGCCGATCAGGAGATTTATGTCGTCAAGAGACATGGTGACGGATCGCAGATTTTTGAACCGTTCGATTCGTATGGTATTTATCTTCAGCAAGGTCGGCCCCCCGGCGACAACGGCCGGAGCGTTTTTCTTATAGATTGAATGAGTTTGCAAGCGCTCCCGGGTTACGGACAGGGTTATGGTGACAGTGCACTAAACCCCCGCGCCGGCCTGTCCGCAAACTCCCTCCAATCCGGATGCGCTTGCGCGCGACACGCCCGCCGTTCCGTGGCACGTCCGGCCGATGGCTCGGCTGGCGCGGTTCGTGGTCCCGGTGTGCCTCACCACGTCACCCAGCGCGGCAACGGGCGGCAGCGGACGTTCTTCGGCGAGGCGGACTACGCCGCCTATCGCGAGCTACTGCGGGTCCATTGCGCGGCGCAGGGTGTGGCCGTGTGGAGTTACGGTGACAGTGCACTAAATCCGCGGGAATTCCGGGAACAGCACCAATTCCCCGGCAGCTCTCACCCCAGCGTCCGCAAGCAATCCGCGCGCAGCTCCGGCAAACTCTCGCGTGCCGTGCGCCAGATCGTCGGCAGGTCGAGACTATCGTATTCGTGGCGCAGCCGATTGCCGAGCCCGCGCACCGCATCGACCGGCGTTCGCGGCGAGATTTCGGCATGCGCTCCGGTCCGATCCTGATCACCGCTTCGGTCAGCCGTTGCAGGCAGCGCTCCACCGCGTCGATGGTCTTGTCATCGCGCGCGAAGGCGTCGAAATCGCAGCCGGCCAGGTAGCTTTCGATCCGGTCGATGTTGTCGACGATGTCCTGAAGCCGCAGCGCCTCGCGCTCGTCAGAAGACACGCAGCCGGTCCCGGTCGATCCGCGACTGCAGCCGCGCGTTGCGCGCCGGTTCGATCACCATGTCCACCGGCATGCCCAGCAGCCGCGAAACCTGTTCGGAAATCGCGGCGAAGCGGAACAGGTCGATGCCGGCATCCTCGTCGAGCATGACCGCCAGGTCGACGTCGGACCCGGGCCGCGCCTCGCCCCGCGCGGTCGAGCCGAACACCGACAGCCGCTTGAGGCCCAGGGCCCTTAGCCGGCGCTGGTTGTCCTTCAGCCTGTGGATGACGGCCTGCCGGTCCATGCCCGGAATCTGGCGAAACCCCGCGCCGCCGTCAACGGGCGCGGGTCGAGCGGTTACGCTGACGCTGCACTCATCTTCCCACAGCCCCCCGCGGCAGCTTCGCCGCCAGCCGCTCGACGATCATCCGCCCCTCGGCCTCGTCGAGCCCCGGCACCAGCCGGATCGTGCGCGCGCCGTAGTCGAGCTTGATCGTTCCGCGCTGCATCGGCGCGAAGGGCGGCTGGGCGTGGAGGAAGGGGCCGCGGAACATCGGCGAGACGACGGGCTCCGCACTGGCGAGGTTGCGGACATGCGCCGCGTCGTAGCGCCGGGTGCGCGACAGCAGCGGCATCCGCCAGCGATGGACGAGCGCGCTGCCGTGCACCGCCAGCCGGTGCTCGCCGCCGATCTGCCACAGCAGCCAGGCGGCGGCGAACACCCAGGCGATTGCCCATCCGATCAGCCAGACCCCCAGGAAGAGGCGCTCGAAGGCGCCCGCCGCGGACAGCGCCTCGCCGATCGCCGCGCGCCCGCCGAGCGTCCAGAAGAACAGCCAGACCGTCAGGAACGGGATCGTGACCCAGTTGCGGCGCGCGGGGATCACCACCCATTCCACCGCGTCGCGCAGCTCGACGCGATGGCGCGCCCCCGGCACCGGCTCGAATGACGTCCCCGCCCCCATCGGCGCAGCTTATGCCGCGGGCGCGCGCAGGGCAACGGGAGGGTGGGGGGCGGCGGTCCCGTCGGCGGGAGCGCCGGCGCGCGCCGATCGACGCGCGCGGAGACGCGGAGGCAATATACTTGTTTGCCGAGCGCGGTGCAAAACTCACCGCGCCTCGAGGAACCGTTCGCCCTCTTCCAGCAGCGCCTCGATTTGCTCCCACCGCGCTCCCAGCCACTCCGTCAGCGCCCGGTTGGTCGAATTGCCGCACCGTAGCCATAGAAACACGAACCGGTCCGGCAGCCGCAGCGTCACGAAATCCTCGTCCTTGCTGACCAGCACCGAGTTGTCCGCCTCGGCGCGCGCGGCAATGGCTTCGTCGCTCGCCGCGAGCAGTTCGATTTCGAACACGTGAACCGCTTCGTGCCCTCGCTCGCGCAACCAGCCGCACAGCGCGGGCGGCAATTGCGGATCCACGAGGAACCGCATCAGGCGGCGAGCACCACCGCGTGGTCAGCCTGCGCCGCCGCGTAGGCGAGCACCGCGCGGACGTCGTCCTCGGTCAGATAGGGAAAGTCCGCGACGATCTCCGCCGGAGTGGCGCCGCCCGCCAGCATTTCGAGCACGTCGCTCACCCGCACGCGCGTGCCCGCGACCACGGGCCGCCCGCCGCAGACTTGCGGATCGATCGAAATGCGAGGGAAGCCTGCCAGCGTCATAGCTCCAAGATGGTGCAAGCGCCCCGCGCCGTCAACGCTCGCCGAGGCGCCCCCTTCGACAGGTTCAGGACGGGCTTTGCGCCTTTGCGTGAGATAAATTACGCCAAGCCCCGTGAGCGCCTACCGCCCCGAATTCGAAGCCGCGCTGCGGCTGTTCGCGCGCGCCAGCGAGGCGATGCACCGGCGCGTGGCTCGCGCGACGGCGCAATCTTATTCGGTGCAAGGCGATCGCTTAGTCAGTATAGCCTTGCTCGCCGGGTCGATGATGTGAGTGTAACTCCATTGGCGGGGGGCTAGTTCAAGGCTACGTGCGAAGAACTCATCGGTCGGGCTCGTACTCTTATCTGGACGTCAACCGGCACGTTTGCCGGCGTGGCCGTCGCCATTGCCACGGCCGCGGCTCTGAATGCCGGATTCTTTTCGGCGGCTACTGCGCCGACGCCCATGGGCGTCGCCGCCGCTCTCGCCGCCTCGACGGCCGCGACGCTGACCGCGGCGTTGCTGGCGCTCAATCAGTGGGGCGCCCGGGACGACTGCATGTACCTCGTCTGCGCGCCCAATCTCGATAGAATCCGCACCGCGCTGATCGCGGCGATCGCCTCGGTCACCGCGCTCGCGGCGACTTGCGCCGAGATCGCCGGCTTCGCGTGGATCCCGTTCGTCGCGCAGATCCCGATGTGGGCGGCCTACGCGACCGCGGGCGCGACCGCGGCCAGCCTGGCCGCGCTGGTCCCGCTGTGGGATGCGCTGACCTACTGCCAGATCGACGGCCCGATCGCTTCGCAGACGAGCCATCTCGAGCCGGGAGAGAAGAAGGGCGACCGCTGGTTCCTGCGGCTCACGCCCGCAAGCGGAGCGGACTTCGCGCAGGCGTCGAAGACCTCGGCGCGTGGCGATGACGGGCTCACGCTGAGCAACCCGTACCTCGACTGCACCTTGCGCAACGTCCAGGAATGGCAGGTCGCCGCCACCGCGACGATCTACGGCGGTCCGTCGCTGCCGGTGCAGTTTGCGTGGAAGTTTGCCGGGACCGATGTGACGGGCTCGTCGGCCCCGGGCGGCGCGACGGTATCCAACATCGTGCTCAAGAGCGCGCCGCTCGCCGCTCCGGCACTGCTCGAAGTCACCGCGACCGACGCGGCCGGATATTCGCGAACCAAGCAGGCCGAGATATCGCTCGGCGATCTCGACATGAAATGCCATCTCATCCTCCACTTCATACCGGAGTGGAAGCAGATCCCGACCGAGCCTCCGGGACCGGTGGAGATCAACTTGAAGATTCAGGCGCTGCTCGATCTGGCCCGGAAGGTCCCGCTGGCGCCGCAGCCGGGCCGCTCGGGGATACGGTGACCGTGCCCTTGGCTGCGCCAGGAATCGGGCCAGGCTGCAGTGGGCCGAGATGATCGAGGGTTGCCGGGGTACCGTAATGACGTTCCCGCCCGCATCGGCGCAGCTTGAGCGGCGGGCGCGGGCAGGGCGACGGCCGAGTGGGAACGCGGTAGCGGCGCGGACACGCCCGCGCCGCCGCCCGCTTTTCGCTTTCCTACAGCCGATGTTCCCTCTACGTTCCGAGTCGCTCTTTGACATCGTGAGCCCCCTTCCATTCGCGGCGCGCCGGCCCGCCGGCGCCTGCGCCGCCGCACGCCATCGTCACGATCATGGACCCAGCTCCCCTGCATCCTTTTCGGCTGTGCCCTGTGCCCATTCGCCGCCAGGCTGCTGAAACGATGCCCAATTCCCGGCCCCGGTGTAGGGCACAGGGTGTGCCTTGTGTGCCCATCCGCGAGCGCGGCAGGGCTACCCTGACAGGTGCGGATTCCCCCCGCGCCCCGAGCCGAGAGGCGCGCCGCGCCGCATCCCGCGCGGCCTCTTTGCGTCTTCGTGCGAGATATCTTACCCCGAGCGGGTGAGCGCCTACCGTCCCGAATTCGAAGCCGCGCTGCGCCTGTTCGCGCGCGCCAGCGAAGCGATGCACCGGCGCGGGTTCCAGCGGCCGATCCTGGTGGGCGGCGCGGCAGCGGAGCTGTGGTCGCTCAGCGCGGTGACGACCGGCGACCTCGACGTGTGCACCGTGCGCCAGGCCGAGTTCGAGGAAGAGTTGCAGCGGCTCGGCTTCGTCCGCCCTTCGGGGGCCGGACAGCTGCTCAAGGGCCTGGTTCACCCCGATCTCAAGCTCGGCTTCGAGGTCGTCGCCGAAGTGCCGATGGACGGCAACGTCGAGGCCGCGCACGTGCGGCTGGTCGAGCCGATCGGCGAAGCCGCGCTGTTTCGCGTCATATCGGTCGAAGACCTGATCGCCGATCGCATGGGCCAGTACGCCTCCGGCACGGCCCCCGACCGGCGCGAACAGGCGCGCCTGCTGCTGGCCCTTAACCCGGCGGTCGATCGCGCCTATCTTGACCGGCGCATTCGGGAAGAAAGTTCGGGCGACTATGGCCTCGCGGACATCGAAGACTAATTCCGATCAGCCGGTCATCCGCATGGCGGAGCTGGGCGCACGCCTTGCCGCCCGCCGCGCCGAGCTGGGCATCCCGGAACTGCCCCGCAACGCCGGCAAGAACCGCACCGCCAGCAAGCGCGCGCTGCTCAAGGCGATCGCGGACGCCGGCGGCAAGTGGTGACGTTGACCCGCTCATCCCGAGCCCGTCGCACCCGCTCATCCTGAGCCTGTCGAAGGACCGCACAGCGGCTCCGCCAGCTGCGCCATCACGCTCCCTTGCGGATAAGTCTCGAACGCCCCGGGCTGGTTGCTCCCGGTCATCTCGCCGTTGCGCCGGGCCACCGCGGCCGAGATGCGGCGGGCACGGGCGGCGGCGCAGTCGAGCTCGAACACCTCGATGGCCGAGGCGGTGTCGCCCTCGGCGTACTCGGTCCTGAGGGCGAAGGTCAGCACGGCGCCGTCGCGGTAGCGGGCCTCGGAGATGCTCAGCGTGGCGCCGTCGTCGAGCGTGCCGAGCTCGGCCCACGGCCCGGGCTGGAACGCGCTCGCATCGGGCGCAACGTCCTGCGCCCGCGCCGGCTGCCCCGCCAGCGCGGCGGCGAGGGCGAGGGCGCAGGCGAGCCTGGCGAGGGCGCTCGTGGTC
>JBIQKC010000067.1:0-7558 GCA_044506885.1 Sphingomonadales bacterium
GTGAACTCGTAGAACCCGTCGGCCAGCACCACGCAGCGCTCGGCCGGCGCGAACCGGCGCCCCTCGCCGCGGAAGTTGAACACCGGTTTGCCGGTCGGCCCGGGCCAGCTCCACCGCCGCTCGACCAGCTCGACCGTCCCCTCGGCCGCCGCGCGAAGCAGTGGGGCCCGCTCGGTGATCCGCACGTCGCGCGGCTCGAAGTTCGGCACGCCCTCGGGAAACCCGACCTCCATGCCGAGCTCGCGCGCGAGCCCGAGGATCGCGTCGGGCGCCTTCTCCATCCGATAGAGGTTGCACATCGCACCACCCTAGCGATGCGCAATGCCTACTTTAAGTGCCGTCGCAATCCCCGTAGGCTGCCCTGCCTTGGGGGGACGACGACATGGCCAACTTCGATGACGATCTGCAGGGTATCGGAGGGTGGCTCGCCTTCTTCCTCGTCACGCTCGGCGTGATCACGCCGCTCACGACGCTGTTTTCGGTGGCGACGCTGACCGCGGATACGGAAACGGCCGCGGGCTTCGGCGCGATGTGGGGGCAATTGCTCGCCCTCGAATGGACCGTCGCCGGGGTGTCGATCGCCGGGTGCTGGGTGGCGGTCTGGCACTTCTTCAAGGTGCGGAGCTGGCGGACGGTTCGCCTCGCCGTCGCCACGCTGTGGGTCCTGTGTCTGCTGGCGCTGGTCGTCGAGCCCCTCGGCGTGGCGTTCCTTGCCGGCCTGAACTACGGGGACCTGTTCGCCGGCGCGCCGGGCGAATTTCTTCGCCCGCTCGTCTACAGCTCGATCTGGACGGCCTACCTGCTCAAGTCGGTACGTGTGGCCAACACCTATCCCGTCGACGGTTCGGCCGAGGAAATCGCCGAGGTCTTCGAATAGTGCGCCGGGCGGTGCTGGACGCGCGCCGCCTCAGGGCCTATCCTCGCCCGATCCCCGGGGGACCGCTGACGCGCGGTTGAGAGGAAGGCAGCAGCCTTCGACCCGCCGAACCTGATCCGGCTGACACCGGCGTAGGGAGGGAGCGGCGTTCGAGCTCTCCCTCCAGTTATGGAGAGCAGCGATGGCCGACATCAATTCCCACCTTGAGATAGGCGTCACCACCGGCCCGATCCGCGGCAGCCGCAAGATCCACGTCGGGCCGCTGCGGGTGGCGATGCGCGAGATCGATCTCGAGCCGTCGAGCGGCGAGCCGCCGGTGCGCGTCTACGACACCAGCGGCCCCTACACCGACCCCGAAGCGACGATCGACATCTCCGCGGGCCTCCCCCAGTTGCGCCGCGAATGGCAGCTCGCCCGCGGCGACATCGAGGAATACGCCGCGCGCGAAGTCCGCCCCGAGGACAACGGCCAGCCCAAGGGAGGTTCGGGCCCCGACCGCTCTGGCGGCGTCCCCCCGTTCCCGCGCGTCGCCAGGCGGGTGTTCCGCGCGAGGGCGGGCGGCAACATCTCGCAAATGCACTACGCCCGCCGCGGCATCATCACCCCCGAAATGGAATACGTCGCCGAGCGCGAAAACCTCGGCCGCCAGCGCCAAAAAGAGGGACAGTCCCTCTTTTCCCGCGACGGCGAGGACTGGGGCGCCAGCATCCCCGACTACGTCACCCCCGAGTTCGTCCGCGACGAGGTCGCCCGCGGCCGCGCGATCATCCCCAGCAACGTCAACCACCCCGAGGCCGAGCCGATGGCGATCGGCCGCAACTTCCTCGTCAAGATCAACGCCAACATCGGCAACTCGGCGGTCGCCAGCGACGTCGCCAGCGAAGTCGAAAAGATGGTCTGGGCGATCCGCTGGGGCGCCGACACGGTGATGGACCTCTCCACCGGCCGCAACATCCACGACACCCGCGAGTGGATCATCCGCAACAGCCCGGTGCCGATAGGGACAGTCCCCATTTACCAGGCCCTTGAAAAGGTAGGCGGCATCGCCGAGGAGCTCACCTGGGAAATCTTCCGCGACACGCTGATCGAGCAGGCCGAGCAGGGCGTCGACTACTTCACGATCCACGCCGGCGTGCGCCTGCCGTACATCCCGCTGACCGCGAAGCGCGTCACCGGCATCGTCAGCCGCGGCGGCTCGATCATGGCCAAGTGGTGCCTCGCGCACCACAAGGAGTCGTTCCTCTACGAACGCTTCGACGAGATCACCGAGATCATGAAGGCCTACGACATCGCCTACTCGCTCGGCGACGGCCTGCGCCCCGGCAGCATCGCCGACGCCAACGACGAGGCCCAGTTCGCCGAGCTCTACACCTTGGGCGAACTGACCAGGCGCGCCTGGGCGCAGGACGTGCAGGTGATGATCGAGGGCCCCGGCCACGTGCCGATGCACAAGATCAAGGAGAACATGGACAAGCAGCTCGAAGCCTGCGGCGAGGCGCCGTTCTACACCCTCGGCCCGCTCGTCACCGACATTGCCCCCGGCTACGACCACATCACCAGCGGCATCGGCGCGGCGATGATCGGCTGGTACGGCACGGCGATGCTCTGCTACGTCACCCCCAAGGAGCACCTCGGCCTGCCCGACCGCGACGACGTCAAGGTCGGCGTCGTCACCTACAAGCTCGCCGCCCACGCCGCCGACCTCGCCAAGGGCCACCCCGCCGCCAAGGTCCGCGACGACGCGCTCAGCAAGGCCCGCTTCGAGTTCCGCTGGCGCGACCAGTTCAACCTGTCGCTCGACCCCGACACCGCCGAGCAGTACCACGACCAGACGCTCCCCGCGGAGGGCGCCAAGACCGCGCACTTCTGCTCGATGTGCGGGCCGAAGTTCTGCTCGATGAAGATCACGCAGGAAGTCCGCGAGTTCGCGGCGCGGCAGCACAACAATCCTCCCCCAACGGGGGAGGGGGACCATCGGAAGGATGGTGGAGGGGCACCTCCGCTTGACGCAACCGCCGCTGAGGCCGGGATGGCCGAGATGTCGCAAGTCTTCCGCCAGACCGGCAGCGAGCTTTACCTGGGCGCCGGCGGCCGCGAACACGACTAGGACGAGCGGCCCCCCGAGGGCGGCTATCGGTCCGTTCCGATCACCGGGTTCGCCGCCGGCGCGCGGCTCACGCCTCGTTGGTCGAGAAGAACGTGTCCCCCGCCGCAAGCTTGACCTTGCCGTTGCCGATCACCGGCGCGGTCGCCGGCCAGCGCGCGCCGAGCAGGCGGTCGGTCGCGATCCGGGTGATGCACACCTTGTTGCCCTGGTTGCCGCCGAGCACGTGATAGGCGCTGCTGTCCTCCCCGGCATAGAAGCCCACGTGGCCCTGCCAGCCGTCGCGCTTGCCGCGCCAGAACACCAGGATCGAGCCGAGCCCGGCCTCGCACGGCGCGCCGAACTTCATCCAGTTGCGCGCGCCGAGCGGATTGCCCGGCAGCTTTTCCTCTTCCAGCGTGGTCGAGACGCAGTGCCCCACGAACAGGCCGCACCAGGGCGTGTCGTCGCTGCGATAGTCGATGCCCGATCCTTTCGCCCAGTCGATGATCGTCGGATTGTTCCCCGGGCCGACCACCTCGCTCACGCCGATCAGCCGCCGCGCCTCCTGGAACCACGGGATCGCCGGCTCGTCGGCCGGGGCCGGCTTCAGCGCCTGGCCGAACAGGGCGGCCGAAGTCTTCGGCCCGACGATCCCGTCGGCCAGCAGCCCGTTGGCCAGCTGAAAGGCGCGGACGGCCTTCTCGGTCTTGCGGCCCCAGACCCCGTCGATCGGGCCCGGATCGAAGCCCTTGCGGGCAAGCTCGTGCTGGATGCGCTGGACGAGTTCCTTCGACTTGCTGGACATGGCAGACCGTTCCCCACCGGAGCCGCAGGATCGCGGCCGCCGAAGATGCCACCGCCCTCCGGAGACAGGCTTGGAGAAACGCGACATCGGTGGGGCTGGAGCGAGGCGCGGCGGAGCGCCTGCGATCGGCGCGGGGGATTGGCTGGTTCGGCACCGCGATGCTCCGCTACGTCACCCCCAAAGCGCACCTCGGCCTCCCCGACCGCGACGACGTGAAAGTCGGCGTGGTCACCTACAAGCTCGCCGCCCACACCGCCGACTTGGCCAAGGGCCACCCCGCCGCCAAGGTCCGCTACGACGCGCTGAGCCGCGCGCGCTTCGAGTTCCGCTGGCGCGACCAGTTCAACCTCAGCCTCGACCCCGACACCGCCGAGCAGTACCACGACCAGACGCTGCCGGCCGAAGGCGCCAAGACCGCCCATTTCTGCTCGATGTGCGGGCCGAAGTTCTGCTCGATGAAGATCACGCAGGAAGTGCGGGACTTTGCGGCGCGGCAGCACAACAATCCTCCCCGGGACGGGGAGGGGAACCATTTGGCGAAGCCGAATGGTGGAGGGGGCCTGCGGCTAGACACCGCGGACGCGGAGGCGGGAATGGCGAAGATGGCTCAAAGATAGCGGCAGGGCGGCGATCTTTATGTGGCAGCTACAGAAGAATGATTGAAAGGTAGTGCGATAATGCTATCGTTCCCCCAATGTTCCTTGGGGGGGGTAACGATGCAGCCGCAGGCGTTCGGTGACGAACATACTAGGAGAAAATTGGAAGCCGTCGAAACGTACTTGGGTATGTTCACGACGGCGCTTAAGAATCGCAATTTCGATTTGCTGTACGTTGATGCCTGTGCGGGATCGGGCTCCTCGATGCCGCGCTCAGCAGCGGCGACAGACAAGCGAAACTCCAATCAAATCTCGTTGCTTCCTTCAGATGAACCACTGATAGACGCAGACCAAATCATAGTTGGTTCGGCAGTGCGCGCACTGGCAGTCCAGAATCCATTCACGCGATATCTCTTCAACGACGTGAAGCGCGCCAACGTGCAAGCGCTCGAAAAGGAGGTCGCCACGAAGTTCCGACACCTCGCCGACAGAGTTTCGATAACGCAATTTGATGCGAACGAGATGTTGGGGCGGATTTGCGATGAGACCGATTGGAGAAAATCGAGGGCCGTGGTTTTTCTCGATCCCTTCGGCTTGCAGATCAAATACGAAACCTTGGTGCGGCTTGCGGAGACCAAGGCCGTCGACGTGTGGTATCTTGTCCCCGTCTTTGCGATGTTCCGTCAGGTTCGCGGCGACGGTGCGGTTCTCACAGATGGCGGGCGGAGTGTTGACGAAGCCCTAGGCACGACTGAGTGGCGGCATGTCGTCGCGATAGAGGAGCGGGGTCAGATCGATATGTTCGGCGAAAATCCCGCTAAGCCGAAGAAGGCTGTTGATGTGGCTTGGTTTGAGAGAGTCGCGCAAGAGCGCTTGAGAGCTGCATTCAATGGTCAAGTTCTTGATCAGGTATTGCCGTTGGGGAAGCCCGGGCTTCACGAGTTTTCTTTGATGTTCGCTTGGGCCAATCCCAGTGGTCCAGCGCGGTTGGCTGCCAAGTTGGCTTCAGCGGTGCTCAAGTAATGGCCGGCATTTCTGAGATCGAATGGACTGATGTCACGTGGAATCCGGTCGCCGGATGCACGATCGCATCCAGCGGTTGCTCGAATTGCTACGCGATGCGGATGGCCGCTCGATTGCAGGCCATGGGCCACGACAAATATCGAGGCACCACACGGAAGAGCGGGGGCCGCTATGTTTGGACGGGGCGGGTCAATATCGATGAAGCCAGCCTGTCCGCTCCGCTCGAATGGAGGAGACCGAAGCGCATCTTCGTCAACTCGATGTCCGACCTGTTCCACCCGGATGTGCCGGACGCTTTCATTCAACGTGTGTGGGAGGTCATGGCAGAATGCCCTCAACATCACTTCCAGGTTCTGACGAAGCGACCGGATCGCATGGCCGGACTATTCGCCACGCAAAAGATTGCCACGCTGATGAACGCCTGGGTTGGCACATCGGTTGAAAGCAACGACGTCGCTTACAGAGTTCAACATCTCGCCGAGATCAAGGGAGCGACCCTTTTTGTCTCGTTCGAACCATTGATCGGGAGGATCGACGAGATCGACCTTCGGGGAGTTCATTGGGCGATCGTCGGCGGGGAATCCGGACCTAGGTCACGTCCCATGGCAGAAGCCTGGGTCGAAAGACTCTATGAGATTTGCCGGCGCGACGACGTCGCTTTCTTCTTCAAGCAGTGGGGCGGAAGGAACAAGAAATCGACGGGTCGCGAACTGCACGGTCGGACCTACGACGAATTTCCACTCGACCTGAATGTCTGAACGGGGCGGTGAAAGGTCAATCGTTGACGCAAGATTTGGGCCGGCGCAACGGCCGGCCCGCATCCCCCACTGACATCGACGGAGAAAGTGACATCGACCAGCAGTTCGGTGAGGATTAGCCTCGGGCCGGAACGCCAATCCGATTAGCGATTTGCTGATCCAGTTTGTAGCCCACTGCCTTCCGTCGGCCCAAGCCGATTGTGTTGCGTCCTTCGGGGGTGACAAACCGGCCCGTCTTGCCGTGATTGATTATGCCGCTAGCGAACGCTTCGAGGGTTGGCGCAGGTTCATGCTTGCTCTTGCCGAACCGATACTCGCCGTTGACGAGAGCCGTTGGCATTTCGACGCCATTCGCGTCGATCAGGCAAAACCTGTTGTCTTCACTCATGAAATCCTCCTTCTCTGGTGAGGTCTTTCGAGCTAGCGACAAGATTGATCAAATGCCAATGGCTTTTTTCTCCGCCTAAACGCTTGAAAAGACGTTTCTAAAAATTGCAGGTTCGGCATCCGCCCCCCGCGCGCATAAACTTCGACTAATGAGCTACGCCACCTCCGCCACCGGCACCTTCTACCACGGCACCCGCGCCGACCTTGCGCCGGACGACCTGTTCGCGCCCGGCTGCGCCTCCAACTTCGCCGACCGCAAGCTGTCGTGGATCTACTTCTCGGGCACGCTCGACACGGCGATCTGGGGCTGCGAGCTGGCCAAAGGCGAGGGTCGCGAGCACATCTACATCGTCGAGCCGACCGGCGCCTTCGAGGACGACCCCACCTCACCGATAAACGCTTCCCCGGCAACCCGACCCAATCCTGCCACTCGCGCGAGCCACTGCGCGTGGTCGGCGAGGTCGAGACCTGGCAGCCGCACCCGCGCCCCTTTATCGTCCCTTGGCGCCTCGCCGAAATGAAGGCCGCGCTCGCGCGGATGAAAGCCGAGGGCGGGCCCGAGATCATCGATTGAGCACCGCCTCTCGCCGGCGGGCGTCGGGACGGCGGCAGGCGCGAAAAGGAATCACGCGAAGACGCGAAGACGCGAAGCCGGCGTGCTCGCGGCGTAGCCGCTTTCGATCCGCAAGGTTCCGCCAAAAGCCAGGTCTGCGGACGGAAAGCGGCTTCGCCGCGGCCGCAAGCTCTTCGCGCCTTCGCGTCTTCGCGCGCGAAAATCCTGGCGCGTCACCCGGATGATGTGCCGTCGAGACGGTCCTCGCCCTGGCCGCGGGGGAACTGTCCGATGGCGAGCTGGCCGAATGGTTTCGCCAGCATCTCGCCGGAAACCGACCCGGAACAAAAAAAGAACTTCCAATGTAGGATTTCGTTTGCTCCGCTCGCGGCCTGCGACTCGAAAAGGAGCAAGGGATCATGGCAAGGCGCGAAGCCCGCGAATTGACGCTCGAGGAATTCGACACCTGGCGC
>JBIQKC010000025.1:0-45849 GCA_044506885.1 Sphingomonadales bacterium
GGCGGGGGCGGCGGCGGGGGAGGCGGCGGCGGAGCCGAACCGCCGAAGTTGGCGATAAACGTCACCAGAGCCGAATGCGACGCCACTTCGAACGCGGTCGCGTCACCCAAGCCGTTCACCATCTCGAACTGCTTGGTGTTCAGATAGCGATACTTGAGGCCGACTTCCGCGTCTTCGGTAACCGGAACCCGCACGGCGGCGATCGCCTGCCACGCCCAGTCGTGATCCCGGTCCACCAGCAAGGCCGGCGTGTTCGAGTACACGGCGTACTGCGCATTGGCCCAGGCGTGGCCGACGCCGACGCCCGCGGAGAAGCCGATGCCGTCGTTGCCGCCGACATCGAACAGAACGTTGGCCATCACGGTGGTGAGTTCGAGCTGGCCGGCGGCCGGATCGAACGTGGGCCCGCCGGCGATCACGATGCTGTCGGGATCGCTTTCGGCATAGGCGATCTCGGCCTCTGTCCGGATGAATCCGAAATCGTAACCGAGAAACGCGCCCAGGTTCCAGCCGTCCCCATGGTCGACGGTCGCCTGATCTTCCACGCCGTTGATCGCGACGTCGAACTGGTTGTCCACGACCATGCCGATATCGGCGCCGAAATAGGCCTGGCCATCTCTGGCTATCGCGGGCGTGGCCAGGGCCGACGCGGCAACTGCCATTCCCAGCGCAATCTTTCTCATATTGGATTCCCCTTTGAACTTGCGCCCGTGCTTGTAATTGCTGCTTCTTTTGCTGGCAACTCAAACTGGGACAATAATGCCACCGGCGATGGCGCGATCGTCGTACGGTCGAAGAATGCAAGGCTTTAGCGCCGGTTTGGTTCCAATATCCGCCGGGGCGATTGGCCGCCCACGCGATCGCAACCCCGGCTTTTGCCTGTTGTTGTTGCGCAAATGCTACACATCCGCGCGCGACCCGTACGAAAAAAGGGGCCGGAGCAATGGCTCCGGCCCTTCGAGGTTCGTTCGCAGGAGGAACGAGGCGAGGCGGGACCGGAGGGAGGAGAGGAAGCTCCGGCCCCGCCAAACTTGATGCTTCAGTAGTTGTAGGCGCGCTCGCCATGCTCGCCGATGTCGAGACCTTCGACTTCGACTTCCGGAGTGACGCGCAGGCCCACCAGCAGCTTGGCGATGTAGAACGCGATCAGGGAGCCGACGGCCGCCCAGGCGATGGCGATCGCGGTGGCGGTGATCTGGATGCCCAGCTGGCTGCCGATCGCGTAATCGGCATCGCCCGGTCCGCCGAAGCCCGGCGCGTTGGTGAGCGCGACACCGATCGAGCCGACGATCCCGGCCACACCGTGGATGCCGAACACGTCGGCGGTGTCGTCGAAACCGAGCTTGCTCTTGATGAAGGCCACGAAGACGTAACAGGTGACCGAAGCCACCGCGCCCAGAACGATCGAGCCGAACGGACCGGCATAGCCGGCCGCGGGCGTGATCACGACGAGGCCGGCGATGACGCCCGAGCAGGCGCCGAGCAGGGTCGGCTTGCGTCCGGTGAACTTCTCCGCGACGATCCACGCCAGCGTGGCCGCGGCGGTGGCGACGAAGGTGTTGACCATCGCCAGGCCGGCGTCGTTGTTGGCGCCATAGGCGGAGCCGGCGTTGAAGCCGAACCAGCCAACCCACAGCAGGCTGGCGCCGAGGAAGGTCATCGTCAGCGAGTGTGGCGGCAGGGCTTCCTTGAGGTAGCCGATGCGCTTGCCCACGAGGATGCAGCCGATCAGCGCCGAGACGCCGGCGTTGATGTGGACCACGGTGCCGCCGGCGAAGTCGAGCGCCCCCATCGCGCCGATCATGCCGTCGCCCCATACCATATAGGCGAGCGGGAAGTAGACGATCGACAGCCAGATGAAGAGCGCGAGCATAACCGCACGGAACTTCATGCGTTCGACGAAGCCGCCGATGACCAGCGCCGCAGTGATCGCCGCGAAGGTCATCTGGAAGGAGACATCGACGAATTCGGGAATCGTGTCGGCCATCGAAGCGACCGTCACCCCCTTGAGAAACACCTTGTCGAAGCCGCCGAAGAAGGCGTTGCCCGTGGTGTTCGCCATGCTGTAGCCCCAGCAGACCCAGACGATCATCGCCATGCAGGCAACGCTGAGGACCTGGGTCAGCACGGAAAGCATGTTCTTGGTCCGGACCAGGCCGCCGTAGAACAGCGCGAGACCGGGGATGAACATGGCGAGCACGAGCACCGCCGACGTCATCATCCAGGTGGTGTCGCCCGTGTCGAGCGTCGCTTCCTCCACGGCTTCGACTGCTTCGGCCGGTATGGCGGCGACGGCCTCGGCGGCCGCGTCGGTCACGGCCTCGGCCGCTTCGGCCGCCCAGGCGGCGGTGGCGGCGAACATCGACGCACCGAATGCGCCCGCGCCGCAGACAAGTTTGCGGATCATAGTGTTACCCCTCATGAAGGCGCGGCTCACAGCGCGTTGTCGCCGGTTTCGCCGGTGCGGATGCGCGTGGTCGACGCGAGGTCGAACACGAATATCTTTCCGTCGCCGATGCTGTCGGTGCTGGCGGTTTGCTGGATGGTCTCGACCACTTGCGGCGCGAGAGCGTCGCTGGCGGCGATCTCGAGCTTCACCTTGGGCAGCATGTTGGTCGAGTATTCCGCGCCGCGGTAGATCTCGGTCTGGCCCTTCTGGCGGCCGAAACCCTTGACTTCCGAGACCGTCATGCCCGCCACGCCGATCGCGCCGAGGGCTTCGCGCACCTCGTCGAGCTTGAATGGTTTGATGATGGCGATGATGAATTTCATCACAGACCCCTGTTGCCTGCCGGACGATCCCCGGCTGGCATGGGTCAAAGCAACAAGCGTGCCAGAATGTCGGTTCGGCCGGATTTTCCGGGGAGCATCTTCCTTCGCGCGCGCCGTTGAAGCGCTACCGGCGCTTCAACGCGCGGCAGTGCCTAAAAATCAGGCAACAAGAGCCAGCGTCGCCTTGACCGGCAGATGATCCGATGCCTGCACGGCCAGTGCGCTGTGGTGGGTGGCGGCGTCGATGCAGGTCCATTCCGGCGAATGGACGATACGGTCCAGCGGTGCGAGCGGGCGGCGGCTGGGAAAGCTGGCCCCGGTCGGCGCGGCGCGCCATGGCTCGCCCAGATCGCGCATCACCCCGCGCGCCCGGCCCCACTGGTTGAAGTCGCCCAGCAGCACCGTGGGGCAGTGGAACTCGCGGCCGCCGCAATGGTTCAGCACCGCGCGCACCTGGTCGCGCCGCCGCAGGCCCGACAGGTCGAGGTGCATGCCGAGCACGCGGAACGGCTGCCCGCCCGCGACGATGTCGCCCCGCACCGCGCCGCGCGGCTCCAGCATCGGCAGGTCGATCGGCTCGCCGTCGACGATCTCGAACTCGCGCCGCACCAGCAGGGCATTGCCGTGCCAGCCCAGGCTGCGCGCCCGCTTGGCCACCGGCACGTGGCGCCACGGCGTTTCGTCGAGCATGGCCTTGGGCAGCACGCTTTCGCGCTCGCCGAAGCGATAGTCGCATTCCTGGAGCGCGATCACATCGGCGTCGATTTCGCGCAGCACGGTCACGATGCGGTCGGCGTCGCGCCGCCCGTCCAGGCCCACGGCCTTGTGGATGTTATAGCTGGCGAAAGTGATCTGCACCGCCCACGCGCCTCCGGCTCAGCGTTCCTTGGTGGCGGAGAATGTCAGATCAGGGTTCTTTTCCTGCTGATAGCCGACGTCCCACGGGCTCCTGGCCATGAACACCAGATCGCCGTCGCGGTCGCGGGCGAGGTTGGCGCGGTTGAACTGCTCGAAGTCCTTCATCGCCGCGTCCGGTCCTTTCAGCCAGCGCGCGGTGGCGAAGGGGGAGGCTTCCAGCGCCGCTTCCACCTTGTATTCCGCCTCCAGCCGCGAGACGAGCACTTCGAGCTGTAACTGGCCCACCACGCCGACGATCCACTGCGCGCCGATCTCCGGGTAGAACACCTGGATCACGCCTTCTTCGGAAAGGTCGTCGAGCGCCTTCCTGAGCTGCTTGGTCTTGGTCGGATCCTTCAACTGCACCCGGCGCAGGATCTCCGGCGCAAAATTGGGCAGGCCGGTGAAGCGGACCTGATTCTTCTCGGACAGCGTATCGCCCACGCGCAGCGTGCCGTGATTGGGGATGCCGATGATGTCGCCGGCCTCGGCGGTGTCGGCGATTTCGCGGTCCTGGGCGAAGAACAGGATGGGGGAATGGACCGCGATCGGCTTGCCCAGGCCCGAAGGCGTCAGCTTCATGCCGCGTTTGAAGGTGCCCGAAACCATCCGCATGAAGGCGATCCGGTCGCGGTGTTGCGGATCCATGTTGGCCTGCACCTTGAAGATGAAGCCGGTCACCTCGTCGCGTTCCGGGCTGATCGTTTCCTCCCCGGCGGGCTGCGGGCGCGGCGGCGGGGCGAAGCGGGCGATGGCGTCGATCAGTTCGGCCACCCCGAAGTTCTTCAGCGCCGATCCGAAATAGACCGGGGTCAGGTCGCCGCTGCGATAGGCCTCGATGTCGAATTCGGGATAGCCGCCGCGCGCCAGCTCGGCCTCCTCGGCCACTTCGCCGGGTAGCGCCGGGTTCGTGTCGCGCTGGCCGAGATATTCCTTGCTCGGCCCTTCCGGCCGGCTCACCGCGCCGCTGGCGAAATCCAGCACGCCTTCGAAGGTGCCGCCCATGCCCACCGGCCACCCTTGCGGGCTGACGTCCAGCGCCAGTGTATCGGCCACTTCGTCCAGCAGGTCGAACCCGTTCCTGCCTTCGCGGTCCACCTTGTTGACGAAAGTCACGATCGGCACGCTGCGCAGGCGGCAGACCTCGAACAGCTTGCGCGTCTGCGGCTCGATGCCCTTGGCCGCATCGATCACCATCACCGCCGAATCGACGGCGGTCAGCGTGCGGTAGGTGTCTTCGGAAAAGTCCTCGTGCCCCGGCGTGTCGAGCAGGTTGAAGGTTGTACCATCCTTCTCGAAGGTCATGACCGAGCTGGTCACCGAAATCCCGCGCTGCTGCTCGATCTTCATCCAGTCCGAACGGGCGCGCCGGGCCGCCCCGCGCGCCTTGACCTCGCCCGCCAGGTGGATCGCGCCGCCTTGCAGCAGCAGCTTTTCCGTCAGCGTGGTCTTGCCCGCGTCGGGATGCGAGATGATCGCGAAAGTGCGGCGATTGGATGTCATGGGGTGCGGCCCCTAACGGGACCGCACTGATACGTCCATGAACAAGCTTATTCGGTGTCGATCAGCGTCTTGTAGGCCAGCCCGCCGATCGCCCCGCCCGCCAGCGGCGCGACCCAGAACACCCACAGCTGCTGCAACGCGATTCCGCCTTCGAGCAATGCCGGGCCGGTGCTGCGCGCCGGATTGACCGAAGTGTTGGTGATCGGGATGGCAATCAGGTGAATCAGCGTCAGCGTCAGGCCGATGGCCAGCGGCGCGAAGCCCGCCGGGGCCTTGCCGTGCGTGGCGCCCATGATGACGAACAGGAAGAACGCCGTCAGCAACACTTCCGCCATCAGGCCCGCGCCGAGGCTGTATCCGCCCGGCGAATGCTCGCCCACGCCGTTCGAAGCCAGCGAACCAGCGCCCAGCTCGAAGCCCGCCTTGCCGCTGGCGATCAGGTAGAGCGCGCCCGCCGCCAGAATACCGCCGACTACCTGCGCCACGATATAGGGCAGGACCTTGCCCGTCTCGAACCGGCCGCCGGCCCACAGGCCCACGGTCACCGCCGGATTGAAATGCGCGCCGGACACGTGGCCGACCGCATAGGCCATCGTCACCACCGTCAGGCCGAATGCCAGCGCCACGCCCAGAAAGCCGATGCCCAGCTCCGGAAACGCCGCCGCGAAGATTGCGCTGCCGCACCCGCCGAACACCAGCCAGAACGTACCGAACGTCTCGGCCAGCAGGCTGTTGAGATTTTTCATCCATCCTCTCCCCAATTGAGAATGTGACCCGGAAAGGGGAAGCTGCGCCTGTGCGGCGGGAATGTAAAATTGCCCGGCGCCGCCATGTGGAAAACGGCGGGTGGGCGCGGCCTACGCCCGCAGCGCCGCGCCCAGCTTGCCGGCCGCCGCCGTCACCCGTTCGGCAATCGCCTTGAGCTCCTCGTCGGTATAGCTCTTCTCGCCCGGTTGGAGGGTGACTTCGATGGCGAGCGACTTCTGCCCTTCGGGCACGCCTTGTCCGGCGAAGAGGTCGAACACGCGGGCATCGAGAATGTTCGCCTTGTCCGCCCCGCGCACCGCGCGCAGCAGGTCGCCGGCGGGGAGGTCCGCAGGCGCGAGGAAGGCGAAGTCGCGCGTCACCGCCTGCAAGGCCGGCGGCGCATAGGCTGCGCGGGCGAAGCCGCCCTTCTTCGCCGGCAGGGCATCGAGGAACAGTTCCACCGTCACTACCGGCCCTTCGATGTCGAAGGCTTCCAACGTTTTCGGATGCAGCGCGCCGAAGCGTGCCAGCACGGTCTTCGGGCCGAGGCGCAGGGTGGCGGACTGGCCCGGATGGAACTGGCTTCCCGCCTCACCCATCGTTTGCAGCTTGTCCACCGGTGCGCCCGCTTCGGCCAGCAGCGCCAGCGCTTCCGCCTTGGCGTCGAAGGCGTCGAAGGCGGTTGCCTTGCCGGTCGCCCAGCCGGTGGGCTGCTTCTCACCGGCCAGCAGCACGGCCAGCGTCAGCCGCTCGTCGCTCGCGCCGTTTTCTCCTCGCAGGTAGCGGCGGCCGATCTCGAACAGCCGCACGCCCGCCGCGCCGCGATCGACATTCCGCTTCGCCGCCGCCAACAGGCCGGGCAGCAGCGAGGGGCGCATCGCCTTCATGTCCTCGCTGATCGGGTTGTCGAGCACCCACAGGCCGCCCCCAAACGAACCGGGGCCCTCGGCGAAGTGATCGGCGTCCGCAGTTGGCAGGAAGCTCCATGTGACCGCTTCGTTCAGCCCGCGCGCGGCGGCCGCCCGGCGCACCCGGCGTTCGAGCTGCTGTTCCGCCGTTGCCGTGGGGCGAGCCACGCCCTCTGCGCGCGGCAGGGCCACGCTGGCGACGCGGTCGAGCCCGTGGACCCGCACCACTTCCTCGACGATGTCCGGCGCCGCGTCGATGTCGGGCCGCCATGTCGGAGCGGCCACCGTCCAGTCCGCGCCGACGGAGAAGCCCAGCCGTTCGAGGATCGCGCGCTGCTCCACCTCGGGAATCGCCACTCCGCCCAGCCGCTCGGCCAGTTCGGGATCGTAGGAGACGGTCGCCGTCGCCATCGGCGGCGAACCCGCGCGCACGACTTCGGACGCCTCGCCACCGCAGGTTTCCACGATCAGTGCGGTCAGCAGCTCCATGCCGGGATCGAGAAAGGCCGGGTCCACCCCGCGTTCGAACCGCGTCCGCGCATCCGAGGCGAGGCCCAGCCTGCGCCCGGTTGCGCCGATGCTTTCCGGGTTGAAGTACGCGATTTCCAGCAGGACGTCCGTGGTGCCGTCCGACACGCCCGAATGCTCCCCGCCCATGATCCCGGCGATGTCGTGGACGCCGGCGTCGTCGGCGATCACGGTCATCGCGCTGTCGAGGGTGTAGGTCTTCTCGTTCAGAGCTAGCACCTGCTCGCCGTCCACGGCCTTGCGCGCCACCACGGCTCCGCTCAGCTTCGCCACGTCATAGACATGCGCCGGCCGGCCGAAGCCCAGCATCAGGTAATTGGTGACATCCACCAGCGCGCTGATCGGCCGCTGCCCGGCATCGCGCAGCGCCGCCTGCATCCACGCGGGCGAGGGTCCGTTCTTCACGCCCCGGATTACCCGGCCGTAGAAGGCGGGGCACCCTGCGGGATCGTCGGTGCGGACTTCGATCGGGCAGGGGAATGCGCCCGCCACAGCCGCGATCTCCGGCGTCCGGAGCGTGCCCATGCCCGCCGCCGCCAGATCGCGCGCCACGCCGTAGACGCCCATGCAATCGGGTCGGTTGGGCGTGATCGCCACGTCGAAAATTGGCGAAGCGCCGTGGTATTGGGCGAAGGCCGCGCCAACCGGGGCGTCTTCGGGCAGCTCGATAATTCCGTCGTGGTCGTCGCCCAGCTCCAGCTCGCGCGTGGAGCACATCATGCCGTTGCTTTCGACCCCGCGGATCGCGCTCTTGCGCAATTGCATCCCGTTCGCCGGAACCACTGCCCCCGGCAGCCCGAGCACGCCGACTAGCCCCGCGCGGGCATTGGGCGCGCCGCAGACCACCTGCAACGGCTCGCCCGCTCCGGTATCGACGGTGAGCACCTGCAACTTGTCGGCATCGGGATGCCGCGCGGCGGTGAGCACTTTCGCCACACGGAACCCCGCCAGCCTGTCCGCCGGGTCTTCCAGTCCTTCGACTTCGATGCCGAGCGCATTGAGCTTGGCGGCGATCTCCGCCGCACCGGCGCCGGTTTCGAGATACTGCTTGAGCCAGTCGAGCGAGAACTTCATGCGCGCGCTCCCACCCCGGCGGAAAGCGTCGGCTGGTCGAAGGCGGAGAAGCCGTAGTGCCGCAGCCAGCGCACATCGCCGTCGAAGAAGGCGCGCAGATCGTCCATTCCGTTTTTCAGCATTGCCAGCCGGTCCACGCCGACGCCGAAGGCGAAGCCCTGCCATTCGTCGGGGTCCAGCCCCGACATTGCGATCACCCGCCGGTTGACCATGCCGCTGCCCAGCAGCTCCATCCAGCCGTGCCCCGTCGCATCGCCGCTGCCGCCCAGCACGCGTTTTCCGTTCTCGATGGCGAAGCCGACATCGACCTCGATCGAAGGTTCGGTGAACGGGAAGTAGCTCGGTCGCAGGCGCAGGACGATGTCCTCGCGCTCGAAGAACGCCTTGAGGAAGGTCTCCAGCGTCCATTTCAGGTGGCCGAGATGGATGTTCCGGTCGATCACCAACCCTTCCACCTGATGGAACATCGGCGTGTGGGTGGCGTCGGAATCGGATCGGTAAACCCGGCCCGGCGCGATGATCCGCAGCGGAGCGCCATCGGCCAGCATGGTCCGCACCTGCACCGGGCTGGTATGCGTCCTCAGCAACATGCGTCCACCCTTTGGAGCCGCATCCGGGAAATAGAACGTATCGTGCATCGCCCGCGCCGGGTGGCTTTCGGGCATGTTGAGCGCGGTGAAGTTGTACCAGTCGTCCTCGATCTCCGGCCCCGTGGCGACGGAAAAGCCCAGATCGGCGAAGATTTCCGCCAGTTCGTCCATCACCTGGCTGACCGGGTGGACCGAACCTTTCGGCGTTGCCGGCGCGGGCAGCGTCAGGTCGAGCGTTTCGGTCGTCAGACGGCGTTCCAGCTCGGCGGCTTCCAGCGCCTCCTTGCGCTCCGCCAGCGCGCCGGCAACGCCCTCGCGCAGGGCCTGGATCGCCGGGGCCTTCGCCTGCCGTTCATCGGGGCCCATGCCGCCGAGCGTCTTCAGCAGGCCGGAGATGCTGCCCTGCTTGCCCAGAAACTCCACCCGCAGCGCGTCGAGGGCTTGCAGATCGGCCGCCGCGCCGATGCGTGCGCGGGCTTCGCTTTCGAGGGTGGCGTAATCGGTCATAACCGCGCGCCTGTAGCGGGCGCGGGCCGCGCCCCCAACCCCTATTCGCAATGCGCTGGATTCGCGCCGCGCCAGGGGCGCGGAGTTAACGGCGGGGAAAGGCAGATCGGCAGGAAATCGGCAAGAAGGATGACAATGCCGCCCCGGAAAATGACAAACGCCGTTAGCTCCGGTCGGCGTTATTGCTTTGGCAAGCCGGCTGCGAAATTTGGGTGCTCGCGAATTGCGCGGGCCCGGCTGGTCCGCAAGGAAAAGGGGGACCAGATCATGTCCGATCGCAAGCTGTTTCGTATCGCAATGGCGGCCGGCGCCGCTTCGCTTCTCATCGCCTCGCCCGTTCGGGCGAAGGACGATGCTCCGCAACTGGTCAAGTGCGAGGCCAGCCTCGGCTCGGTCGCGCTGGTCGACGGCGACACCGCCGGGTGGACCGAATGGGGGCTCGGCAGCCCGCGCCAGCTGATCAATGCGCTGGCGGTCGAATCCGGCTGCTTTACGCCGCACGATGCCGGCAGCGGCGCGCCGGCGCGCTTCCTGATCACGGCCATCGCCGGCAGCCAGGAAGAAGTCGACCAGGGCATCGAGATGGCCAAGGCCGGGGCCACCGAGGCGCTGATCCGTTCCGGCGCGGCCGGGCAGGTGCTGAGCAAGGTGCCGTTCGGCGGCGCGGCGCTGGGCATGTTCGGGGGCCTGGGCGGCAAGAAGAAGACCGTCGCCGCCGGCCTGCGCGTCGTCAGCCCGGCCACCGGCATGACGGTCGCTTCCGGCAGCGGATCGGTGAAGAAGGGCACGCTGTCGTTCCGCGGCGCGGGCGGCTGGGCGCAAACCGCCGCTTCGGCTTCGGGCTATCAGGGCAGCAAGGACGGCCAGATGCTGACCGAAGCCTTCGTGCTCGCGTTCAACCAGCTCGTCGCCCAGCGCGCCGCGCTTGACACCGCTCCACAGGCCGCCGGCGCACCCGCGCCCGCCGCCGCAGTGGCCGATGCCACGGTAGCGGTCGATACCGTCATGCGCGCCCTGCCCTCGGCGGGCGCGGCCGAAGTGCGCGATCTGCGCGCGGGCACCACGCTCAAGCCGTCGGGCCAGCGCGATGGCCTGTTCATCGAAGTCGCCGACAGTTTCGGCACGAGGGGCTGGGTCTCGGTCGAAGACTTGCGCTGAGCCGCGCAAGCCCGACAGCAAAAGGGCGCGGATGGCATCCCATCCGCGCCCTTTTCGTATGCCGTCCAGGCGACAGGTTCAGGCCGGAAGGGCCTTCTTCGCCTGCTGGATGATGGCGCCGAACGCGCCGCCTTCGTTCATCGCCAGATCGGCCATGACCTTGCGGTCCAGCTCGATCCCGGCGAGCTTGGCGCCGTGGATGAACTGTGAATAGGTCAGGCCTTCCGCGCGGACGGCGGCGTTGATGCGCTGGATCCACAGGGCGCGGAAGTTCCGCTTCTTCACCTTGCGGTCGCGATAGGCGTACTGGCCGGCCTTCTCGACCGCCTGACGGGCGACGCGGATCGTGTTCTTGCGGCGGCCGCGGTAACCCTTGGCCTGCTCGAGAATACGCTTGTGCTTCTGGCGCGTGGTGACGCCGCGCTTGATACGGGACATGGCTCTCTAGTCTCCTGCTCTCGAACCGTACGCGCTCAGTCGAGCCCGTAGGGGGCCCATTTCTTGACCGTCTTCGTGTCCGCGTCGGACAGGACGGTGGTGCCGCGGTTCTGGCGGATATACTTGGCGTTGTGGCTGATCAGGCGGTGGCGCTTGCCGGCCACGCCGTGCTTGATCTTGCCGGTCGCCGTGAGCTTGAAGCGCTTCTTGACGCCGCTCTTGGTCTTCAGCTTGGGCATTTTCGTCTCCTTTCGGGGACACGTCCTTGCCAGCCCTGGCAGCCCTTGTGGCCAGACCGGCAAATGAATCACGTGTCGGTGAAGCGCGCGCCCCTAGCCGCTGGCGTCGTTCTTGGCAAGTATGCTAGCGCCCGGTCCGATCGGGAATTCAAGGGGGCGGGACACAATGGCAATCGGGCGCTTCGCGGCGGGGCTTGCGGCCGCCGCCTTGGCTTGCGGACTTCCGGCGCAAGCCAGGGCGCAGGACGACCTGGCCGCCGCGCGCGCCGCGGCGGAGGCTATCGACACAAGCGGCCAGCCGGCCGAAGCGGATGCGGCCTGGCGCAAGGTCATCGCGCTCGAGGAAGCCCGTCCGGCCCCCGATCTGGAGGTGTTGGTCACCGCGCGCAGCCACATCGGCGACAGCCTCTATTATCGCGGCCGGCCCGATCTGGCCCAGGCGGTGTACGAGGAAGCGGTGGCGCTGATCGAAGCCGCCGAACAGGGCGAAAGCGACCTGATGTCCGAAACGCTGGCCAATCTCGGCACCATGCTGTCCGCGCAGGGCAAGCCGCTCGACGACATCGCGATACAGGAACGCGCGCTGGCTATCCGCACGCGCCTCCACGGCGCGGACGACAACCGGCTGGCGACCAATTACTTCAATCTCGGCAATGCGCTGCACGAAGCGGGGCGTTCGCTCGACGCGGCCAACAATATCGAGCGCGGCGCGCGCATGCGGCTGGCGACGATGGCGCCGGACAATGCGGACCTGTTCCTGTCGCTGACCACCGCGGCCGGCATCATCGAGGCTTCGGGCCGGGTCGAAACCGGCATCGAACTGGCGCAGCAGGCGCTGACCCTGCTGTCCACTCACCATCCGGGCCATCTCTTCTCGGGCTTCGTGCGCGGGATGCTGGGCAAGACGCTGGTCAGCGCCGGGCGCGCGGCGGAAGCCGTTCCGGTGTTGCAGAGGGCACTGGAGGAACTGGAGCCGGTCATGGGGCCGGACAGCACGCTCACGCTCAACGCGCTGGCCAACCTTTCGGTCGCGCAGGCGCGGCTGGGCAGGTTCGCCGAGGCCAAGGAACTGATGCTGCGCTCGCGGCCGGCAACGGGCGAAACGCCGGGCGACAAGGCGCGCGCTCTGATCAGCGCGTCCTATTACGCCGCCGAGGCGAACGAGGAGGATGAAGCCCTGCGCCTTGGCGAGGAGCTCTACAGCGCCGCCGTCGCCGAACTGACCCCCGAAAGCACGCTGCGCGCGCAGGCCGCCTATACGCTGGCGATGCATCTGGAACGCGGCGGCCAGTTCGCTCGCGCGCTGGACCTGATGCGCGAGGCGAGCGCGGGCCTTGCGCACAGCGAAGCGCCCGGATCCTCGCGCGTGCTGTTCTATGACGTCTATCTCGGCGGGCTCGAAATCCGCAACGGTCAGGCCGAAGCCGGGTACCGGCGCGTCGCAGATGCCGCCGACCGGCTCGCGCCGCAGATGTTCGACAGCGCCGAAAGCCCGGACCTCGGCACGTTCACCAACGGCTACTACGAAACCTTCGCCCGCGCCGCCGAAGCCGCAATCGACGTCGGCCGCCCGGCCGATGCGTTCCGCTACCACCAGCTCGCCGCCTACAACCCGGTTGCGCGGGCCAGTCGGCAAGTCGCGCTGCGCGGGCTGGCGGGCGAAGCGGCCGCGCCCGTGCGCGCGTTGCAGGACGCGCAGCGGCGACTGCGGCAACTGACGGTCGAACGGACCGGGTTCCTCGGCGCGGGCGAGGTGGAAGCGGCGAACCGCGCTGCGCAGGAGATTGCTGCGCTGGAAGCACAGATCGCTTCCCTGCGGCGCGAGATCGGCCGGGAAGCGCCGCAGCTTGCCGACCTCGCCGCGCCCGAGCCGGTGGCGCTGGAAGACTTGCAGGCTCGTCTAGCGGGCGGCGAAGGGGTCTATCTCGCGCTGCCCTCGCGCACGCGCACCAGCGTGATGCTGGTGACGCATGACGGCGTCCGGGCGCTCACCGTGCCGCGTGCGCGGGCGCAGGTGCGGCCGATGGTCGCCGCGGTGCGCTCCTCGATCGACGGCGCGCTCGCCAGCGGAAGCGAAGTCCTGCCCGCCTTCGATCTCGCCGCCGCGCATGCGCTTTACGATGTGCTGTTTCCCGAAGCGCTCGGCGCTGCCGATGGCGTCCGGCGGCTGCATGTCGCGGCCACCGATGCGCTGGCGCAGCTACCGTTCGAGCTGCTGGTCACGCGCTCGCCGGCATCGGGCGAGACGCTGGCCGATGCCGCCTGGCTGCTGCGCGACATGGCGGTGGAAGTGCCGGTCACGCTCGCGGCGATCGGGCGCGCGAGCGGGGCGGAGGCGGCGCGCGGCACGTTCGCCGGCATCGGCGCGCCGGCGCTCGCCGGCCCCGCCGGCCGCCCGGTCCAGCTCGCCGGTCTGTTCCGCGACGGCGGCGTGGACGTGCAGGCGGTGCGCGAGCTGCCGCCGCTGCCGGCGGCCGAACAGGAACTGGCGAAGATGGGCAGCGCCCTGGGCACGAACGACGCCATGCTGGTGACGGGCGAGGCGGCGACCGAAACCGCGATCAAGGCCATGGACCTGTCGCGCTTCGGCGTGCTCGCCTTCGCCACCCACGGCCTGCTCGCCAACGAACTCGACGGGCTTGCCGAGCCGGCGCTGGTGCTTACGCCGCCCGAAACGCCCACCGCCGAAGACGACGGCCTGCTTTCCGCCGGCGAAATCGCCGACATGCATCTCGACGCCGAACTCGTCGTGCTCTCGGCCTGCAATACGGCTGCCGGGGCGACGCAGGCGGCCCCCGCCTATACCGGGCTGGCGCAGGCGTTTCTCTACGCCGGGGCGCGGTCGCTGCTGCTGTCGCACTGGCGTGTGCGCGACGATGCGGCGGCGCGGCTCAGCGTCGCCACTGTCGAAGGCGCGGCGAGCGGCGAAACGCGCGCCGAGGCGCTGCGTCGGGCGAAGCTGGACCTTATCGCCGACGGTTCGGTCCCCGGCGGCGCGCATCCGGCGATCTGGGCCCCGTTCATCCTGATCGGCAGCTAGCCCGCCCGAGAGCCGATGGCGCGCCTCAGTGCCCGCCAAGCGCCTCGAGCACGTCGTCCATCCGCGCGGGATCGCCCAGCGCCAGCACGTGTCCGTCGGAGCCGGCGTGAAGCGGCTCACCGTTCCAGTCGCACATCGTCCCGCCCGCGCCCTCGACCACCGGAACCAGCGCGGCGAAGTCGTGCAGCTTGAGGCCGCTTTCGCACACCACGTCGACGAACCCGGTCGCCAGCAGCGCATAGTTGTAGCAGTCGCCGCCCATGATCATGCGTTTGTGATCGGTCTTCTGCGCCAGCGCCATGAACTGGTCGCCCTCGGCTTGCGTGAAATACTGCGGGCCCGTCGTGGCGATCGTCGCGTCCGACAATTGGCGGCACGGGCGGGTGGCGACCGGCTTGCCGTTGAGCGTGGTCTGCTGTCCCGCGACGCCCAGCCAGCGCTCGCCGAGGATCGCCTGGTCGATCACGCCGAGCACCGGGAAGCCGTCGACCAGCAAGGCGATCAGCGTTCCGAACGTCGCGCGTCCGGCGAGAAAGGCGCAGGTTCCGTCGACCGGATCGAGCACCCATTGCCGTCCCGAGCGGCCTTCGCTGACCCCGAACTCCTCGCCATGCACGCCGTCCTGCGGCGCCTCGGCGGTCAGGATGCGGCGCATCGCCTCTTCGGCCGAGCGATCGGCGATCGTGACCGGGGTCGCGTCGCCCTTGCGCTCGGCGTCGACCGGCGTGCGGAAATGTGGCCGGATCGCCTCGCGCGCGGCATCGGCGAGGCGGTGGGCAAGGGCGATTTCGGCCGCGAGGTTCATGGCGCGTCCGGAGCGGGGAGGCTGACAGGGTCGCCTTCGTCGTGCACCCGAATCACCATGGCGCGGATCCCCTCCGGCCCGGCGCGCGGGGTGTGGACGGTGTTCGGCGGAATCACGAAAGTCTCGCCCGCCACGAGAGTGCGCGGCTCGAGGCCCTCGATGTCGAGCACCGCGCTGCCGCCGAGGACGTAGAGGTATTCTTCCCAAGGGTGAAAATGCGCTTCGCCGACGGCATCGGGGCCGAGCGAAAGATCGGTCACGATCAGTTCGTGTCCGGCGGCGGCGGACAATGCTTCGTGGAAGACTGCGTTTGCCCCGTAAGCCGGCTGGACGATGTGCAATTCGCCGCCATCGGGCGCTTGCTCACTACTCTTGCCCTGGCAGCCGCCGAAAAGCGCGAGACAAAGGACCGTCACGGATGCCGTCGCCAAACGCATGACTGGCCTGTCCGCGCGCCCGGTCAATCGAACAGCGAGCTGACGCTGCTCTCGTCGGCGATGCGGCGCACCGCCTCGCCGATCAGCGGCGCTACGGGCAGGATGCGAATGTGCCGCGAATCGCGGGTCGCGTCGGTGGGCAGGATGGAATCGGTGATGACCAGCTCGGTCAGGGCCGAATTGTCCACGCGGGCGACCGCTCCGCCCGACAGCACGCCGTGGGTGATATAGGCAGCCACGCTCACCGCGCCCGCGTCCATCAGGGCCTGCGCCGCGTTGCACAGCGTACCGCCCGAATCGACGATGTCGTCCACCAGGATGCAACTGCGGCCTTTCACGTCGCCGATGATGTTCATCACTTCGGATTCGCCGGGCCGCTCGCGCCGCTTGTCGACGATCGCCAGCGGGGCATTGTCGAGCCGCTTGGCCAGCGCGCGTGCGCGGACCACGCCGCCGACGTCGGGGGAAACCACCATCAGGTCCTGCCCGTTGAGGCGCGCCTGGATGTCGGCCGCCATCGTCGGCGCGGCATAGAGGTTGTCGGTCGGAATATCGAAGAAGCCCTGGATCTGCCCCGCGTGAAGATCGACCGACAGCACCCGGTCGGCGCCCGCCTCGGTGATCAGGTTGGCGACCAGCTTGGCCGAGATCGGCGTGCGCGGGCCCGGCTTACGATCCTGCCGGGCATAGCCGAAGTAGGGGATGACGGCGGTGATTCGCCTCGCCGACGCCCGGCGGCAGGCGTCGATGGCGATCAGCAGTTCCATCAGGTTGTCGTTGGCCGGAAAGCTGGTCGACTGGAGGATGAACACGTCCTCGCCACGCACGTTCTCGTGGATTTCGATGAAAATCTCTTCGTCGGCGAAGCGGCGGACGCTGGCGTCGGTGAGGGGAATTTCGAGATAGCCGGCAATAGCGCGGGCGAGCGGCAGGTTCGAGTTGCCGGCCATGAGTTTCATTGCGGTTAGCCCTTGCGTCGCGGATTCGGCTCGCGCCGGCTCTAGGGCGGAGCGTCATGGGATTGCAACCTGCGACGACGGCTTTCCACCACCGCCCCCGGCGGCGTGTTCATCGGGCATTCACGGCTTGGCCCCGCTTCTGGGGTTTCGGGCGAGGGGACGCGGATGCGACGAAGCCTGGTTGCATGGGGTCCTGTTGCATGGGGCCTTGCATGGGCCGTCTTGCCGGGTTGCATGGCCGCGTTGCCGGCGCTCGCGCAGGAAGCGCCGGACGACGGGCCGACGGCGGAACAGATGATCGAGGTCGCCCGCGAAGCCTATCGGCCGCCCGGACTTCGCCGCAAGTGCCCACCGCCCGAGCGGCCGGGGGAGATCGTCGTATGCGCCCCGGATCCGGACGAATACCGCGTGTCGTCCCCGACCGACGACGCCATCGCGGCGGGCGAGCCGGTCGCCGACGGCGTTCCGCGCGCGCCCGACGTGTTCGGCCTGCCGCCGTGCAACACACAGACCGTATGCATGAAAGTGGGGCGCGCGCCGCCTCCGATCTACATCATCGACCTGGAGGCTATTCCGGAGCCCCTCACGCCCGAGCAGGCGGCCAAGGTATTCCGCGCCGAAGACCTGGAGACGGCCGAACCCTGAACGCGAATCAGCCCAGCAGCGGCATGACCAGCGGCGGCTCGGCCAGGCTCTCCGCCCCCTCGAGCAGCGCGAGCGCCTTGGCGACGCCGCTTTCCGGCCCTTCGTGCGTCACCATCGCCACCAGCACTTCTCCGCCTTCTTCCGGCCGCCCCTGCTGGATCAGGCTTTCGATCGACACCCCGCCGTCGCGCATTGCGGCGGTCAGTTCGGCCAGCACGCCGGGCCGGTCGGCCACGGTGAAGCGCAAGTAGGCGCGGCTGCGGCGATGGCCCGAATCGGCCGGCGCGAAGGCGTCGAGCTGGTCCACGGGCACGGAAAACGGCGCGCCGCTGTCACCGCCCGAGCCGTAACGCGCGATGTCGATCAGGTCGGCGACGACCGCGCTTGCGGTCGGCCCGTCGCCCGCCCCGGCCCCCTGGAACAGCAGGCGGCCGGAAAAATTGCCTTCGGCGACGACGGCGTTGGTCGGCCCGTCCACCGCCGCCAGCGGGTGGCTGCGCGGGACCAGGCACGGCTGGACGCGCTGGAACACGCGCCCCCCGTCGGCCGGATCGTGATCGGCGAGCCCGATCAGGCGGATGACGTAGCCGAGCGCCGCCGCCTGGGCGATGTCGGCGGCGCGGATGCGCGTGATCCCCGCGATCTCCATCGCTTCGAAATCGATTCGGGCGCCGAAGGCGATCGCCGCGAGGATGGCCAGCTTGTGGGCCGCGTCCACACCTTCGATGTCGAAGGCCGGATCGGCTTCGGCGTAACCGAGCGCCTGCGCCTCCGCGAGCACCTCGCCGAAGTCGCGCCCGGTCTTCTCCATCGTCGAGAGGATGTAGTTGCAGGTGCCGTTGAGGATTCCGTAGATTCGCTCGATCGCGTTGGCCGCCGCGCCTTCGCGCAGGCCCTTGATGACCGGGATGCCGCCCGCGACCGCCGCTTCGAACTTGAACGAGGCGGCGTTATCTTCTGCCGCTTCGGCCAGCTCCATGCCGTGATGGGCGATCATCGCCTTGTTGGCCGTCACCAGCCCCTTGCCCGCCGCCAGAGCGCGCCGCGCCAGCGCCAGCGCGGGCCCGTCGGAGCCGCCGACCAGTTCGACGACGACATCGACGTCGGCGCGCTCCGCGAGCAGCGTCATGTCGTCCTCCCACGGGTAGCGGGAAAGGTCGAAGCCGCGGTCCTTGGTCCGGTCGCGCGCGCAGACCGCCACGATCTCCAGCGGCCGGCCGGCGCGGCGGGCGATCAGCGCGCCGTTGGTTTCGAGCAGCCGGATCACCCCGCCGCCGACTGTGCCGAGTCCGGCGAGCGCGATCCTCAGCGGCGCGGTGCGATGCGGTTCTGCCATGGTTCCCCTGCTCTCGGTCGCAGCGCCCCTAAGGCGCTGCCGCCCGCTTGGCTAGAGGGTCAGGCCCGGTTGCGGGCGCATTCGCCGAGCCGGTCGAGAATGTAGCGATAATCGGCCTGCGCCTGACGCCGGGAATCGACGTCCTCCTGCAAGTAGGAATCGGCCGGCAGCTCCGCCGGAAGCGAGCATGCGAGGCGGTACCATTCGGCCGTCATCGGCTCCGGCGGACGGGCCGACTGGTCGACGATCTCGCTCCACGAAACGCCCCATTGCGGCTCCATTCCAGGCCGCCGGATCACGCTGAGCGAAACCGGTTCGCCGGTGACCGTGTCGAGGAACATCTGGGTCTCCGATTCGCCGGCCAGATTGCCGCGTACGGACATCACGTCGCGCACGCCGGTGATCGCCGGGGGCGCCGCGGGATCGGCGAAGGCGGCGATCACGGTGCGCGTCAACTGTTCCGATTCGGGCGTGGCGGGAATGGCCGCGTCGGGTTCCACCAGCTGCAACGAGCCCGGCCGCCCCGGCACCGGGTCGGCGAACAGGATGAAGCGCTGCTTCTTCAGCTTCGGCGCCTTGCCTTTGGCGTCGAACGGCGTGTCGGCCAGATAGACCAGCGATTCGCCCAGCGCGGCGCGGCCCGAAAGCAGCGCGGCGGTGCCGGCTTCGATGTAGAGCCGCACATGGCCCGGCGCGAGGCCCGGCGCGCGCTCGGGCCGGACGGCGGCCTGGTCCCTGACCTCGACCAGCGCCACCAGCGCCGCCCTTTCGACCAGCGTAGCGAGATCGGCGAAGGTGGGCCCGGCGATCGTCGCCGGCGGGGCCGTTTCCTGACCCGCGGCCGGTGGAGAAACGAGCGCCGAGCCGAGAGCGAGCATGCCCGCAAGCGCGCGGATGCGCGCGCAAGGCTGGCGTGATTCGAGGTATGCCATCCGGTTTCTCCACGTGGGCGGTGCAAGATCGGCGCGCCGGGCGCAGCCTGCAACCCCCGAGTTCCATACCGGGACAAGTGAATCGCAGGTTAACCGACAAAGCGTTTGCCCATCCCAACCTTCGACGTTAAGGCTTCGCCCAATCGGGACCTGACGGACATAAGCAAACGCAGTCCCGCTGGCTCGCCCGGAGGTCTTCGGGATCGGTTCGCGCAACCGGCCGGGCCTCTTGGGCTGGGGATATCTCTTGGGAGCTGTCGGCTTCGGCCTGGCGGCTCTCGTTAGTGTCGGGCTTGGCCCGGAAACTTGAACGGAGTGAAGGGACTGGATGGCTTACGCTGACCAACAGATGAGCGGTAACAAGATTATCGCGATAATCATCGTTGCCCTCATCCACGTTGCAATCGGCTACGCGCTCATAACCGGGCTCGCCTACAAGGCGGCTAAAACGCTGGTCGAGCGCGTGACCACCGTGGATATCGAGGAACCGCCACCACCGCCGGAAGAGGAGCCGCCGCCACCGCCGCCGGAAGCCGCGCCGCCGCCTCCGGTCGCGCCGCCGCCGCCGATCAACGTCAGCGTCGCGCCGCCGCCGATCAGGGTGCAGCCGAACATTCCGCCTCCGGCTCCGCCGGTGCGGATCGTTCCGCCGGCCGCGCCGCCCGCGCCGCCGCCGCCGCCATCGCTGGCGCGCGGGGCCAGCCCGGACAACCAGGCCCGCTGGGCCCGGCGCATTCAGGAAAACTATCCGGCGCGCGCCGTGCGCGACGAAACCGAGGGCACGGTGGGCGTTAGCGTGACGATTGACGCCGAAGGTCGCGTGTCGAACTGTTCGGTTACAAGTTCGAGCGGATCGAGCGTGCTCGACGACGCGGCCTGCGATGGCATGCGGCGCTACGCACGGTATAATCCGGCGCTGAACGACGCGGGCGATCCGACCACCGGCTCGGCTTCGACCCGCATCGTCTATCGCCTCAACTAAACATCCACATCTTGCAAATTTTCCGAAGAGAGGAATACCCGCATGCTAGTTGACATCCTGGCCGCGGCCGCCGGCGAAGCGGCTCCCGAAAACGCTTTCGGCTTCTGGGAGGCGATGGAACAGGGCGGCGCGATCGCCTGGACCATCCTGGGGGTTCTCGTGATCATGTCGATCGGATCGTTCTACATCCTGATCACCAAGCTGCTCGAGCAGAACAAGATCTTGAGGCAGTACAAGAATGTCCGCACCAGCTTCTGGCGCGCCAACTCGCTCAGCGAAGGCGCCGCCAAGCTGGAAAAGAACAGCGCCTGGCGTCAGCTGGTCGACGACGGCCTCGCCGCCGAAGCGCAGCACTCGAAGATGACCGACACGCTCGAGGCGCATGACTGGATGCACGGCTCGCTCGCGCGTTCGGAAGCTTCGATCAATGCCCGGCTGGCCGGCGGCCTGCCGTTCCTGGCGACCGTGGGCGCGACCGCGCCGTTCATCGGCCTGCTCGGCACCGTTATCGGCATCTACCGCGCGCTGATCGGTATCGCCGTCGCCGGTTCGGCCTCGATCGACAAGGTCGCGGGCCCGGTCGGCGAGGCGCTGATCATGACCGCCATCGGCCTGCTCGTCGCGGTGCCGGCGGTGTTCGCCTATAACTGGTTGCAGAACCGCAACAAGCGCATTGCCGAGTTGCTGAACGGCTTCTCGACCGACTTGCTGGCCAACATCACCTCGCGCGGGGTGGTGAAGCCCGCGGCCCTGACTGCGGCTTCGACTCAGCAGGCCGCCAAGGCAGCGACCGCCCCGGCGGCGGCGCGCCCGGCTGGGGCGGCTACGAAGGCATAAGCCTGCGGGCGCGAAGCGCGCCCGCAGCGCGGGAGGAAGGGCGGACGCCGGCATGCGGGTACGTCTGCCCTTCCAGCCAAGTACTGAGATAGGACGAGAGCGATGGCAATTGCGGTAGGCGGCGAAGAAACGCCGATGTCAGACATCAACACCACGCCCCTGGTGGACGTGATGCTGGTGTTGTTGATCATCTTTATCATCGCCGTGCCGGTGGCGATGCAAACGGTCGAAGACCTCAATCTTCCGATCTTCGAATCGACGGAATCCGACAACAAGGTGGAAAACCTGCTGCTCACCGTGACGACGACCGACGAGGCCGGCCGGACGCCGGGACTGTCGGATTCCGCCTACACCGGCTCCAGCCGCAGCGGCGAATGCCGGGTGTTCTTCAACAACACGACCCCGGTCGATTCGGGCGAGCTTTACGACCGGGCGTTCGAGCGGCTCGACACGATCGTCCAGCGCGCCGGCGGCGCCGACGCGATCAGGGAAGATCCGGACCTCATTCCGCAGGTTCACATCCGCGCCGACGTCAATACCCCGTGGCGCTGCGTCGCGGGTGCGATCTTCAATGTCCAGGCGGCCGGCTATCCGACCGTCGGCTTCATTTCCAACCCGGTCGATCCCAACGCGTGATAGCGACCGGCACACAGGTACAGGAGTAAGCTTCCATGGCAATGTCAGGCGGCAAGGACGATGGCACGCCGATGATGGAAATGAACATGACGCCGTTGATCGACGTCCTGCTCGTGCTGCTCATCGTGTTCATCATGTCCATTCCCGTGGCGACGCACTCGGTCAATATCGACCTGCCGTCGCCCAACCCCCTCGACAACCCGCCGCCGGTGGATCCGATCACCAACAAGATCGTGCTCACGCCGGACAACCAGATCCTGTGGAACGGGACCGCGATCAACGATAGCGAGCTGGTTTCCAACTTGCAGACCTCGCTGACCTTCGCGGTCGAGCCCGAACTCCAGTTCGAGCCCGAGGCGCTGGCCAGCTACGATCTGTCGGCCAAGGTGCTGAACATCATCAAGGCTTCGGGCGTGACCAAGTTCGGCTTTGTCGGTAACGAGAAATACCGGGTGTTCGGTAGGGAATAATTCCTTCGCGGATGCGGGAAACCGAATGAACGGGGGGCGGAGCGATCCGCCCCTTTTTCGTTTCCGGGAGGCCGGTCGGGTTATTCGTCATCGCCCTCCGGCGGTTCGTCGGCGCGCATCGCCGCGCCGGCGAGAGTTTCGGCTTCCAGCAGCAATTCGTCGTCGGCTGCCCCTTGCGGCAGGCTCTCGCGCCCGATCATCACCATCACCGGCACCGCAAGCGGGCTGACCCGGTCGAGCTCGACATGCACGAGCCGTTCCGCCGCGCTGTCGAGCAAGTCGCCGAGACGACCCACGTCGGTCATCCGCGCCCGCGCATCGGCCCAGGCGGCTTCGATCAGCAGGTGATCGGGCTCGTACTTGCGCAGCACATCGTAGAGCAGGTCGGTCGAAAAGGTGACCTGTCGGCCGCTCTTCCGCTTTCCCGGATGCTGCCGCTCGATCAGGCCGGAGATCACCGCCACCTCGCGGAACGCCCGGCGCAGGAGGGCGGAACCTTGCACCCACTCGACGAATTCATGGGCAAGGATGTCCGGCGAAAGCAGCGGCGCCGGGTCCGTGACCGGCCGCAGTCCCCACACCGCAAGCGAGTAGTCGTTGGCGACGAAACCGCCCGGCATCAGCCCCCGCTCCTCCATGCGCTTGGCGATCAGCATGCCGAGCGACTGGTTCGCGTTCCATCCGCTGAACGTATAGTAGACCGTGTAGTGCCGCCTGGCGTGAGGGAAGCTTTCCACCAGCAGGCTGTCCGGGCCGGGCAGCCGCGAACGCCAGTCCTGCACTTCGAGCCATTCGCGCACGTCGTCGGGAAAACGCGCCCAGCCGGCGCGATCGACCAGCAGTTCGCGCACGCGATCCGCCAGATGCGTGGTCAGCGGCAGTCGCAGCCCCAGATAGCTGGGGATCGTCGCCGAACGCTTCGCCGCCCTGACGATCAGTTCCAGATCGCGCAGCGCTTCGACATCGAGGTCCATTCCGGCAAAGCGAAAGGTGTCGCCGGCTCGCAGCGACGCCGCGAACTGTTCCTCCACCTTGCCCAGCGCGCGGCCGTTCCGAAAGCGGATCTCGATCATCTCGGCATCGACGATGATGCCGGCGTTCATGCGGTGGCGTTGCGCATGTTCGGGGTGTGCGAGCCGCCAGGTTCCGCTCCCATCCTCGCGGACGATCCGCTTGAACTTGTCGTAGGCGCGCAGAGCGTAGCCGCCGGTGGCGACGAACGTCAGCACGCGCTCCCATGTCGCCTCGTCGAGCCAGGCATAGGCGAACGAGGACCGCACTTCGGCAAGCAGGCCGGCCTCGTCGAACGGGCCCGCGCAGGCGCAGGCCATGACGTGCTGCGCCAGCACGTCGAGCGCGCCGGGCCGGAAATCCTCGCCGTCGCGCTTGCCCGCGTCGACCGCGTCCTTGGCGGCAACTGCTTCGAGGAATTCGAAGCGATTGCCGGGAACCAGCAGCGCGCGGCTCGGGCTGTCGAGGCGATGGTTGGCGCGGCCGATTCGTTGCAGCAGGCGGCTCGATCCCTTGGGCGCGCCCATCTGCACCACGCAATCGATATCGCCCCAGTCGACGCCGAGGTCGAGGCTGGCGGTGGCGACAAGCGCACGCAGTTCGCCGCGGGCCATCGCGCCCTCGACCTTGCGCCGCGCCTCTTTCGACAGCGAACCGTGATGGATCGCGATCGGCAGGTTGTCCTCGTTGGCGTTCCACAGCTCCTGAAAGATGTACTCGGCGAGGAAGCGGGTGTTGGCGAAGATCAGCGTGGTCCGGTTGCGCCCGATCAGCCGGTAGAGCTGCGGGATCGCCCAGGTCGCCGCGTGGCCGCCCCATGGCACGCGCTCTTCCTCGGGCAGCAGAATCTCGACTTCGGGCGGCGCGCCCTTCTCTCCCTCGACCAGTGCGACCGTATCGATATCCCCCCACGGGGCCAGCCAGGCGCGGAACGCTTCCGGATCGGCCACGGTGGCGGAAAGCGCCGCGCGCTGCATGCCGGGCGCGATGGCCTGCAACCGCGCCAGCGCCAGCGCCAGCAGATCGCCGCGCTTGCCGGTGGCGAAGGCGTGCGCCTCGTCGACAATCACGCGCCGCAGGCCGCGGAACAGCTCGAAGCTGTCGGGATAGCTGAGCAGCAGCGACAGGCTTTCGGGCGTGGTCAGCAGCACATGCGGCGGGCGGGCGCGCTGGCGCTTCTTGCGGTCGGACGGCGTATCGCCGCTGCGAGTCTCGATCCTCAGCGGCAGGCCCATCTCCGCAACCGGGGCGAGCAGGTTGCGCTGCACGTCATGCGCGAGCGCCTTGAGCGGCGAGACGTAGAGCGTGTGCAGGCCGTCATCCGGAACTCCTCCCCGACTGGGGCAAAAGGCGGCAAGCGTGGGCAGAAACCCCGCCAGCGTCTTTCCGGCCCCGGTGTCAGCCACGAGCAGCGCATGACGGCCCGCATCGGCGGCGGCCAGCATCTCGGCCTGATGCCGCCGCACGCGCCAGCCCCGGCCGGCGAACCAGGCCTCGATCTCGGGCGGCATCGCCGATGTGTGCGGGAAGGCGGGCATGGCCCAGCGTACCCTGTTCCATCCGGGGTGGGGAGGTGCGAGCCGGTGGCGCGGCGGTTCCTTTCAGCCTCCGCTTTGAACGCCGAGCGTCATCCATTCGGCGGCGGAGATTTCCGGGCCGCTTTCGTTGATCGTGACGCGGCGCATGTCGCGGCGCCAGGCGTCCGACAGCAGCGGCGTCGCCGCGTGCATCGTGCAGCGGTTGTCCCAGATAACCAGATCGTATTGCCGCCATGTGTGGCGGTAGACGAACCGCTTCTGCGTTGCGTGGGCATAGAGCGCCTCGACAAGCTCGCGCCCCTCCGCCTCATCCATTCCCTCGATGCCGACGCAGTGGCCGCCGATGTAGAGCGTCTTGCGCCCGTCGGGCATGCGCCGCACCACCGGGTGGCGCGCCGGGGGGAAAGGAATCATCCGGCGCATCTGTGCGGTAATTGGCCCCTTCAGGCCGGCGCGCCGCCGGCCCTCCCAGAAGTCGTGGATGCCGATCAGCCCTTCGATCCGCCGCTTCATGTCCTCGGGCAGCGCGTCGTAGGCCACGCGACCGTCGACGAACCGGGTGTCGCCGCCCGCTTGCGGGGGCGGCGTCTCGTGGCCCAGCAGCAGCGACCACTTGGTCGGCATTTCGTGGAACGAACTGTCGGTGTGGAAGCGCTCCGCGCCCTTGCCGATCTTCATCCGCTCCGAATCATAGGGAATGATCTCGCCGTCGCCGTCGAGATTGCCGGCGTAGAACAGCTCGGAATCGAAGCGCCGCTTGCCCGGCGGGATCGGCGCGTAAGGCGACCGGCTCGGCAGCTCGAGCGGACCGAATGCGCGGCTGAAGCGCTTGTGCGCCTCGTCGGAAATGCGAGCGTCGCGGATCGCCAGCACACCGTGTCGCGCCATGGCCGCTTCAACCGTTTCGACCAACGCGCGATCCGGCGCGACCGACAGGTCCGCGCCCGTGAGCTCGGCAGCGAACAGCCGGTGCAGCGGCTTGACGTCCAGCATGATTTTCCCCTCGCCCCAGCGGAGCGGTTTAGCACAACAACCATTGCAAAATCACCCCATCGGTGCGAGCGACGCCTGGTGACGGAAGCGGGCGGCAAGCACCGGGAAGAACTCGGCTGGGGCACACTCGACGGATCGGTCGGTCCGCGGGTGCGGTTGCTGCGCAATGTGCTCGCCGCCCGCTCGATCGCCGTCTCGGCGCCTTACGGTCTGCCGACAGGATCGCTGACCGTCCTGTCGCTGATCGCCGCCAACCCCGGCCGCTCGCAAAGCACGCTGGCCGATCGGGCGGGACTCAACAAGTCGGCGCTGGTCGGGATCATCGACCAGCTGGAGCAGCGCGGGCTGGCCGAGCGTGTCCGGTCGTCGAGCGACAGGCGGCGCTATCAGGTCAAGGTAACCCCGGCGGGCGAGGAGATGATCGAGACATTGTTCTCGGTCGTCGATCCGGCCGAGCAGCCGATTCGCGAGGCTTTGGGGCAACGCGATATGGCCACGCTGCTGGCGCTTCTCGATCGGGCCATCGCCGCGCTCGGAGCCGACGAGCGGAGCGCCGAAGAGAAGAGCTGACGAGAAAGTCCGGCAGGGCCGTCTTCAGCCAGGGACTTCTTCAGCGCGGCAGCTCGCTCACCCCCATCAGCGCCTCGTCCACCGCGCGCGCCGCCTGGCGCCCTTCGCGGATGGCCCAGACGACCAGCGACTGGCCCCGGCGCATGTCGCCGCAGGCAAAGATCATGTCCTCGCTCGTCGCATAGCCAAGGGTATCGGCATCGACATTGCCGCGATCGGTCAGGCGCACGCCCGACTGCGCGATCAGGCCGGCCTTCAGCGGGCCGACGAAGCCCATCGCCAGCAGGATAAGATCGGCCGGAAGCACGAAATCGCTGCCCTCGATCTCCTTCATCCGCCCTTCTTCCCACTCGATGCGGGTGCACTTGAGGCCGGTGACGGCGCCGTTCTCGCCGATCACTTCCTTGGTCAGGATCGCCCAGTCGCGCTCCACGCCTTCCTCGTGGCTCGACGAGGTGCGCAGCTTCATCGGCCAGTCGGGCCAAGTCAGCAGCTTGTTTTCCTTTTCCGGCGGGCGCGGCATGATCTCGATCTGGGTCACGCTTTTCGCGCCCTGACGGTTCGAGGTGCCGACGCAGTCGGAACCGGTGTCGCCGCCGCCGATCACGATCACGTCCTTGCCTGCCGCCGACAGCGTGCCGCGCGGCGCGGCGCGGGTCTCGTCGTCGCCGGCGTTGCGCTTGTTCTGCTGCGTCAGGAACTCCATCGCCAGGCGCACGCCGGGCATTTCCGCGCCCGGAATCTGGAGCTGGCGCGGATCTTCCGCGCCGCCGGCCAAGACGATGGCGTCGAAGTTCTCCTTCAGCGACTTGACCGAGACGTCGACTCCGACCTCGGTGCTGGTCTTGAAGGTCACGCCTTCGGCTTCCATCTGCACCGCGCGCCGGTTGATGAGGTGCTTTTCCATCTTGAAGTCGGGAATGCCGTAGCGGAGCAGGCCGCCGACGCGGTCGGCCTTCTCGAACACGGTGACCGCGTGGCCCGCGCGGGCGAGCTGCTGCGCGCAGGCGAGGCCGGCGGGGCCGGAGCCGACCACGGCGACGCTCTTGCCGGTCTTGGCTTGCGGAGGCTGCGGCTGAATCCAGCCTTCCTTCCACCCCCGATCGACGATCGCGCATTCGATCGACTTGATGGTCACCGGCTGGTCGATGATGTTGAGCGTGCAGCTCGCCTCGCACGGCGCGGGGCAGACGCGGCCGGTGAATTCAGGGAAGTTGTTGGTCGAATGGAGGTTCTCCAGCGCCTCGCGCCAGTCGCCCTCATAGACCAGGTGGTTCCAGTCCGGGATCTGGTTGTTCACCGGGCAGCCGTTGTGACAGTAAGGGATGCCGCAGTTCATGCACCGCGCGGCCTGATTCCTCAGCCCCGCCTCGCTGTGCGGAATCGCGAACTCGCGATAGTGGCCGATGCGCTCCTTCGGGTCCGCGTAAGCGCGGTCCTCGCGCTCGATCTCGAGGAAGCCGGTTTCCTTGCCCATTCCTGTAACCCTTATTCCGCCGCTACGAAGGCGGCTTCCTCGCGCTCCGCTTCCATCTGCCTGAGCGCGGCCGCATAGTCGCGCGGCATGACCTTGACGAACTTGCCGAGAGCATTGTCCCAGTCGTCGAGCAGTTCGGCGGCGCGCTGCGAACCGGTGTGGAGCTTGTGCCGCTCCACCAGGATGCGCAGCCGCTCGGCGTCGTGGCGCAGCATGTCGCCCATGCCGTAGTCGTTGACGTGCTGTGAACGCTGATGCGGACGCCCGGCACCATCCTCCTCGTCGCGCTCGGGCGCGATCGGCAGCACGTCGACCATCGACGGGTTGCACAGGTCCACGAACAGCGCGTCGGGATCGTAGACGTAGGCCACGCCGCCGGACATGCCGGCCGCGAAGTTGCGTCCGGTCTTGCCCAGCACCACCACTACGCCGCCGGTCATGTATTCGCAGCCATGGTCGCCGGTGCCTTCGACCACCGCGATCGCACCCGAATTGCGCACCGCGAACCGCTCGCCGGCCACGCCGTTGAAATAGGCTTCGCCTGCGATCGCGCCGTAGAGCACGGTGTTGCCGACGACGATGTTCTCGGTCGGCTGGCGATCGACGTGGGCCGGCTGGCGCACGATGACCCGTCCGCCGGAAAGACCCTTGCCGACGTAGTCGTTGGCGTCGCCGACGAGATCGAGCGTGACGCCATGGACCAGCCAGGCGCCGAAGCTCTGCCCGGCAACGCCCTTGAAGTTGATCCGCAACTGCTCCGGCTTGAGGCCCGTATGGCCGTGATGGCGGGCGATCTCGCCGGAAAGCATGGCCCCCACGGTGCGGTTGACGTTGCGGATCGACCGTTCGAGCACGACGGTTTCACCGCCTTCGATCGCCGGCCGCGCCGCTTCGATCAGTTCGTTGTCGAGCGCGGCGGCGAGGCCGTGGTCCTGGGTGATCGTCTGGTGCAGCGCCGCGCCTGCGGGCGCGGGCACCTGATGGAGCAGGCGCGAAAGGTCGACGCCGGCCGCCTTCCAGTGCGTCAGCGCCTTCTTCATGTCGATCCGGTCGACCCGCCCGATCATTTCCTGAACGGTGCGGAAGCCCATGCCGGCCATGATCTGGCGCAGTTCCTCGGCGACGAAGAAGAAGTAGTTGATGACGTGCTCGGGCTGGCCGGTGAAGCGCGCGCGCAGCACCGGGTTCTGCGTGGCAACGCCCACCGGGCAGGTGTTGAGGTGGCACTTGCGCATCATAATGCAGCCGGCCGCGATAAGCGGCGCGGTGGCGAAGCCGAACTCGTCGGCGCCGAGCAGCGCGCCGATGGCGACGTCGCGCCCGGTCCTGAGGCCGCCGTCGACCTGCACCGCGATGCGGCTGCGCAGATCGTTGAGCAGCAGCGTCTGCTGCGTTTCGGCGAGGCCGATTTCCCACGGGCTGCCGGCGTGCGTGAGGCTGGTCAGCGGCGAAGCGCCGGTGCCGCCTTCGTAGCCGGAAATCGTCACATGGTCGGCGCGCGCCTTGGACACGCCCGCGGCCACCGTGCCGACGCCCACTTCGCTGACCAGCTTGACCGAAACGCGCGCCACCGGGTTCACGTTCTTGAGATCGTGGATCAGCTGCGCGAGGTCCTCGATCGAATAGATGTCGTGGTGCGGCGGCGGCGAGATCAGGCCGACGCCGGGCGTCGAATGCCGGGTCTTGCCGATGATCTTGTCCACCTTGTGGCCCGGCAGCTGCCCGCCTTCGCCCGGCTTCGCGCCCTGCGCCATCTTGATCTGGATGTCGTCGGCATTGACCAGGTATTCGGTGGTGACGCCGAACCGGCCGCTGGCGACCTGCTTGATCGCCGAACGCATGGTGTCGCCGTTTTCGAGCGGCTGGAAGCGCCTGGGGTCTTCCCCGCCTTCGCCGGTGTTGGACTTGCCGCCGATGCGGTTCATCGCCACCGCCAGCGTGGTGTGCGCTTCCCAACTGATCGAGCCATAGCTCATCGCCCCGGTGGCGAAGCGCCTGACGATCTCCTCGGCCGGTTCGACCTCTTCCAGCGGAACGGGCGTCTCGGCCTGCTTCAGTTCCATCAGCCCGCGGATGGTCAGCAGGCGCTCCGACTGCTCGTTGATCGACCGGGCGAAAGCTTCGTAGTTTTCCCACGAGTTGCCGCGCACCGCGTGCTGGAGACTGGCGACATTGGTCGGCGTCCAGGCATGGTCCTCGCCGCGCAGGCGATACTGGTAGATGCCGCCGACATCGAGCATCTTGCGATAGATCGGGTTGTCGCCATAGGCGGCGGCGTGGCGGCGCACCGCTTCTTCCGCCACTTCCTTAAGCCCGATGCCCTCGATCGTGGTGGCGGTGCCGGTGAAGTACTTCTCCACGAACGCGCTCGACAGGCCGACGGCGTCGAAGATCTGCGCGCCGCAATAGGACTGGTAGGTGGAGATGCCCATCTTGGACATCACCTTCATGATGCCCTTGCCGATGGCCTTGACGTAGTTCTTCTTGACCTGCGCCGGTTCGAGATCGGGCATCTTTTCGGCCCTGATCTGCTCCAGCGTCTCGAACGCGACATAGGGGTTGACCGCTTCCGCGCCATAGCCCGCCAGCACGCAGAAGTGGTGCACCTCGCGCGCCTCGCCGGTTTCGACCACCAGCCCGGTCTGCATCCGCAGGCCCTGGCGCACCAGGTGGTGATGCACCGCGGCGGTGGCGAGCAGCGCCGGCATCGGGATCCGGTCCGGCCCCTGCGCGCGGTCGGACAGGATCAGGATGTTCTTGTCCGCCAGCACGGCCTCGGTCGCGGCCCAGCACATCTCCTTGATCGCCATTTCGAGGCCGTCGGCCCCGGTCGCGGCGTCCCAGGTGATGTCGATCGTCTCGGTGCGGAACGCGCCGTCGAGCGACGCTTCGACCGAGCGGATCTTTTCCATGTCTATGCTGGTCAGGATCGGCTGATTGACTTCGAGCCGCTTGTGCGTGCCGGCCGCGTGACCCAGCAGGTTGGGGCGCGGGCCGATCATCGAGGTCAGGCTCATCACCAGCTCCTCGCGGATCGGGTCGATCGGCGGGTTGGTGACCTGGGCGAAGTTCTGCTTGAAATAATCGTACAGCAGCCGCTCGCGCCGGCTCAGCACCGCGATCGGGGTGTCGGTGCCCATCGATCCGATCGGATCGTCGGCGTTGACCGCCATCGGCTCGAGGAACTTGGTGACGTCTTCCTGCGTGTAGCCGAACGCCTGCTGGCGATCGAGCAGGGTGGTGGTGGCTTCGCGCACCGCCTCGCGGTCTGTCTCGATCGTTTCGAGGTCGCCCAGCTTGTACTGCGCCTGGTCGAGCCACTTCGCATAGGGCTCGGCTTCGGCGAGCCCGGCCTTGAGTTCCTCGTCCTCGACGATGCGGCCCTGCTCGAAATCGATCAGCAGCATCTTGCCCGGCTGGAGACGCCACTTGCGGACCACGTCCTCCTCGCGGAACGGCAGCACGCCGCTTTCGGACGCGAGGCAGACGATGTCGTCGCGCGTGATGGAGAAGCGCGCGGGCCTGAGCCCGTTGCGGTCGAGCGTCGCGCCGATCTGGCGGCCGTCGGTGAAAGCCACCGCCGCCGGGCCGTCCCACGGCTCCATCAGCGCGGCATGGTATTCGTAGAACGCGCGCCGCGCCGGATCCATCGTCGGGTTGCCCGCCCAGGCTTCCGGGATCAGCATCATCATCGCATGGGCGAGGCTGTATCCGCCGAGCAGCAGCAGCTCGAGCGCGTTGTCGAGGCAGGCGGTGTCCGACTGGCCGTGCGGGATGATCGGCCACAGCTTGTCGAGGTCCGCGCCCAGCAGCGGCGATTCCATCGTCCGGCGGCGAGCGTTCATCCAGTTCACGTTGCCGCGCACGGTGTTGATTTCGCCGTTGTGCGCCATGAAGCGGTACGGATGCGCCAGCTTCCAGCTCGGGAACGTGTTGGTCGAAAAGCGCTGGTGCACCAGGCCCAGCGCCGAAACGCAGTCCGGATTGCGCAGGTCGTCGTAGAAGCCGCCCACCTGCGTCGCCAGCAGCAGCCCCTTGTAGACCACCGTGCGGCTGGAGAAGCTCGGCATGTAGAGCTGGGTGATGGCGGGCAGCCCCTGCTTTTCCGCCAGCGCGGCGAGCGGGTTCTGGGTCTGCTTGCGGATGACGATCAGCTTGCGCTCGAACGCGTCCTGATCGGCGCAGTTGTCGCCCCTGGCGACGAAGCACTGGCGGATCATCGGCATCGATTCGAGCACCGCCTTGCCGAGCCCGTCGCGGGTTGTCGGCACGTCGCGCCAGCCGATCAGCCTCTGGCCTTCCTTGGCGATGAACTTCTCGAACTGCGCGGCGATGAATTCGCGCGCGATCGGATCCTGCGGCAGGAAGCACATCGCCACCGCGTAGTCGCCCGGCGGCGGCAGGGTCAGGCCCTCGTCTTCCGCCCACTTGCGATAGAGCGGATCGGGAATTTGCAGCAGGATGCCCGCGCCGTCGCCCAGCAGCGGGTCCGCACCCACCGCGCCGCGGTGGTCGAGGTTGGCGAGAATCTCCAGCGCCTGGCTCACGATGGCGTGCGATTTCGCCCCTTTGATATGGGCGACGAAGCCCACACCGCAGGAGTCATGCTCGTTGCGCGAATCGTAGAGACCTTGCGGCGTTGGGTACTCGGTCAAACTCGTTTCCTGTTTTTCCACTCGGCTCGAAACCCCGCTTCGAAGCCGGGAAAACCGGGCAACGAAGCGCGACTCATCCGTTGAAGGATGCGATCGAAAATGTCGCAAACCACGCCCATGGCGACAGGAAGGTGTTTTGGCAAGTTTTTGCGCGCGCGAACCGCACGAAGCGCGCCGGTTTCGCGCCGCCTGGCGGCCTTGGGCCGTATCGCGAGTACGGCCTAGCGGGCGGCGGCGCTTGCTTGCCGGAGAGTCGCCAGCGCCGCGCGCAAGGCGCTGTCGGCTGCGTCCTGCGATGCCGGAGGGGCGCTTTCGGCCGGGGGCGGATCGAACGGCCGCCGCGCGGGCGCGTCGGTCGAGGCGGCTGAGGACGCGACTGCCCGCCCGAAGTAGTCCGCCGTCGCCCGCGCGGCTTCCTCGGCAGGCGCTACGTCCAGAACCACCGCGGGCAGATCCAGCGCAGGCGATCGAGCGGCCGATTCGGGCGCGTCGGCGACAGCGGCTTGCAGCGCGCGCCGCCTCCGCAGCGATTCCGCCAGCCGGGCGACCAGATCGTCGAGTTCGGCCTTCTCCCCGGTCGGCGTCGATTCGCCGCCGGATGCCGCCGCGCGCCCGCGCATCATCGACGGAGGGCGGAAGGAAAGCGGCTCGCGTTCGGAGTTCGCGTCTCCGGCTTCTTCGGGCTCGGGGGGCGCAGCGGTCGCCTCGGCCTGCCGGGGGGCGATCGGCGCGACGTAGAGGTGATCTTCCGCCCCGTCGTCGTCGGCGATGGCCAGCGCCCGGTCGTTGGTCACCGGAAGGCCGCGGCCATTGATGACCCCCTCTTCGTCGATCTCGTCGAGAACGCTGATCGGGGGCCTGGAGGAAAGACCGAACGTGGCGTTCTCGCCAACGGCGTCGGCGGGAGCTGCGCGGGCGACGTGGCGGCCGATGACAAGCCCTGCAAGTGCGCCTCCGCCAGCCGCGCACAGCGCGATGAGCGCGCGCGCGGTGGAGCCGAGCGGCGGACCGGCGGCGGCGACAAGCGACGGCAGACCCGATGCTGAGATCGCGCGCTCGAACAGCGTCGCCGGCAGCACCAGGCTGCCGAGGCCGAGCAGGATAGCGAACCACGCGGCAACGATCGCCGGGAACGCCGGATGGGCGCTGATCGGGGGCTTCGGGCCGCCTCCGTCCCTGTCCCTGTCCCCGTCCCTGTCGTGGGTGAAAAGCGCCACTGGCCGTCCCTGTTCCGTCGTTTGCCGCGGCCGGCGGTCAGGCGGCGGCCGCAAGCCGGGCATCGTCATCCCGGCGGCCTAGCAGCGAATGGTAAAGGGCCCGATAACGATGCGCGTTGCGCGCCCAGTCATGATGGGCGGCGACATGCGCGCGCGCCGCATCGCGGATTGCGGGCCAGTCGTCCGGCCGGCGCAGCAGTTCCGCCAGCGCCCGCGCACAGTCCGCCGCATCGTCGGGCGCGAAGAGCATGCCGGTTTCGCCGTCGGCGATAAGCTCGCGATGCCCGCCGACCGAGGATGCGGCGACGATCCTCCCCTGCGCCATGGCTTCGAGAGGCTTCAGCGGTGTGACCAGATCGGTCAGCCGGCTGGCCTTGCGCGGATAGGCGAGCACGTCGCACAGCGAGTAATAGCGCTCGACTTCGTCGTGCGGCACGCGCCCGGCGAAGCGGATTGCGGCCGAGGCGGGCGAGGCCAGCGCCTGCGCGCGCAACCCGTCTTCCATCGGCCCGCCGCCGACGAGCAGCAGACGGGCGGAAGGAAGCGCGGCAAGCAGCGCCGGCATCGCGGCGATGAGGTCGTCCAGCCCTTCGTAGTCGTAGAAGCTGCCGATGAAGCCGATGACGGGCCCTTCGCCGACGTCCAGCGCTCGTGCGAGCGCGGCGTCGCGCGGCGGGGCGTGGCCGAACAGATCCAGATCGACGCCGTTGGGCATCACGGCGATCTTGTCCGCCGCGAAGCCGCGCGCGATCAGGTCGCCGCGCAGGCCGGCGCAGATGGCGACGACCGCGTCGGCCCCGGCGACGACACGGTTCTCCAGCGTGCGGGTCAGCCGGTACTTGAGCGAGCCTTCGCGCGCGGTCAGGTTGCCGACGGCGGCGTCTTCCCAGAAGGCGCGGATCTCGTAGACCAGCGGCAGGCCGCGCCGGCGCGCGGCGCGCAGCGCGGCAAGGCCGCACAGCGCCGGCGAGTGGGCGTGGAGCACGTCCGGACGCCAATGGCCGATCAGCCGGTCGATGCTTTCGGCCAGCGCGCCGATCTCGCGCCATTCGCGCAGCGCCGGCGGCCCCGACGCCGCACCCGGCGTGCGGTAGAAGGTCAGCCCGTCCGCCGTTTCCACCGCCGGCCCTTCCGCCTTGTGGCGCAAACCGGTGATCCCGCGCGCCTCGATGCCCAGCGCCAGCTGCGCCTTCATGATCGCGCGCGTGCGGAAGGCGTAGCCGCTGTGCAGCGGCAGTGAATGATCGAGGACGTGGAGCACCCGCATCGCCGGTTTCCCTGCCACGACAACCTTAACGGCGCGTCAACCGGCGCGCGCTAGGACCGCCCCGGTTCGCCGCGACACGGCGCCGGGATTCGGGCTTGATCGATTATTTCACCCTCGCACTGACACACGGGCTGATCGCGCTCGCGCTGTGGCGGTTGCTGTTCCGGCCCGATCTCGACGCCGACGACGCGGCTGCGGAGGTTTCGCGCGGACCGTGGCGCAAGGCGAAGCCAGACCGGGGCGGAGAAGGGGCGGAGAGTGCTTGATCTCGCGCTCATCGCCTTCATCGGCCTGATCCTGGCGATGGGCCTGAAGCGCCCGTTCTTCTGGGTGCTCGCCTACATCTACATCGACATCGTCGCGCCGCAGAAGATCGGCTGGGGGCCGATCCTGTCGCTGCCGGTGTCGCTGATCGCGTTCGCCGCCGCGTTCACCGGCTGGCTGCTGCTCGACAGCAAGCAGGGCAGCCGCTTCACCTTGCGCCAGGGCCTGATCCTGCTGCTGCTGGCCTATTGCGGCATGACGACGCTGGGCGCGGCCTTTCCCGAAGCGGCGTGGGCCAAGTGGGACTGGGTGTGGAAGGCGCTGGTCTTCGCCGCGTTCCTGCCGCTGACCTTGCGCACCCGGCTGCGGATCGAGGCGGCGGCGCTGGTCATGGTGCTGTCGATCGCCACGATCATCGTCAACGGCGGGATCAAGACGGTATTCGGCGGTGGCGGATACGGCACGCTGAGCCTGCTCGTGCGCGAGGATTTCGGGCTCTACGAAGGCTCTATCCTGTCCACGGCGGCGATCGCGGCCATTCCGCTGGCGCTGTGGCTGGCGCGGCAGGGGACGATCTTTCCGCCCGACTGGCGCGTGCGGCTGTTCGCCGCCGGCCTGATCTTCGCCTGTCTGCTGATCCCGGTCGGCACGGCGGCGCGCACCGGGCTGGTGTGCATCGCGGTGCTGGCGGTGCTGCTGCTGCGTTCGGTGCGCTATCGCTTCGTCTATGCCGGACTGGCCGGTCTCGCGCTGCTGGCGTCCATGCCGTTCCTGCCGCAGAGCTTCCTTGAGCGGATGGGCACGATCGCCGAGTACCAGGGCGACGAATCGGCTTCCACGCGGTTGCAGGTCTGGCGCTGGACGCTCGACTACGCCGCCGCCAATCCGATGGGCGGCGGCTTCGACGCCTTCCTCGGCAACAAGTTCACCTACGAAACCCGCAAGGTCACCGGCAGCGAGAACAATCGCACCGTGGTCTACGAGGAAGTCACCGACCAGGGGCGCGCCTATCACTCGTCGTACTTCGAGATGCTGGGCGAGCAGGGCTGGCCGGGGCTGGCGATCTGGCTGTGGCTCCAGGCGCTCGGCGTCTGGCAGATGGAGCGTATCCGCTGGCGTTTCGCGCGCAAGGACGCGCAGGGAGAAGATCGCAAGGCAAGCTGGCAATGGGGGCTGGCGACCGCGTTGCAGCAGGCGCAGATCGTGTACCTTGCCGGCGCGGCCTTCGTCGGCATCGCCTACCAGCCGTTCATCTACATGCTGATCGGGCTGCAATGCGCGCTGTGGAGCCATGTCCGGCGGACCGAGGACGCGCCCGCCAAGGCGCGCTTCCGCCGCCACGGACAGGAAAAACCGCTTTCCGCCACGCCCTGAGCGCGCGATAACGGCGCGGGATGGATGCGCAGCCCGCCCTCAGCGCGGTCGAGATCATCGGCATCGCGGCAAGCGCCAGCATGCTGGCCGGCTGGCGGCTTTACCTCGTCATCCTCGCCACCGGCATCGCCATGCGCACCGGCGCGGTCCCGCTGCCCGAGCATCTGGCCGGGTTGCAGATCCTCGCCAATCCGTGGGTCATGGGCGTCGCCGGCGCGGGCGCGCTGTGCGAATTCTTCGCCGACAAGATCATGTGGCTCGACAGCGTATGGGACGCTGTCCACACGCTGGTGCGGCCCGTGGGCGGGGCGCTGCTGGCGCTGGCCATCGTCGATCCGGGCGATCCGGCGATGCAGGTGATCGCCTTCATCCTCGGCGGCGGCGGAGCCTTGCTGGCGCACGGCGGCAAGGCCGGGGCGCGGGCCGCCGTCAACGCCAGCCCCGAACCGGTCAGCAACGTGGCCGTATCGAGCGTCGAGGACATCGCGACGGCCGGACTGCTGTGGGCGGCGTATGAATATCCCTATGCTGCGGCGGCCATCGCCGCGCTGCTGCTGGCGCTGGCGATCTGGCTGCTGCTGGCGGTGCGGCGGCTGGTGCGGCGCATCTTTCCGCAGGCGCCGCCCGGCGGATAGTCGGGCGGGGTCACTTGCGCGGGTTGGCGCGGATCCAGTCCTCGACCACGGGCGCAATCCGGGTGCGCCACTTGCTGCCGTTGAAGATGCCGTAGTGGCCGACATCTCTGGCGAGGTAATACTTCTTCATTTTCGCCGGCAGGTGCGGAGCGAGAGCGAGCGCCGCTTTCGTCTGGCCGATGCCGGAAATGTCGTCGCGCTCGCCCTCGATGGCGAGCATTGCGGTGTCGCGGATCGCGTCGGGGTCGATCGGCTTGCCGCGATGGACGAATTCGCCCTTGGGCAGCGTGTGGCGCTGGAACACGTGCTCGATGGTCTGGAGGTAGAATTCCGCCGTCAGGTCGCAGACCGAGAGGTATTCGTCGTAGAACTTCTTGGTCGCCGCCGCGCTTTCCTGATCGCCCAGCGTCAGGTGTTTGAACATCTCGTAATGGCTCATCATGTGGCTGCCGATGTTCATCGACAGGAAGCCGGCGAGTTGGAGGAAACCGGGATAGACCTGCCGTCCGGCGCCGGGATAGTTGATCGGCACGGTGGCGATCACGTTGGACCTGAACCACGACAGCGGCCGTTCCATCGCCACGTCGTTGACGCTGGTGGGGCTGGCGCGGGTGTCGATCGGGCCGCCCATCATGGTCAGCGAGGCGGGGCGGCAGGGATCCTTTTCCGCCCCCATCACCGCCGCCGCGGCGAAGGCGGGCACCGACGGCTGGCATACCGCCAGCACGTGCGCTCCGGGGCCGATGAACTGGAGGAAATCGATCAGGTAATCGATGTAATCGTCGAGATCGAAGCGCCCGGCGGTGATCGGGACCATCTTGGCGTCGGCCCAGTCGGTGATCCACACTTCCTGGTTTTCGACCATCCGCTCCACCGTGCCGCGCAGCAGCGTGGCGTAGTGTCCGCTCATCGGCGCGACGATCAGCAGCCTGGCGGCGTCTTTCGGCAGGCCGGCCCGGCGGAAATGGCGCAGGGTGCAGAACGGCTTGTGCCGCACCGTTTTCTCGAACACGGAGCGCCGCTTGCCTTCGATCGTCAGGCTGTGGATCAGGAACTCCGGCTTGCCCCGCTCCTCGTAGAGGTGGGCGAAGACCTGCAACGCGCTGGCGATGATCGGGCCAGTGCCGAAATAGCCCATCGGCAGCGCCGGGTTGTTGAGCAGTTCCGCCCCGATCGAGGCCCAGTTGCTGGCGTTCGCCAGCAGGGACTTCTGCAATTCGTAGGCGTCGTAGAGCACTCGGCGCTTCCTTCCCGCGGGGGATACCTTGTGCACATATAGGGGCGATGGTGCAATGCGGCAAAGATCGTGGCGCCCTTGCCCTTTGAACCGCGCGTCCAATCGGCTAACGCCCGCCGCGATGGCGCGTCCTCCTTCCAAGCCGCAAGTCGAACCGGCGACCACGCTCGGCCCGCTGAGAATGATTTTCGCCGCCGCGGCGCGCTATCCGGCGCAGGTGGCGCTGGCGCTCGTGGCGCTGATCGTCACCGCCGCAGCCACGCTGGCGATTCCGTCCGGCTTTCGTCTCATCATCGACCGTGGCTTCGCCCAGGGCGTGGATCCGGGGGAAATCGGGCGCTGGTTCCGCTACCTGCTGCTGATCGTGGGCGTCCTGGCGATCGGGACGGCGTCGCGGTTCTATTTCGTGAGCTGGCTGGGCGAGCGGGTGGTGGCCGACATCCGCCTTGCCGTGCAGCGCAACCTGCTGCGGCTGTCGCCGGGCTTCTTCGAGGAGAACAGCCCGAGCGAGATCGCCTCGCGCATGACGGCCGATACGGCGCAGATAGAGCTTGTCGTCGGCACCACGATTTCGGTGGCGCTGCGCAACGCGCTGATGGCGATCGGCGGGATCGGATACCTGCTCTACCTCGCGCCGGGGCTCACCGCGACGCTGCTGATCGGCGTTCCGGTGGTGCTGGTGCCGATCGTATGGTTCGGCCGCCGGCTGCGGGCGGTTTCGCGCGACAGCCAGGACCGGATCGCCGACGTCGGATCGCGGGTGTCGGAGATGCTCGGGGCGATGAAGATCGTCCAGGGCTTCAACCAGGAAGCGCGCGAGCTTTCGCGCTTCGCCGAGACCGTGGAGGCGACTTTCGCCACCGCGCGCCGGCGGATCATGCTGCGTGCGCTGATGACGGCGGTCATCATCGCGATGATCTTCGGCGCGATCACGATGCTGCTGTGGAGCGGTGCGATCGAGGTTGCCGAAGGGCGTCTGAGCGGGGGCACGATCGCCGCGTTCGTGCTTACCGGCGTGCTGGTAGCGGGGGCGTTCGGCTCGCTGACAGAGGTCTATGGCGACCTGTTGCGCGGCGCCGGCGCCGCGAGCCGGCTGGACGAATTGCTCCGCGAGCAGCCGGTCATCGCCGCGCCTGCGCGGCCGCAGGCGCTGCCGGAGCCGCCGCGCGGCGCGCTGGCGTTCCAGAACGTGACCTTCCGCTATCCGACCCGGCCCGAGCACAAGGCGATCGTCGATTTCAGCCTGACGGTCGAGCCGGGCGAGACGGTGGCCATCGTCGGACCCTCCGGCGCGGGCAAGTCGACCGTGTTCCAGCTCGCCGAGCGCTTCTACGATCCGCAGGCGGGCACGATCCGGCTCGACGGCGTGCCGCTGGTGCAGGCCGATCCGGCCGACGTGCGCCGGCGGATGGCGCTGGTGCCGCAGGAAGGCACGCTGTTCGCCGCCAGCGCGCGCGACAACTTGCGCTATGGGGCGTGGGACGCGAGCGAGGATGCGATCTGGGAGGCGGCGGCGGCGGCCAATGCCGAAGGCTTCCTGCGCGCGCTGCCGGACGGCCTCGACACGTTCCTCGGCGAGGGTGGAGCGCGGCTTTCGGGCGGCCAGCGGCAGCGCATCGCCATCGCCCGCGCCGTGCTTCGCGATGCGCCGATCCTGCTTCTCGACGAAGCGACGAGCGCACTCGATGCGGAGAGCGAACGGCTGGTGCAGGAAGCGCTCGAACGGCTGATGGAAGACCGCACCACGCTGGTCATCGCCCACCGTCTGGCCACGGTGCGCGCGGCCGACCGGATCGTGGTGATGGACGAAGGCCGCATCGTCGAGCAGGGAACCCACGCCGCCCTCAACGCGGCCGGCGGGCTCTATGCCCGGTTGGCTTCGTTGCAGTTCGACGACGTGGCGGCCTGAGAGGGGTTTCCCGCGGGCGCTGCCGTCGCTAATCGACCAAGTATCAACTGAAACCGATGAGGGGCGACGCCTGCGCCCTTCGCGGCGCTACAAGCGCCCGGACTGTTCGAAAATGGGGTCTACATGATCAAGCACGCTTTCGCCGCCGGCGTTTCGGCATTCGCCCTTCTTCTCGCCCTGCCTGTGCAAGCGCAGGACGATGCCGCACTGCCGACGATGGAATTCGGCGTCTGGGGAATCGACCCGGAAGCAATCGATACCGCCGTCGATCCGGGCGACGACTTCTTCGCCTACGTCAACGGCAAATGGACGCGCGACAACCCGATTCCGGCCGAATATGCGCGCTTCGGCGTGTTCGACATTCTCGGCGAGAAATCGACGGCGGACGTCAAGCAACTGGTCGACGACCTGGTGGCGTCGAACCCGGCGGCGGGGACTCCGGCGCGACGCATCGTCGATGCCTATCTCGCCTTCGAGGACACCTCGGCGATCGAAGCCGCCGGCCTTGCTCCGGCCCGCCCCTATCTCGACCGGATCGCGGCGACAGAAAGCCTGGCCGGGCTCGCGGCGCTGTTCCCGCAGCCCGGCTTCGCCGCCATGGTCTCGGCGGGCGTCACCGTCGATGCGAAAGACCCCAACAGCTACATCGTCAGCGTCGGCTTCGACGGCATGGGGCTGCCGGATCGCGACTATTACCTCGTCGACAGCGCGCGCAACGAGGAAGTCCGGGCCGAATACCGCAAGTTCCTCGCCGCCATGCTCGCGCAAGCCGGCTATGCCGACCCCGCCGCCATGGCGGAGGCGGTCTATGCCTTCGAGCACAAGGTGGCGGAGATAGAATGGGCGCGTCAGGCGCTGCGTAACCGCGATCTCACCTACAACAAGCTGACACGCGCCGAGCTGGATGCGCTGGCGCCCGGCTTCCCGCTCGAAACGGTGCTCGAATCGGCGCAGTTCGCCGATGTCGAACAGTTCGTGGTTTCGCAGCTTCCGCCAACCGACGCCGAGATCGCCGAGCTGGGGCTGACGCCCGAATATCTGGCGGGCATCGGCGGCGGGCTGCCGGCGATGATGACGCTGTTGAACGAAACCCCGCTGGATACGCTCAAGGCTTACATGGCGGTGCGGTTTCTTGCCGGTCACGCGGCGGTCCTGCCGAAGGCGATCGACGACGCCAATTTTGCCTTCTACGGCACCTTCCTCAGCGGCCAGCCCGAGCAGCGCCCACGCTGGAAGCGCGCCATCGCTGCGATAGAGGGGCAACTGGGCGAACAACTCGGCGCGCTCTATGCCGAGCGCTATTTCCCCGCCGCGAGCAAGGAGGCGATGGAGGAGCTTGTCGGCAACCTGCGCAAGGCGCTGGCCCAAAGCCTTGCCGACAATGACTGGATGACCGATGCGACTAGGCGCGAGGCGATGGCCAAGCTCCAGGCCTTCACGCCGAAGATCGGTTATCCCGACGAAGCGGAGACGTACGAAGGCCTCGAGATCGACCGCGCCGACCCGCTCGGCAACCGCCTCGCGGCAATCGCCTGGCAGCGGAGCGATGCGCGCAGCAAGCTCGGCACGCCGGTTGACAAGACCGAGTGGGGCATGCTGGCGCAGACGGTCAACGCCTCCTATTCCTCCGTGTTCAATGCAATCACTTTCCCAGGCGGAATTTTGCAGCCCCCGTTCTTCAACCTGACCGCCGATCCGGCGGTGAACTACGGCGCGATCGGCGGTGTGATCGGGCACGAGATGGGCCACGGCTTCGACGATCAGGGCGCCAAGTCGGATGCGACGGGCGCCTTGCGGAACTGGTGGGCGGAAGAAGACCTGGCGCGCTTCACCGAGCTGGGCGACAAGCTGGTGGCTCAGTACGACGCCATCTGTCCGTGGGATGACGGCGAGACCTGCGTGCGCGGGCGGCAGACGCTGGGCGAGAACATCGGCGACGTCGGGGGCCTGAGCATGGCTTACCGCGCCTACCGGATGTCGCTGAACGGCAAGGAAGCGCCGGTGATAGACGGCTTCACCGGCGACCAGCGCTTCTTCATGGCCTGGGCGCAGGTCTGGCGCACGCAGACGCGCGAAGCGGCGGCGCGCCAACGGCTGATGACCGATGTTCACAGCCCGCCCGAAGCCCGCGTCAACGGCGTCGTGCGCAACCACGACGCCTGGTACCGCGCCTTCGACGTGACCCCGGACGACGATCTCTATCTGCCGCCGGAAGAACGCGTGCACATCTGGTGACGGACCGGCGGGCTGCGCTTGACTTCGCCGCCCGCTCCCTCAAGAGCACCGCGCGATGGGAACGACCCTCACCGCCTTCATTCTCGGCATCGTCGAGGGTCTTGCCGAGTTCCTGCCGATCTCGTCGACCGGCCACCTGATCCTCGCCACCGAGCTGTTCGGCTATGATCCGGCCCAGTGGGCGCAGTTCAACATCGTCATCCAGCTCGGCGCGATTCTGGCGGTGCTGGTGCAGTATTTCGGCACCTTCCGCGACATGGGGCTGGGCTTCCTGCGGCGCGAGCCGGTGGCGCTGCGCTTCGTGCGCAATCTCCTGCTCGCCTTCATGCCGGCGGCGATAATCGGCCTTTTCGCCAAGGGCGCCATCGACGCCATGCTCGAAAGCCCCATGGTGGTCGCCTGGGCGCTGGTGCTGGGCGGCATTGCGATGCTGGGCCTGGAAAAGACCGTGCGGCCCACGGGGGATGCGGGTGTGGCCGACCTGCCGGTTCGCACCGTCATCGGCATCGGCTTCGCCCAGTGTATGGCGATGATACCCGGCGTCAGCCGCTCGGGCGCGACCATCCTCGGCGCGCTGGCGATGGGCGTGAACCGCAAGACGGCGGCCGAATTCTCGTTCTTCCTCGCGGTGCCGACGATGCTCGGGGCGGCGACGGTGAAGATCCTGGCCGAGCCGGAAAAGCTGCTTTCCGGCGGCGGGACGGTGGGCTGGGGGGAGATCGCCATCGGCTTCTTCACCGCCTTCGTGGTCGCGCTGGGGGTTATCCGGCTGTTCGTGGCCTATGTCAGCCGCAAGGGATTCGCCCCGTTCGCCTGGTACCGGATCGTGATCGGCGGCGCGGCGCTGCTTTGGCTGGCGCTGCGCTGAAAATCGCGCTGCCAATTTTTTGCCGCAATTGAGGAACCAAGCTTCGGGCGAGGGATTGATGCGCGAGGTGTCGGAGCTTCCGACGCCGACAGGAGACCAGCCAAGCCCTAGCCGGCTTGCTCGACCCGCAAACCAGCGGAGGGGCCGCCGCAAGAGGCGGGCTTCCTCGAATCAAGGGGATGAATGATGAAGAAATTCGTTGCGATCGCTTCGGCCGCCACTCTGGGCCTGACTCTCGCCGCGTGCGACAGCCCGGCGGAGAACGCCGCCGAGGATCAGATCGAAGCCACCGAAGATGCCGCCGACGCGCAGATCGACGCGATGGAGGATGCCGGCCAGATCACCGACGATCAGGCCGACGCTATGGCGGCCGATGTCGAGGCCCAGGCCGATGCGGCCGAAGATGCGATCGACGCCGCCGATCCGAACACTCCGGCCGAAGCCGACGCCGCGGTCCAGTAAGCCGTATCCGTCTATGAAAAGCCGGTCCGGGATTCGCTCCCGGACCGGTTTTTCATGCGGTCAAACCGGCCTCGCCCCGGAGCCGCGCCCGCCGCGCAGGTGGTATTCCTGCGTTCCCGAATGGAGCACGTCGTCGACGTCGATCACTGCGGCGTTGGCGTAAGTGAACCCCGGATGGAGCGCGCGGTAGAGGCGATCGAAATCGCGCTCCACGGTCTGGCGGTAGAGGTCGGCGAAACTTTCGATCACGAAGTAGGTCGGTTGCAGGTCGTCGATCACGTAGTCGGTGCGCATCACCCGGTCGACGTTGAGCATGATCCGGTTGGGCGACCGCCCCTCGAGCGCGAACACCGCCTCGCGCGGGCCGGACAGGATGCCGGCGCCGTAGATGCGCAGTTCGCCATGTTCGCGCATGAGGCCGAATTCGACCGTGTACCAGTAGAGCGCGCCCAGCGCCTTCAGCCGGTTGTAGCGCATCGCCTTCCACCCGGCGCGCCCGTATTCCTGCATGTAGCCGGCGAAGACCGGGTCGGTCAGCATGGGGACGTGGCCGAACACGTCGTGGAACACGTCGGGTTCCTGGATATAGTCGAAGGTCTCGCGCGTGCGGATGAAATTGCCGGCCGGGAAGCGGCGGTTGGCCAGATGCCAGAAGAACACGTGGTCGGGGATCAGCATCGGCACCGGGACCACGCTCCAGCCAGTCAGGCGGTCGAGATCTTCCGACAGCCGCGCGAACTCGGGCACGCCGCCGCGATTGAGGTGCAGCTTTTGCAGTCCCGCCATGAACGCGTCGCATGCGCGGTCCGGAAGGATGTCCATCTGCCGTTCGAACAGGGCGTCCCAGATGGCGTCGTCGTCGCTGGAATAGTCGCGCTGCGTGGGTTCGAGCCAGTCCTCGCCGACGTGATCCGGCCGCCTGAGCGGCGCGGTGAAGACGTCCGCCGGCACGCGCGGCAGCGTGAGAAAGTCGGAGTCGGCTTCGGCGACGTGGGCCATGGTGACGTTGAAACGTCTACCACGCGGCGAAAGTGCCCGAAAGGGCGGCGTCAGTTCGCCGCCCGCGCCCCAGTTTCCGTTTCCGGCGAGGGGCTGGCGACTGGCTCGTCCGCAGGCAGGGCGTCGGCCGGGAGGCGCTGCGCATCGAGCATTTCGGCGGCTTCGTCGAGCGCGCGCGCCTCGCCCACGGTGACGCCGCCGGGGCCGGGATCGTTGTCGTTCGCGCCACACGCGGCAAGCAGCAGCGCGAAGGCGATGGCGAGCGCCGGGCTCGCCATCGCCGAACGGGGTTTCGGCCTCACGTCAGTCCGCGGGCTGTTCGTCCGCCCCGGCTGCGGCCGCCGCTTCGATGTCGGCCACCGCGGCTTCGGCCTCGTCCGCCGCGTTTTCGGCGGTGGTCAGGGCGTCTTCTTCCGCCGCTTCGATGGCTGCGGCCGCCGCGTCGGCGTCCGCCGCCGGATCGGGCACATCGGCCATCGCTTCGTCGGCCGGCAGCTCCACGCTGTCGGCGACCGCGTCTTCGGAAGCATCGGTCGCATCGCCGCAGCCGGCGAGCGTGAAGGCGGCGGCGGAAACGGCGGCGAGCAGGGCAAATCTCTTCATCGGTGGAACCTTTCCTTCATATCCGGAAGCGGACTGCACTCTAGGGTCAGGACCCATTAAATGCACGCCCGAGGTTTGAAGCGATTTTGTTCAGG
>JBIQKC010000001.1:0-161670 GCA_044506885.1 Sphingomonadales bacterium
CCCGGACAAAATCGCTTCAAACCTCGAGCGTGCATTTAATGGGTCCTGACCCTAATCGTCTGAAACGGAAAGAAGCTTTGCCGACGCGTCAGGGTGACAGGGTGTCAACTGTGTCACCCTGCTCGCGGGGCGGGCGATTGCGGGCGGGCGGCCCTCCCTCCATCGCGGCCTTGCCAACCGGGGGGGGCATCGCTAAATCCGCCGGCGACTTCCGACATCGGAGCCCGCTTGCCCCTCCCGGACTTTAGGCCGGGGCGGCGCGGGGCCTATGGCGGAAGACGAGTCACGGAAGCAAGCCACAGCGGCGAGGGCACGATAGCGATGGCCAAGACCAACCCGATGGAGTTCATCCGCCAGGTCCGCTCCGAAGCGGGCAAGGTGGTGTGGCCGTCCCGCGAGGAAACCGTTCGCACCGCGATCTTCGTCGCCATCCTGATGGTGATCCTGGCGCTGTTCTTCCTCGGCGTGGATTCGCTGTTCGGCACGGTCGTGCGCTGGCTGCTCACGCTGGCCTGATGACTCTGACCTGATTCTGGGGTCTGACGCGCCGCCCACAAACGCAAGGTTCGGAAAAAACGACAATGGCAGCCCGCTGGTACATCATTCACGCCTATTCCGGCTTCGAGAACAAGGTCCGCGATTCGATCATCGCCGAGGCCGAACGGCTCGGCCTCGCCGAAGCGGTCGAGGCGGTGGAAGTCCCGACCGAGACGGTGACCGAGGTCAAGCGCGGCAAGAAGGTCCAGGTCGAACGCAAGTTCATGCCCGGCTACGTGCTGGCCAAGCTGACGATGACCGACGACGTCTATCACCTGGTCAAGAACACGCCGAAGGTGACCGGCTTCCTCGGCAGCGGGGCCAAGCCGCAGCCGATCTCGGAGCGCGAGGCGGCGCGCTATTTCGGCGGCGTGGAGGAAGCCAAGGCCGCGCCGAAGACGCAGGTCAACGTCGATTACGAGATCGGCGACCAGGTCAAGGTGCTCGAAGGCCCGTTCGCCAGCTTCAACGGGCTGGTGGAAGAGCTCGACTTCGACAAGCAGAAGGTCAAGGTCTCGGTCTCCATCTTCGGCCGCGCGACGCCGGTGGAGCTGGACTTCGAGCAGGTCGAGCTGGTCAAGTAGGGTCGGCCCGGAGAAGTCAGGAAAACATTGAGCTTTGCGCGCCGTTGGACTAACGGCGCGCCTTCCCGACGCTCTCGGCATCGGGATTCCGCGCGGGAGGGCTGCTACGGCAGCCGGTTTGCACCGCTTAACATGAGCGCCGGCCCGCCGGCGCGACAGTGCGAAAGGAGGCCACGCGATGGCCAAGAAGATCGAAGGCTATATCAAGCTGCAAGTGCCCGCGGGCGTTGCCAACCCCTCGCCGCCCATCGGGCCGGCGCTGGGTCAGCGCGGCGTCAACATCATGGAATTCTGCAAGGCGTTCAACGCCGCGACGCAGGATCTCGAAAAGTCGATGCCGATCCCGACCGTGATCACGGTCTATGCCGATCGCAGCTTCACGTTCGTCACCAAGACGCCGCCGGCCAGCTTCCTGATCAAGAAGGCGGCCAAGCTCAAGTCGGGCTCGAAGGAGCCGGGCAAGGTTTCCGCCGGCAAGATCGCGCGCAGCGAACTGACCAAGATCGCCGAGATGAAGATGAAGGATCTGAACGCCAACGATCTCGATCAGGCGACCAGGATCATCGAAGGCTCCGCCCGTTCGATGGGCCTCGAAGTGGTGGAGGGCTGAACCGATGGCCAAGCTGACCAAGAAGCAGAAGCTGCTTTCCGAAAAGGTCGATGCCGAGAAGCTCTACGGTTTCGACGAAGCGCTCGCGCTGCTGAAGGACGTCGCCAGCAAGAAGTTCGACGAAACCGTCGAAGTGGCGATGAACCTCGGCGTCGATCCGCGCCATGCGGACCAGATGGTGCGCGGCATGGTCTCGCTCCCTTCCGGCACCGGCAAGGAGATGAAGGTCGCCGTGTTCGCCAAGGGCGACAAGGCCGACGAGGCGCTGAAGGCCGGGGCCGATAAGGTCGGCGCCGAAGACCTGATGGAAGACATGCAGGCCGGCAACCTCGACTATGACCGCGTGATCGCGACGCCGGACATGATGGGCGTCGTCGGCCGCCTCGGCAAAGTGCTCGGCCCCAAGGGGCTGATGCCGAACCCGAAGCTCGGCACGGTGACCCCGAACGTCGCCCAGGCGGTCAAGGACGCCAAGGGCGGCCAGGTGGAATTCCGCGTGGAGAAGCAGGGCATCATCCATTCGGGCATCGGCAAGGTCTCCTTCACCGACGCCCAGCTCAAGGACAACTTCAAGGCCTTCGTCGATGCCATCGTCAAGGCCAAGCCGACCGGGGCGAAGGGCAAGTACGTGCGCAAGGTCTCGCTGACCTCGTCGATGGGGCCGGGCCTCAAGATCGACGTGACCGAGGTCGAGGGCGCGTAAGCCCACCAGGCTCGCAAGCGATCGCCAGAGGGGCCGGTGGAGCGATCCGCCGGCCCTTTCTCGCGGTGACCCGCCTGTCGCCCGTCATTCGCCGCTGTTGGCGTTGCGTATGCGCGCATCCACGTGCAGTTCCGCACGGATCAGGTCGCGGAACGAGCCGACCAGCGCGCCGCGGTCCCACACCTCGAACCGCCGCCGGCCGAAGAGGCCGCCCTTGCGCGAGATGATCAGGTGCTTGCGATAGGGCCGCCACTCGGCGGCTTCCATCGCGGTCACGCCTCGCGCTCCGGCTGGATCACTTCGACGATCGTATAGCGATTGATGCCGCCGGCCCGGTCGGGCCAGTCGATCGTGCTCCCCCGCCGCATGCCGATCAGCGCCGCGCCGACCGGCGTCAGCACGGATACCCGGCCCTGCGCCATGTCGGCGTCGCGCGGATAGACGAGGCGGACGCGGTGCTCTTCGCCCGTGTCCTCGTCGCGGAACACGACGTCGGACATCATCGTGACCACGTCGGGGGGCAGGCTGTCGCGGTCGCAATATTCGGCGCGCGACAGCTCTTCCAGCAGCAGCCCGGCCGACATCTGCGATCTGTCGCGGACGGCCCAGGCGAGGCCGAACAGCGCATCGGCTTCGGCCTCGACAAGAGTGATGGGCGGCCGCGCGGCCGCCGTGGATTGGACTTGCATGCTCGAATTCCTTGAGGAGCGATGCCGCCTTGCGGATCGCTGACGCTGCTACCGTGAAGGGAACCCCGAGCTCTGAGGTGGTTAAGGTGCGCGAGCTCGGGGCTAGATGCCTGCGAGCAACTGGCCGCCGTGGGATCGGAAACGAAGGGGCGCGGTACGCATCATCCGATGATGGCTACGGCCCGGCGGAAGTCAAGCAGACTGTGGCGGGGAAGACGTCAGTTCGCCGGCTTTGCCTGCGCCAATGGCTCGATATGCCGGTCGACGATGAACGCCGCCGCATACATCAACAGCGCGATTGCCGCCATCGTGCCGAAATACCAGACGAAGCTGCCTTGCCCGAGGTTCATCAGCCAGCCGCCGGAAAACACCATCGCGATCACTCCGATGCGCGCCACGGTCAGGTGGAAGCCGATCGCCGCCGCGCGGCAGCTTTGCGGATAGCCGGCCGCCATGACCGCGTAGAACCCGGCGATGTTCATCGAGATCAGTCCGCCGATCAGCCCCACCAGCAGCGCCGCGGCCTGGCGTTCGCCCCAGGTCGGCGCCGGGGCGATGCGGTCGATCAACAGGCCGAGGGCAACGATGCTGGCGAAGGTCAGCGTCGCGCAGCCGAGAACGAGCGCGCGGCTGCCGAACGCGCGCACCAGCCAGCCGGCCGCGATCGCGCCGATCATCGACAGGATGCCGAACCAGAAGATCGCGCTCGCCGCCTGCGCGGTGGTGAAGCCCGCACCGGTCAGGAACACGGTTGCCCAGCTCGACAGGCCGTAGATCAGCGTGGTGCAGGCGGCGAAACTGAGCCCGATGCCGAGGTTGAGCCGCGCGTTGCTCGCATGCAGCACGCCGATCGCGCGGGTTCCGGCGGCTTGCTCGATCGCGCTGGCGGGTTCTGGCATCAGCTCAATCGCGGGATCGATCACGCGTGCGGCATTGCGCTGGGCCTCTGCCTGTCGACCGCGCGCGATCAGGTACGCCGGGCTTTCGCGCAGCACCAGGAACAGCACGGTGCCGATCGCGATCGAGCCCACGCCGAAGATCTGGAAGATGCCGCGCCAGTCGGTCACGTCCAGCAAGGGGGGCACCACCGCCGCGGCGGTCGCCGTGCCGAGCGGGATGCCGATCGAAAGCGTGGCGATGACGTAAGTGCGCAGGCGCGCCGGCACCCAGTCGTTCACCAGCGCCAGCGCGTTCGGATAGCCGGCGCCGAAACCGAGCCCGCCGATCGCGCGGACGGCGGACATCGTCCACACATCGCTGGTCCAAGCGGCCGCGACGGTGCTGGCGCCGAAGATCAGGGTCGCGAGATAGAGCGCCTTCAGCCGCCCCCAGCGATCGCCCAGCCAGCCGCCGAAGCTCGAACCGAACGCCATTCCGAACAGCGCGGCGGCGAGCGCAGGGCCGAACAGCGCCCGGTCGATGCTCCATTCATCGAGAATGAGCGGGGTCACGATCGGCAACGACTGGAGATCGACCCCCTCGATCACCAGCACCACCAGCGCCGCGCCGATGACCAGCCACTGGAACGGCCTCAGCGGCTTGTCGGCGATGGCCGCGCTGAACGGGCTCTGCATGGCGGTTCTCTCCCTGGCGGCCCGTTCCGGCCGTTTGCGGACAGTCTATGGCAAAGCGGAACGCGCGCAACCTTTCCGGAAAGGTTGCGCCGTTCGCGCGTTGGTCGCGCACGGGGCAAGGAAAGGCGAAAGGCGCTCTCATGACCGGATGGATGTGGTCCCTCGCGACGGTCCTCGGCCCGATCCTGCTGATAGCGGCGATCGTGTGGGCGTACTTGCGCACCAGGAACCCGCGGCCCGGCGAGATCGAGCGGGCCGAGCAGGGCGCGCGCGAGCTGCGCGAGGAGATCGAGAAGGACGAAGCCCGCAACGACGCGCCTTAGGCGTTCCTTGCGGAGCGGCTGGTTTCCGCATCTCGGCCGCCAGGCGCGAAGGCGGCCATTTATGGCTAACGCCCGCTGGCGCAAACCTGGGCCCTAAGGCCGAGCCCGAGGTTTCCATTTCCTTAATCCCCTGCCGCTACCCCCGTGACGCCCGCAAGGGCGTGCGGGTCCGCGCGGTTCGGAACAAGGTTAATGACTGGCGAGAACGTTCTCCTGTCGAATGTCCGCCTCAGGCATGCGGCTGTTGCCTTCGCCTTGGCGGTGCTGATCGGCGTCTCGGGCTTCGTAGGGCCTTTGAACGGGCTGCTCTGGGCCACACAGGCGCGGATTATTCAGCATCCGGCGTCGGGCGACATCGTCTACGTCGGGGCCGAAGGCGACATCGCTTCTCCCGCCAACGTCGGCGCGCGCGCGGAGCTCGCCGAGACGGTCGACCGGCTTTCCGCATTGGGCGCGAGCCGCATCTTCATCGACATCCCGTTCGAGCGGCCGGGTGCGCCGACCGAAGACCGGTTGTTGAACGAGGCCGCGCTCCGATCCGGCGTGACGACCTTCGTGGACCGCTATTCCACAAGGGGCGCCGGCGAGAGCCTTATCGCCTCGACACCGTCCGTCGCGCAGGGCCTGCCGTCGGTCGTCCGCAAGGAATGGGTCGGCCTTCTCGGATATACCTGGACCGCATCGTATTCGGTGACGGTCGGCGGCAAGACCTACCCCAGCTTCCCGGCCGCCCTGGCCGGAACGCGGAAGGCTGGGGACGAGAGCTTCCATATCGATTATTTCTCGAGCTACTCGTCCATTCCGGCGTTCACGATGGCGCAAGTGTCGGGGCTCAGCGCGGAATCGCCCGAGGCGCGAACTTTTGCGGGCAAAGCTGTCGTTGTCGGCGCGCTTCCGGGAGACGGGGTGAATTCGGCCGCAATTCCGGGTTTTCTGAACGTCCCGGAGAGCTACGTTGGTATTTACGCCGCCGAAGCGCTCAAGCACGGGCCGATTCCGACGATCGGATGGTACGTGCCGGTCATCCTCGTGGCGCTTCTCCTCGGCATCGCCTGTTTGCTGCGGCGATCTTCGGTCAAGCGCTTCGGTTATTTCACGGCGGTTGCCGCGCTACCGGCGCTTTTTGCCGCGAGCCTGTGGATCGGTTTCGCCATCGAGTTGTTCGAAGCGCTGGCGTTGATCGCCATCTACGGCGGAATCAGGAGCTGGTATCGCCTTTACCGGCGCGCGCCCCTGTTCGACAATGTCAGCGGTCTGCCTACATTCGAGAAATTCGAACAGGACCTGCGCGGGGGGCGACTTGTCGGCAAGACGGCCTTGATAGCCGCCAAGATTCACCGCTTTGATGAAGTGCTCGCTTCGCTGCCGCGCGAGAAGCATCGGTCCTACATGCGCTTGATTGCCGAGCGTCTCAAGCTCGCCGATGAGAACATGACGATCTACACTAGCGGCGGGCGTTATTTCGCGTGGGTGCAGGACTACGAAAGTAGCGAACAGTTGCGTGTGCACCTCAAGGGAATGCGGGCGATTTTCGCCAGCAGTCTCAATGTCGACGATGTTCCGGTCGACGTGGGCATCACATTCGGCGTCGACACCGGCGATGCCGACGATCCTGCCAAGCGCATTTCCTCCGCGCTTGCCGTCGTCGATAAGACCAGTGAATCGCAGAACGCGGTCATCGTGGCCGATCGGGCGTCGGACGAGGACCGCCTGTGGAACATCTCGCTCCAGGCCAGGCTCGACGAAGCCATGAAGACCGGCGAAATCTACGTCGTCTATCAGCCGCAGTTCGACCTGGAGACCGGCCGGCTATACGGCGCCGAAGCGCTTGCCCGGTGGCACGATCCCGAACGCGGAGACATTTCTCCGTCCTACTTCATCGAACAATGCGAACAGGTCGGGCGCATGGACGCCCTGACGCGGAAGGTGTTCGACGAGGCGTTGGCGGCGGTCTCGGATTCGCCGTTCGTGTCGACCGATTTCAACCTGTCGATGAATGTCTCGGCGACCATGCTGGGCGATTTCGAGATCGTGCGTATCCTCGACGAAAGCCTGGGGCGTTCGCGCATGAAGCCGGGCAACGTCACGATCGAAATGACCGAGACGGCGCGAATCGCAGACCTGAGGCAGGCGAGCGTGGTCATGTCGGAGCTGAAGACCCGTGGCGTGCGGCTCTCGGCCGACGACTTCGGCGTCGGCGCGGCGAGTTTCGAGCCGTTCCTGGAGCTGCCGTTCGACGAGCTCAAGATCGATCGCCTGTTCGTTGCCCAGATCGTCCGCGACGCCAAGGCGAGGCGTATCGTCGAGCATCTGGTGAAGCTCGGAAAGGATCTGGATATCAGGGTCCTGGCGGAAGGCGTCGAGGATCAGGCGACCCTCGAGATTCTCAAATCGCTGGGCTGCCCCGCGGCTCAGGGTTTCAAGCTCGGCCGCCCCGTCAGCCTCGTGGAAGTCTACCGCTCTTTCGGTGTTTCCGGAGAGGAAGGGGAGCAGTCGGTGCGACAGGCAAGCACCCGGTAACCAATTAACTTTACCTTTTGTTAAGGTTAATGCATGGTGTCCACTCCGAATCAGGAGGACACTATGAGCGTTCGCAAGGCTTTGCAGACTCCGGAAGTGCATTTCGAAAATCGTCGGCTGCGGCCGGCGCAGAAGCCGAACCGGGGCTTCTGGGAATGGCTGATCGGCGGTTACTACCGCGGCGGCTGAACAAGTATGCGGATTCCGGCTCGCTCGCGCGATCGGCCGGGAAACGCAGCATTGTCGAGTTAGAGCGCCGGGCCTGATCCGATCGGGCCCGGTGTTTTATTCGGCGGACCATCCCGAGCGATGGCCGTAAGACGCTTCCGTCATCAGCGCTTCAATGCGCGTGATGAGGCCGCGCTCGATGCGGAATGCTTCGGCGATCATCCAGGTGAATGGGCGGTCGATCCCCTTGCGCGCGGTCCCGTCGGCCAGCGCATAATCGCGCACCGTGCCGTCATGATCGAAGAACGCGAATGCGAACACCAGCCCGCGTTCCTGGTCGATCACCGGGAAGCGGCGCTCGCGAATGCGGGTGACGAAGCGGAAGAACCCCGTTTCGAACTGCTGTCTGGCGCCCAGCGCGCGGAAAGTTTCCAGGTAGGGCGTCTTGCCCATGGAGCCGGCCGGTACGCCGGTGGTGCGAAAACCGTTTTCGATGCGGATGCAATCATCGGCGAACGGATAGTCGCCGCGCCCGTCGTTGCGTTCGAGCCCGGTGAAATAGGCATCGGCGATGCGGGTCAGTTCGGTCCGTCCGGGGCGTTCGGCTTCGGGGACGGTTGCGAACCAGCGGGAATCGGGCGCGCCGGCGGCGTCGAGCGCGGCGGGGCCGTCGCCGAACGCTCCTGCGCCGCCGAACGGCGCGGGGCGGGCGATCACGACTTCTATCTCGTCCGGTTCGCCATCGGGCGCGACGATGCGCAGGGCGAGGATCGAGCGGGTCAGGCCTTCGGTGACGGTAGCGAAGCAGGCCGCCTGCCCGCTCTCCGGATCGATGACGACGTGGCGGTAAGGCCCGATCGCATCGGCAGTGGCCCACAGGCCGTCGCCGATCTCGAGCTCCTGTCCGTTTTCGGTATAGCGCGCCGTTATCCACGCGATGTCGCGCGAAACGAATGCGGCAAGGACTTGGTCGATGCGGTTTTCGAGGCATCGGCGGTCCGGTCTGGTCATGGCCCCGTCTCCCGGCGCGGACCCTATCCGAAGCGGCCCGCCGGCGCAAAACGCCGGCGGGCCGCCGCAAGGCGTCAGAACTTGCGCTTGACGCTGAGCATGAATTCGCGCGGGCGGCCGGGCATGCCGTAGATGTTGCCGGACTGACTCACGCGGTCGTACTTGTTGTTGTAGTAGAACTTGTCGGTGAGGTTGGTGGCGGCGAGCGCGACCTCCCAGTCCTCGTCCGCCGTGCGGTAAGCGATGCGGGCATTGAGCAGCCCGCGCGACTCGACCTCTCCGAACTCGAAGCCCGGCACGTTGTTGGGGATGTTGCTTTCCATCGCCGATTGCCAGGTCCAGTCGACGCGCGGAGTGATCGAGCCGGCGCTTCCGGCCGCGATCTCGTATTGCGCGCCGAGCGAATACTTCCACTTCGGCACGAACATCGCTTCGGTCACGCCGGGAACGATGCCGCTGCCGGCAAGTCCGCTGACGAAGCGGAAGTCGGTCCAGCTCAGCGAGCCGTCGATCGAGAAGCCGTCCACCGGGCGCGCGTCGAACTCGACCTCGAAACCGTCGATCTTCGCGTCGCCGATATTGCGGGTGGCCGAGCAGAACGGGAACCCCGGCGGGCTGATGTCCGGGCACGCGCTGACGAGGCCCTGATAGTTGTTGTAGTCGGTATGGTAATAGGCAAGGTTGAGCCGCAGCCGCCGGTCGAGGAGCATGGACTTGAGGCCCAGCTCGTACGACGTGGCGGTTTCCTGTTCGAAGGGCACGAGCTGCTGTTCGAGATAGGGCCGCGGGTTCACGCCGCCGCCCTTGAAGCCCGTGGAGACCTGCCCATAGAGGCGGACATCGTCGACGATCTCGTAGTCGGCCGCCACCCGCCAGTCGATGCGGTCGCCCTGGAAGCTGCGGCTGAGCCCGTGCAGGCTGACGACCAGCGGATTGGTCGGCACGCCGGGGATCGGGCTGGTGCGGCTGAAGGTGTAGGTCTTGTCTTCGTCGGTATAGCGCACGCCGGCGGTCACGTTGAAGCGGTCGGTCAGATGCGCGACGCCGTGCAGGAAGGCCGAGATCGATTCCTGCTCGAACGGATCGTTGGGCGTGAAGTCCAGCCCGGCGGCGCCCACATGCACGCGGCCGCCGATGTTGCTGTCCGCCGTGTAGTAATAGCCGCCGGCCGTGACCTCGACCATGTCGCCCAGTTCCGCCGAAAGGCGCAGTTCCTGGGTGAACTGGTCGTGGCTGAACGTGCTGTAGTTGTTCGAGATGTTTTCCGGCGAGTTCTCCGCGTCCCACGAGCTCTGGCCGTCGGCGTGGCGGAAGGCGGTGATCGAGGTCAGCGTGAGCGCATCGGCCAGCTCGATCTCGAGGTTGTTCGAGATACCCCACGAATCGAGGTAGCTGATCGCCGGCAGAGTGTACTGGTCGAGCTCGCCCGGATAGCCGGTGTAGGTGGAATAATTCGTCAGTTCGCGCGGGCCGGTCATATAGTCGTTGCCGTTGATGGGCGGCAGCATGATGGCCTTGGCCGGCGAGGCTTCGGAACGGTCGCGGGTGACGTCCACGATCAGGTTGTTCTCGATCCGGTCGCTGGCGATCCAGCGCAGCGCCGCGCGCCCGGCGATCACGTTCTGCCCGCCTTCGGTGCCGATCACGCAGTCGTCGCGGGTGGAGAAGTTGCCGCCCGGCGCGGGGCGGCCGGTGACGCATTCGTAGTCCAGTCGCTTGAGGTAGCCGTCGACATAGCGCGCCGTGCCGGTGAGACGCAGATAGAGCTTGTCGGGAACCAGCGTGACGTTGGTTGCCGCCTTCAGGCTCAGGCGGTCGAACGAGCCGACGATCGCCTCGATATAGGCGTCGGGATTGTCGTTCGGCTTGCGGCTGAACAGCTTGATCGAGCCGCCGATCGAATTCTTGCCCGATAGCGTGCCCTGCGGGCCGCGCAGGATTTCGACGCGGTCGAGATCGACGAGGTCGAACGCCGTGCCGAACGAGATGCCGTAGTAGACGTCGTCGATATAGACGCCGACTCCCGGTTCGTTGGGGAACTGGAAATCGTTCTGGCCGATGCCGCGGATGTTGACCGCCGCGGTCTGCGAGCCGCCGCCCTGGCCGCCGGCGGAAAAGCTGACGCTGGGCGCGCGCTGGGCGAGCTGTTCGACGTTGGTCTGGCTGCGCGCCTCCATCAATGCGGCATCGACCGCGGTGATGGCGAGCGGGGCTTCCTGCATGCTCTGGCCGCGGAATTGCGCGGTGACGACGATTTCGGTGATGCCTCCCTCGCTCTCGGCTTCCTGGGCCTGGGCGCCGTGGCCCCAGATGGCGCCCGCGAGGGCCATGCCGGCAACGCCGCGATAAAGCGCGCCGCGGGTAATCCGCGCAATCATATCCGTCTCCCATCCAATCTAACGTTCGTGATTGTTACGACGTTTACAATAACGAGCGTTAGAATCGCAACGGCGTCGAAAGCCGCCGCCGGCGTTCGGCGGCCGGCGATGGCGAAAAGGCCACAGTACGGGTGACGGGGCCGCCAAATGGCGGGACGGGCAGAAGGGTCAGATGCCTCCGGGGGTAAAGTCGAAACCGCGCTCGCCAAGGCCCTGGCACAAGGCGTCGACACAACTTGCAAGATCGTCCGCGTCGGTCGAGCGAACGACGAAGTTGGCCCCGACCCGGCCTTCGCGGAAAAACGGATAGCTGCCGATGGCGCAGTTGGCATGCGCCGTTTCGACCTCGCGCAGGATGTCGGCGACTTCGCTTTCGGCCGTCCAGCAACCGATCGTCTCGCTCAGCAGCGGCGCACCGCCTTCGAGCGCGCCGGTCAGCGAATCGAGCATCTGCGCGGCGATGTGCGGCACGCCGGCCATCAGGAAGACGTTGCCGATGCGGATGCCGGGCGCGCCCGACATTCGGTTGGGGATCAGGTCGGCGCCTTCGGGCACGCGCGCCATGCGCAGGCGAGCGTCGTTGAGGCCGCCGCGCGTGTCGTAGTAGTCCTCCAGAATCCGCCGCGCTTCGGGATGCACGACAACCGGCAGGCCAAGCGCCACGGCAACGGCATCGACGGTGATGTCGTCATGCGTCGGGCCGATGCCGCCGGTGGTGAACAGGTAATCGTGCGCCGTCCTGAGAGCGTTGACGGCATCGGCGATCCGTCCGGAATCGTCGGGCACCACGCGCACTTCCATCAGCCGGATGCCCTGAACCTGGAGCCAGCTCGCCACCTGGGCGATATTCCGGTCGTGCGTGCGGCCGGACAGGATCTCGTCGCCGATCACCACCAGCGCCGCGGTCCAGATCTTCGGTGGCGAGGACATCGCAAAGCCGTAAGACAAGCGGGTGCGGATTGCCAGCGGCCATGCCTCGTCTGGCCCACCCCCAACCCCTCCCGCAAGCGGGAGGGGCGCTACAGGCGCGCTGTTGAAAGGGTAGTCTGTTCAGCCCGCCTTGTCGCCGTAGATCAGCGAGCGGTCGGGGGCGTCGTGGTAGGGATCGTCAGCGTTTCCCACGCCGTTCGTCAGCGCCTTCGCCGCTTGTACGGTGTTGTGCAGCAGCACCGCGATGGTCATCGGGCCGACGCCGCCGGGGACGGGAGTAACGGCCTTGGCGTGCTGCACTTCGTCGAATGCGATGTCGCCGACGAGCTTTTCCTTGCCGTCGTCGCCCATGATGCGGGTGATGCCGACGTCGATCAGCACCGCGCCCGGCTTGACCCACGAACCCTTAACCAGTTCCGGCGCGCCGGCTGCGGCGACGATGATGTCGGCCTTGGCGGCGATCTCAGGCAGGTTTTCGGTATAGATATGCGTGACGGTGACCGTGCACTCGCGGTCGAGCAGCATCAGCGCGACCGGCTTGCCGACGATGTTGGACTTGCCGATCACCACCGCGTCCTTGCCGACGAAATCGTCGATTACGCTTTCGAGCAGCATCATCACGCCTAACGGCGTGCACGGCACGATGCCGCCGGTCCCGGTGCTGAGGCGGCCGACGTTGACCGGGTGGAAGCCGTCGACGTCCTTCTCGGGAGCGATAGCGCCGAGGATCGTGCGCGTGTCGATGTGCTGCGGCAGCGGTACCTGACACAGGATGCCGTGGACTTCGGGATCGGCGTTGAGCCGTGCGATCAGCGTGAGCAGCGCATCCTGCGACGTTTCGGCGGGAAGCCGGTGCTCGAACGAGCGGATGCCGACTTTCTCGCAGCCCTTCATCTTGCGGCGAACATAGACTTCGCTCGCCCCGTCGTCGCCGACGAGGATTACCGCCAGGCCGGGGCGCGGCTTGCCCGCCGCGACCAGTGCATCGACCTCGGCCTTGGTCCTCTCGTCCAGTCCGCGCGCGATGGCGCGCCCGTCGATGATCTCGGCCATTTTATGCGTGCTTCGCATCGTAACCGTTGATCCATTCGGCCGAAGCGGTGAGCGCGCCGAACGGATAGAAGTGCAGCCGCACGCGGCCGTGCTCTTCCTGGCTGAGCTTCCTGTCGAGCGAATCGACCAGCTTGTCCGGCCCGGCGCTGCCGATGAGGTTGGTCAGCGAGATGCCGTACTTCTTCATCACGCTGGCCGAAGCGCCGACGCCGCAGCGCTTGGCGAAGCCGAGCAGGCGCTTTATGCCGGCCGGGCCGGGAACGCCGAGGCGCACCGGCACGTCGATGCCGCGCCGGCGCATTTCACCGACCCACTCGACGATCGCATCGTCGTCGAAGGCGAACTGGGTCACGACCAGCGGAATCATGTTGCCGGCGCGGATCGCGGCGATCTTGCGCTCCATCCAGTCCCACAGCTCTTCCGCCGTATTGTTCGGGTGGCCTTCCGGGTGGCCGCCGACGCCGACGATCTCGATGCCGTGCTTCTGCAACAGGCCGGTCTCGATGATTTGCAGCGAGGTGGAATAGGGGCCTTCCGGTTCCGGCGGGTCGCCGGCGATGATGAAGACGCGCTTCACGCCCGCCTTCGACGTGATCTCGCCGAGATACCAGTCGAGCTGCGCTTCCGACTCGATGCGGCGGGCGGAAAGGTGGACTATCGGCTCGAAACCGAGATCGCGGACGACCACGGCGGCCTCGACGCGCTGCGCCATTTCCTCGCCAGGGAGAAACGTCACCGCGACCTGGGTTCCGGGGCGAATCAGCGGGGCCGCCTCGCGGATGCCTTCGATTTCCTTGGCCGTCATTTCCAGCGAATAGCCGTCGACCATGTTGCGGCGCGGCTTCTCCCAATCCGGATGGATGGCGGCGTAGGACATCGGTGGTTGCTCCTCTCGATCTGGGGCGCGCCATAGGCCCTTCGCCCGCGTTCACAAAGTCTCTAGCGCGCACGAGGCATTTCGGATAGACGAAATTTTCACACCTGCGAATAATATGGCGAGAGCGATGCTGCTGTTCCTGCCCGGCCTGATTTGCGATGCGCGCACCTTCGCGCCGCAGATCGCCGCGTTTCCGGGATCGAAGGCAATCGACGGTTACGACGGCGCCGATTCGCTCGAAGCGATGGCGCGCCACGCGCTGGAGCAGGCGCCGGACGCGTTCGATCTGTTCGGCCATTCGATGGGCGGCCGCGTCGCGCTCGAAGTGTTCCGCCTCGCGCCGGAACGGGTGCGGCGGCTGGCGTTGTCGAGCACGGGCGTCCATTCGCTCGGCATCGGCGAGCCGGCCAAGCGCCAGGCCCTGATGGCGATCGGCCACGAGCAGGGGTTCGAAGCGCTGGTCGATGCCTGGCTGCCGCCGATGGTTGCCGAGGGCAACAGGGCCGATCCGGCGCTCTACGCGCCGATGCGGCAGATGTGCCTGTCCGCCGGGCAGGCAACGTTCGACGCGCAGATCGCCGCCTTGCTCGGCCGGCCCGAACAGGAAAGCCTGCTGCCCCGGATCGCATGCCCGGCGCTGGTCATGACCGGCGAGTTCGATGCCTGGAGCCCGCCGGCCCAGCATCGCGCGATAGCCGCCGCGATTCCCGATTCCGAACTCGTCATCGTTCCCGGCGCGGGGCACATGCTGCCGCTCGAAGCGCCGGATGCGGTGAACGCCGCCATCGCCGCCTGGCTCAGCCGGCCGGTGAAAGACTGAACCCACCCGTTTCAACCGCCTTAGGAGAGGCAAAGCAACATGACTGAACAGACCCTGCAACAGAAGCTGGACCAGGCCGGCGACGTCGTCGAGTTCCTGCGCAACCAGCAGGTCGGCCCGAACGTCTATCCGGGCGTGCCGGCCGAATATTCCAACTGGCGCAACGAACAGCGCGGCTGGGCCAAGACCGCCGTCCTGTTCAACCAGAGCTACCACATGGTCGAGCTCTACGTGCGTGGGCCCGAAGCCTTCCAGTTGCTGGAATACACCGCGATCAACAGCTTCAAGAACTTCGCCGTCAACAAAGCCAAGCAGTATGTCCCCGTCACGCCGGAAGGCTATGTGATCGGCGACGTGATCCTGTTCTACCTGGCCGAGAACGAGTTCAGCCTGGTCGGCCGCGCGCCGGCGATCGAATGGGTCGAATTCCACGCCCAGTACCCCAAGCCCGACGGTAGCAAGTGGAACGTAACCGTGGAGCGTGACGAGCGCACCGCGATGCGCACCGACGGCAAGCGCAAGAACTATCGCTTCCAGCTCCAGGGCCCGAACGCGATGAAGACGCTGGAGAAGGCGATGGGCCAGACCCCGCCGGACCTCAAGTTCTTCAACATGGCGCACATCGGCATTGCCGGTAAGGACGTGATCGCGCTGCGCCACGGCATGGCCGGCCAGCCGGGTTACGAGCTGTTCGGGCCGTGGGAAGACTATGCCGCCGTGCATGGCGCGCTGGTCGAGGCGGGCAAGGACTTCGGTCTCGAGCTGGTCGGCGGCCGCGCCTATTCGTCGAACACGCTGGAATCGGGCTGGCTGCCTTCGCCGCTGCCCGCGTTCTACACCGGCGACAGCCAGATGATGAAGGACTTCCGCGCCTGGGCTTCGGGCAAGTCCTATGCCGGCATGTGCTCGATCGGCGGCAGCTACGTTCCCGACAGCATCGAGGGTTATTACCTGACCCCGTGGGACATCGGTTACGGCCACATCGTCAAGTTCGACCACGATTTCGTCGGCCGCGAGGCGCTGGAGCGCATGGCGGGCGAAACCCACAAGCAGAAGGTGACGTTGGCTCTCGACAACGAGGACATGCTGCGCGTCCTTTCTTCGCTCTACGCCGAGGGCGAGCGAGCGAAGTACTTCGAGTTCCCGAGCGCGGTCTATGCGATGCACCCGTTCGACGAAGTCAGGAATGCCGACGGCAAGGCCATCGGCGTCTCGACCTGGGTCGGCTACTCGTCGAACGAGGGCAAGATGCTCACGCTGGCGATGATCGATCCCGCAGAAGTCGAGTTCGGCAAGGAAGTGAAGCTGGTGTGGGGCGAGCCGAACGGCGGCACCACCAAGCCGACCGTGGAGCCGCACGTGCAGACCGAGATCAAGGCGGTCATCAGCCCGGTTCCGTACTCGAACGTCGCCCGCACGGCCTATGCCGACAGCTGGCGCCAGACGGGCGTGGGCGCCAACGCCTGAGCCCGACGCAAGGGACGAAAATGCGAGGGGCGGCTACCGCGAGGTAGCCGCCCCTCCTTTTTTGCAGGCGACGGTCGAAAATCGCCTGCGGGAGAGCCCCCACTCTCCTTTATCCATCCCTTTTATCCACCCAGGCGCGTGGTGTTGGCGTCGATCAGCCCGGCAGCTTCGGCCACGGCCGCCGTTTCGCCGATCGCGCCGGTGCGCAGCTCGTCCGCCAGCTCCAGCAGGCGGCCGGAAATGACGGTGCCGGTCTGCGCCTCTTCCTCGATGGCGATGCCGCCGTTCCTCTCGGCAACCTCGTCCCACTTGGCGCGGACGGCCGCCCAGTAGCCCTGGGTCGCGGCCCAGTAATCGTCCGCCGCTTTCGTGTCGTAGTCGCTGAAACGGGTATAGGTGTTGAGCACGTATTCCTGGACCACCGGCTCCAGCGAACCGCCGGCCAGCCCCAGTTTGGTGTTGTCCTGCCAGTGGATCCAGCCGTCGGTCGATGTCTGGTGGCGGTTGATGCCGTAGTAGCGATCGTAGACCGGGTTGCGGACAGCATCGCGCCGCGCCAGCGGACGCCACGTATAGGCAGAGCGCCAGCGGCGCACGCCGCCTTCGTTGTAGAACCGGCCATAGCTGCCGTAGCGAGGGCTGTCGTCGACCTGCCAGACCGTCTGCGACCAGTAGCCGGCGCGGCGTTCCTGCGGAATGTCCTCGAACGTCCATTGGTTGCGGTCGGAATAGACCAGCACCCGTTCCGGCTCATATTCCCAGTCCTGCCGCCAGTGCTTCACGACGTAGCTTTCGCCGCCCATGTCCACCACCAGCATGTGCTGGAGCACGATCTTGCGCCCGGTGTCCTCGATCACCCGGACGGATTCGTGCCCCCCGGAAATCTTGCGTTCGAGCGGCTCGTATCCGGTGCGCCAGGGGGTCGCTTCCTGCATGTCGAAGCGGACCTTGAAATCGCCCACCATGGCGAGGATGTCGGCCCGGTCGGCCTCGAACGCGGCTTGCGGAGAGGCGGACGCATTTGCGGGGGCTGCGATATCCGGATGCGCCAGGGCGGGCGATGTGGCAAGGACCAGCGCGAACAGCGCGGCCGATATGCGATAGGACAGTCTCATTGGTGCGGTTCCCGGATTCAGAAGCGGAAGCTGACGGACGCGCTGGCGTTGCGACCGGGCCGGGTATAGGCGTCGGTCACCGTAGACGTCGCGGACAGGCCGCGCACGTCGCTCCAGTACGCATATTTCTCGTCGGTGATGTTGAACACGCCCGCGCGCAGCGTGAGCGCATCTAAAACGCGCCAGAACACGGTTGCGTCGAGGATGTTGAAGGCATCGGGGCGGTAGGATGCGGCGGCGGTCCGGTTTGCCCCTTTGCGCGCATGGTGGGTGAGAATGATCTCGCCCCCGAAACGCCCGCCCGGATCGCGATAGCCGATCCCGCCGACGAGGTTGAGCGGGTCGATGCTTTCCAGCGGAAGCCGCGCGCCACCGGGCAGGATTTCGTCGCCCTTGGCATAGGCGATGGCGAAGCGCCCGGTCAGGCCGCTGGCGTGCCGCGCTTCGGCCTTCGCCTCGATCCCGTCGATCTCCACCCGCCCGATATTGACGTACTGGAACACCGTGGGATCGACCGGCGTGCCGGAACCGGCGACATCCGCCTGGGCGATGAAGTCCTTGTATTTGGCGGTGAAGGCGACGGCCTGGGCCGAGAAACCCTCGCCGCCCACGCGCACGCCGCCCTCCCAGCTCTCGCTGCGTTCCGGCCCGAGGTCGGGATTGGGCAGCGAGGTGTAGCCGAACGCCGGGTTGCTGAAGAAATTGTTGACCTGGAACGGCGTCGGCGCGCGGAACCCCTGCGTGTAGTTGGCGAACAGGCGCAGGCTTCCGCCCAGCCTGGCGACCGCCCCGAATTTCGGCGAGAAGCGCGAGTCTTCCTGCGGCGCGCGGTTGGGATCCGGATAGAGCGGATCGGCCTGCGGGGTGAGGCTGTAGAAATCAAAGCGCAGCGCCGGATAGAGCGTCAGCGCGCCGTCGAGCAGCGCGATGTCGTCGCCGAGGAAAATGCCGCCCAGCGTATAGTCGGTTTCGGGAAAGGCGCTGGTCGGGAACGTTTCGCCCGCCGGGGGCTCCACCCCGTCGCGGATGCCCTTCTGGTTGGTCCAACTCACGTCGCCGCCCAGCGTCACGCGATGGCGTATGGCCCCGGTATCGAATACGCCGCGCGCTTCGCCGGAAAAGCCCCACACGCGATTTTCGAAGGTATTGAGGCGCTCGCGATCGGGACGCGGCGTGGCGTTCACGGGAGTGCGGTCCTCGTCGGAGAACTGGATGTCTTCACCGTTCTGCCAATAGGCGGCGAGGTGCGCGTATTCGATCGCGCCGTCGCCGTTCCAGGTCCAGTCGAGCGAAGCGCGAGCGCGTTCGGTCTCGTCATCGGCGGTCAGGCTGTCGACGATCCAGCTCGGCACCGGACCGAACAGGAAGGCCGGGCCTTCGCCGGTCAGGACATCGGTGTGCACGCTGCGCTGGAGATATTCGCCGGTCAGGCGCACACGATGGCCGTCGCGGTTCCACACCAGCTTTCCGAGCAAGGCGTCGGATTCGCCATCCTGTGGATTGGGTTGCGTGCGGCTCTCGCCGATGCCGCCGACGGCGCCCTGGTTCTCGAGTTCCTTGAAATCGCGGCGGGTGTAGCCGACCAGAGCGGAGAAATCCCCCGCACGGCCGGCGATCGCGGCCGTCTCGGCGAACTCGTTGTCCGCCGAACTGTACTGCGCGCGGAGGAAGCCGCCGACGGTGTTGCCGGAAAGGATCAGGTCGTCGGGATCGGAGGTGGTGAAGCTGACCACGCCGGCCAGGCCATCGCTGCCGTAAAGCGCCGAGCCGGGTCCGCGCAGGATTTCCACCGACTTGACCAGCCCGATGTCGGTATAGCTGCCGCGTCCGGCGTCCTGCGCGCCGAAGGTGAAGCCGTCGGGCGAGCGGATGCCGTCCACCTGGACCAGCACGCGATTTCCGCCGATGCCGCGGATGGTGAAGCCTTCGTTGCCGGCGCGGCCGGTCGTACCGAGCGCGGCGCTGAAACGCGTGGGCGCACGGCGCACCGAGACGCCCGGCTCGAAGCGGACGAGATCCTTGATGTCGGTGGCGAGTTCGTCGGCAATCTGTTCGGCGTCGATGACGGTCACGGTTGCCGGCGCATCATCGATGGCGACCGGGGTGCGGGTGGCGCTGACGACGATCCGGTTGCCGAGGCGGTCGGCCCAGTAGAGGCCATCATTGTCCTGCGCCCATGCCGGCGAGACCCACGCCGCGCTGCCCAGCAGGGCCAGCGACAGCGCCGCCATGCGCGATCGCGCGCCCCGTCCGCCAGTCCCCCGATGCGCGCGCGCCCCTTTCGTGATCACCAAATACCTCCGTTACTGAAAATAGGAATGAATCTCATTAGCGCGTTATGAGCGAGCTTTACGTTCGTCAAGTGACAGCTTGCGGCCCATTGCACGGGCGGCATTCCCCCGCCTCTCGCCAAGGTGAGAAGCGTGTTGACATGGTCGGGATTGCTGCTGAAACTGAACGCGAGAGAGGTAATCGACATGCACCGACTTGCCGGCGGGCTGCTCGCCGTCGCTATCGGCTTTGCCGCCCCCGTCCTGGCGCAGGAGGCGGGGGACGTGGCCGGACAAGGTCAGCCCGAAGTGGTGCGCCCGCTGGCGCCGATTCCGCCCGAACGCCTCGACCAGATGGTGCCCAAGCATCCCGATTATCTCGGCGCGCTGGCGCCGGAGAACATTGCGAAGCCACGCCCGGCGCCGCCGTTCGACCTGACCGGGACATGGTTCGTCGACCTGTCGAAGGGCTTTGCCGACTATATGTTCGGTCCGCCCTATCCGCGGTTCTACGCGCCTGGGCGCGAGGCGCTGATCGAGCAGCCGAAGGCGCAGGCGCGGGGCGAAACCTACCGCGACGCGATCGGCCAGTGCTATCCGCCCGGCATGCCGATGCTGATGACGCGCGTGTGGCCGCACGCGTTCATCCAGCTGCCGACTGCGGTCTATGTGATCAGCGGGTTCAACAATTCGGTGCGGACGATCTTCACGGACGGGCGCGAACACAGCGATCCCGATCTCGTTGTGCCGAGCTACAACGGGGAATCGATCGGCCGCTGGGAAGGCGACACGCTGGTCGTCCACACCACCTATTTCGAGACCGACAACCACTACATCGACCTCGGCATCCCGATTTCCGACCGGTTCGAGCTGATCGAACGGATCCGGCTGGTCGATGGCGGCAAGGTGATGGAAGTCGAATACGAACTGACCGACCCCGCGATGTGGGAAGGCGAGTGGAAGTCGATCAAGCGCTACAACCGGCAGGACTATACCGACATCAACGAGGCGAACTGCATCCTGCAATACAACGCCAACCTGCCGGGGACCGACCTCGGCAGCGACACCGCGGACGAACGCGGGCAGAGCGCGATCGAGGGAGTGAGCGATGACTAAGGCGCATATCGGCAGACTGGCCGCGCCGGCCGTGCTGGGGCTGGCGCTCCTGGCCGCTCCGGCGCTGGCGCATCACAGCTTCGCGATGTTCGACCAGCGCAAGATCGTGACGCTGGAAGGCACGGTGACGGAGTTCCAGTGGACCAACCCGCACGCCTTCATCGAACTCGACGTGCCCGGCGCGGGCGGAGAGGTCCGGCACTGGTCGATAGAGCTCAACAGCCCGAACAATCTCAAGCGGCGCGGCTGGAGCCGCACGTCGCTGAAGCAGGGCGACAAGGTCTCACTGAGGATGAGCCCGCTGCGCGACGGCCGCTCCGGCGGGCTGTTCCTCGACCTGACGCTGGCCAACGGCGCAATGCTCGATTCCGGGCTGCCGAAGAACGGCACGCCGGTGAATGTCCCGCAGGCCTGAGGAGATCGTCATGAACCGTTCCGGCAAAGTCCTGTTCGCCGCCCTGCTTCTCGCCGCGGGGGCGGCGCCGGTGCTGGCGCATCACAGCTATTCGATGTTCGACATGCAGAAGACCGTGGTGCTCGATGCCGAGATCACCCGCTTCAAGTGGCAGAACCCGCACGCCTTCATCGAAGCCAATGTCGCCTCGGGCGCCGGGACCGAGCGCTGGGCGATCGAGATGACCAGCCCCAACAACCTCGTGCAGGAAGGCTGGAAGCGCACCTCGCTCAAGCCGGGGGACAAGGTGAAACTGTGGGTCCATCCGCTGCGCAGCGGCGCGCGCGGCGGGGCCTATGCCGGCGTGCGGCTGGCCGACGGTTCGACGCTGGGCGACGTAAGCTGATGCGGCCCGGATCGATGCTGTTGGCCGCCGGCGCGCTGGCGGGCGCGGTCCTCGCGGCTTCGGCCGCTCTCGCCCAGCCGACCACTCCGCAATCGCCGAGGCCCGAAGGCGTGGCCGAAGGCGAAGGCTCGGCGTATCCCAAAGGGCAGTATGCCGAACTCGACGCTCTGCCCGACTGGGGCGGCATCTGGTTCGTCGAGCTGGGGGCCTCGCGGCGCGAAGAGCCAGCGGCCCCCCGGCTCAAGGGCGAATACCTCGAACGCAACGCGGCCTGGCGCGCCGAAGTGGCGGCCAATGACGGGGTGGTCGCCCGCACGCGCTCCAATTGCAGCCCGCCGGGAATGCCGCGGATCATGCGCCTGGCGCAGTACCCTTACGAATTCATCTTCGCGCCGGGGCGGGTGACGATCAACCAGGAAGCGTGGATGCAGACCCGCACGATCTGGACCGACGGGCGCGCGCATGAGGAGGATCCGGACCCCAGCTTCATGGGCGATTCGATCGGCCATTGGGAAGGCGATACGCTGGTCGTCAGCACGACCGGCATTTCCGACGAGCTGGAGATCGACACCGGCGCGCCGCATTCGGACCGGTTCCACCTGATCGAGCGGATCCACCTCGATCCGGCCGATCCGGACGTGCTGCTCAACGAGATGCGAATGGAAGATCCCGAGGCGCTGGAGGAGCCGTTCGAGGTCACCGTGCGCTATCGCCGCGACCGCTACGGCAAGCTGATCGAATTCCAGTGTTCGGAGAACGACCGCAATCCGGTGAACGCCGACGGTGAGACCCAATTCCACTAGGGCCCGTGCGGCAGGCAGGTGGAACATTGGCCGGTTTCGCGGATATAGGCTGCCGATGCTTCGACGAATCCTTGCCCTGCTGGCCTTCGCGCTGCCCGCGCCCGCGCTGGGGCAGTCTTTCGACGATGCGTTCGCCGATCTGGCGGGCGAGCGGCAGGCGGCGGAATCCGCGCCGCTCGAGTCTTTGCCGCCCGAGCCTTCGCCGCCTGAAGCTTCCTCGGTCGAGCTGCCGGCGGTCGAAGCCCGGCCGCTCGAAGGCTCATGGGCGTTGCGGCTGGACGGGGCGATCATCTTCCGTTTCGACCTGAGCGAGGACGACGGGACATGGTCGGGCGTCTGGTCGCGCCCCGGCTCTTTCGCCAGCGACGGCAACAATTTCGGCAGCCTGAAGGGACCGACGGAGACGCACAGGTCCTCGGCCGGCCGCGAGGTGGGCGGCTGGGTCGAGCTGACTTTCCCCGACGATCGCCCCGGCGCGGTGCCCGACGTGTTCCGCTTCAACCTGCTCGCGCCCGACCGGGCGGAACTGCTCTATGCCGGCACCGGCCTTGCGCCTTACGCGCTCGAACGCGTGGAGGAGGACGCCTTGCTCGGCCCGTGGGAGCCGGGGCGCGTCTATAGCCGCGACGGCTCCCGGCCGGGCTCCACTGCCCCGGACGCCGAGGTTCAGGGGCCGCCGCGAGGGCCAGCTTTCGAGGGGCGCTAGGGCCTTAACCCGTTTCGAGCAGGGCGGCGGTCTTGGTCAGCAGGTCCATCGCGCGCGTCTGCATGGCGTTGTCGAACCGCGCCTTGGGAATGCCGACCGACAGCGAGCCCGCCACTTCGCCGCCAATCCGCACCGCGCGGGCGATGCCGCGGATGCCGACCGAATATTCCTCGTCGGTTACCGCAAAGCCCCGCCGGCGCACGTCCGCAAGGTCGCGGCGCAGGGCCTTCTCCGTGGTGACGGTGGAAGGCGTGAAGCGCACCCGTTCGGTCTCCGCGAAGTAGCGGTCGAGGTCGTCGGCCGGCAAGGTCGCCAGCAGCGCCTTGCCGCCCGCCAGCGCGTGCATCGGCAGGCGTTCCCCGGTGTCGATCGAATAGCGCAGCGCCTGCGCGCTCGATTCGGTCACCAGCGCTTCCACTTCCCAGCCGTTGCGGACGAAGAAGCTGGTCGTTTCGTTGAGCTGGACGCGCAAGGTCCGCACCAGCGGCGCGGTGCGTTCGGTCAGGCCGAAACCGCCGCCGTGCGCCTGCAACCGCTCCAGCCCCGGCCCGGCGGAATAGCGCCGCCCCTCGCGCGCCAGATAGCCGCGCTCGACCAGTGTGCCGAGGAGATAGGACAGGCTCGAGACCGGAATCCCGAGCGCGACCGCGATCTCCTGCGCCACCAGCGGCCGATTGTGCGCGACCACGTATTCGATGATGTCGAGCGTGCGCGTGGCCGATTTGACCTGGCTCGACTGGGCATTGGGGTCCGACGCCGCCATCAGCCGATCCTCCTGTCCGCGATGTCCGCTCCTTCGCGCAGGGCCGCAAGCTTCTTCCACGCCACCGCCGGGTCGATCTTGCCGTAGCCGGCGAACGTGCCGAAGCCGCAGTCGGAGCTGGCGACGACGCGGTCCTTGCCGACGAACGATGCGAACCGTTCCACCCGCTGGGCGATCAGTTCCGCCGTCTCGATGTAGTTGGAACAGGAATCGATCAGGCCGGGGGCGAGCACCTTGCCGGTGGTGTCGGCCGCCTTCCACACGATCCATTCGTGCTCGTGGCGCGGATTGGCCGCCTCGAACAGGATCGTCGCCGGCCGCGCGGCGAGCACGGTGTCGATGATCCTTTCCAGCGGAATGTCGAAATCGTGCGGGCCTTCGTAGTTGCCCCAGCAGACGTGCATCCGCAGCCTTTCCGGCGCGATGTTCGCGGTGGCGGCGTTGAGCGCTTCGACGTTGGCGGCGATGGTGCGCAGAAACTCGGCCTCGTCCATGTCCTGATAGCCGGTGTGGCGGCTCATCGCGAGGTCGGGGCAATCGAGCTGGAGGTCGAAGCCCGCTTCGGCGATCGCTTCGTATTCCGGGCTCATCGCCTCCACCAAGTCGGCGAGATAGGCCTCGTGCGTGGGGTAGAACCGGTTCGGCTGGAACGCGGTGATGAGGCCGGGGCTGGCGGAATTGAGGAACGCGCGCACGCCGTTGCCGTGCCGCTCCAGCGCGGTCCTGAAACGGCGGATGTCGTCATGCAGCGGCTGGAGGTCGACCAACGCGACCTTGTCGATCGCGCTGGCGCGGGTGAATTCCTGCGCGCCCATGATGTGCGCCAGCTTCTTTGCCAGTTCGGGGACTTGCGCGAGATCCATGGCGGGCTTGCGCGGGGTATGGCCGCCGAAGCCGCTGAGCCGCTCTATGACATAGGTCGAATAGCCGACCTTGCCGAGTTCGCCGTCGCTGACGATCGAGACGCCGCTTTCGACCTGCCGCCGCACGCCTTCGTCCACCGCGGCCTGGACCACGCGGTCGAACTCGGCTTCGTCGTAGGTTTCCCCTTTATCGCGCGCCAGCAGCAGCGGAACCAGCTCTGGTCCGCGCGGAAGGCTGCCGACATGCGTGGTGTGAATCATGAAAGAAAGCGACCTTCCCGACGGAAAGCCGCTTCTTTCATGTATGCGAAGTTACCGCAAGTGCGAAAGACGGCACTGTGTGGAGGATTGCGCGCGGTTATTCCCAGCCGGTCGGGGAATTGAGCGGGGCCCGGAAGCCCATTGCCTCGATCTCGTGCACCTTGCCGTCCGCGCCGACCTTGTAGATGTGCGCGGCGGGCAGGTCGAAGGGTTCGAACGGCAGCCGGCTCTTGTCGTACATGATCGTCGAACCGTCGAGCGCAGTCACCGGATAAGGCTCGAAGTCCATCGGGTGGCGGAAGTGCGACAGGCCCATGACGAGGCCGGTCACCGGATCGGCGGCGAACACGCGGCGGTTGTCGATGGTGGTGATGTAGGCCATCACGTTGCTGGTGAGCTGCCCGGCGCAATCGCGGGCGATGGGCGAAGTGTTGGCGTTGGGCCCCGCTCCGGCATTGGCCCCGGCGGTGATCATGCCGTTTTCGTGCCTCTGGCAATCCTCGGCGAAGGGCGTGAGCGTGCCGTCGTTGTCGTCGAGCGCGTCGTAGTAGCTGAGGCCGATGCGGACCAGTTCGTCGTGCGCGGCGCGGCTTTCTTCGGGCACTTCGGCCAGCAGGCCGGGACGCACGGATTGCAGATTGGCGAGCTGCGATTCGTTGGCGATCTCGGCATAGAGATGTTCGGCCTCGGCGATCTTGCCCTCTCCGTCGAGCTTGAGCCGCACCGCGACCACGGCCGGCTTGCCGTCGCGCTCGATCATGCCCAGCCAGCCGGCGGTCTGCTGCGCCTCGTCGGGAACGACCACGCCGAAATCGTTGCCCGCGCCGGTGGCGTCGGCCCACAGCCCTTCGCCGGGCTGGATACGCGCGAGGTTCTCGACGATCACCGCGCCATCGGCGAACGGCGCGCCTTCCGCGGACTGGCCCTCGATCCCCGCGACATAGGCTTCGGTCAGCTCGATCAGGCAGGCGCGGTCGCAGGCCGGCCCTTCCTCCTGCGCCGCGCCGCACGCGGCCAGCGCCGTGGTCAGCATGAGGCCCGCAACGGCCCTGGTCACCTGCTTGGTCATGTCTTCCTCTCCTCGTTGTTCGCCCGGCTTACACCAGCGCGCAGCCGACGCTTTCGATCTTTCCGTCCTTCAGGTGGTAATGGATGTACTGGCGCATTTCCTGCACGTCGCCTTTGGCGATGGGGAAAAACTGTTGCATCCCGTTGGCGTCGAGCACTTCGCGGGTCAGGTCTTCGAACGCCTCGATGCGGACCACGCCTTCGACCGCCGCCAGTTCGTCGCTCGAAGCGAAGCGCTCCACCGTCACGGTCTCGCGCACGAAGCTGTGCAGGAAGGTGTAGAAGTCGCGCAACTGCTGGCGCGTTGTGATCTCGATGCCGAAGAAGGCCATGCGGGGGTTTTCGGCATAGAAGTCGAACACTGCATCATAGTTGCGCGCGTTGAAAGCGGCGGCGTAACGCTCGTAATCTTCGCGGGTCATGTCCTCTCCTTGCCAGCCATCGTAACGATCGTTAGCAACGCCGCAAGGGAGAGCATTCTTGGCAGGCGAGGCATTCGACTACATCGTCGTCGGCGCGGGCAGCTCGGGCTGCGTGGTGGCGGCGCGGCTGAGCGAGGATCCGGACACGAGCGTGCTGCTGCTGGAAGCTGGCGGGCGCGACGATCATCTGTTCCTGAAGATGCCGCTGGCGTTCCTGAAGGCGATGCCCGATCCGCGCTTCAACTGGACCTACTGGACCGAGCCCGAGCCGCACCTCGACGGGCGCAGGATGCCGTTGCCGCGGGGGCGCGTGATCGGCGGGTCGGGCTCCATCAACGGCATGTTCGCGATGCGCGGGCATCCCAAGGATTACGATCAGTGGGCGCAGATGGGCGCGACCGGCTGGTCGTTCGCCGACGTGCTGCCCTATTTCCGCAAGTCGGAGGATTCCTGGCGCGGCGAGGGGCCGTATCACGGCGCCGGCGGGCCGGTGGCGGTGCGCCCGATCGATTCGCCGCACCTGCTGCACGACGAAATGATGGCGACCGCCGAAGCGGCGGGCTTTTCGACCACCGACGACCTTGCCGGGGACAACCCCGAAGGCTTCGCGCGCGGCGAGCAGACGGTGGACGCGCGCGGCCACCGGGTCAGTGCGGCGACGGCCTATCTCAAGCCGGCGACGGGGCGGCGCAATCTCGAGGTGCGGTCCAGCGTGCTGGTGCGCCGGCTGGTGTTCGAGGGCAAGCGCTGCATCGGCGTGGAAGTGGATGGGCCGGGCGGCCCGCAAGTGGTGCGGGCGCGGCGCGAGGTGGTGGTTTCCGGCGGGGCGTACAATTCGCCGCACCTGCTGCTGCTCAGCGGCATCGGCCCGGCGGCGCATCTGAAGGACCATGGCGTCGCCGTGGTCCATGACAGCCCCGGCGTCGGCCGCAACTTGCAGGAACATCCCTGCGCCAGCCTGGAGTTCTGGGCGAAGGACAAGGTCACCTTCCTGCGCCAGCTCCGCTGGGACCGGATCGCGCTCAATGCGATCCGCTGGGCCGTGACCGGCAGAGGGCCGATGGCGACGCAGGTCAATTCCTGCAACGTGGTGATCCGCACCGCGCCGCATCTGGAGCGGCCCGACCTGCAAATCATGGTCAACCCGATCCGCTTCGACGCCGCGCCCTGGGGGCCGGGCTTGCGCAAGGAGCAGGAGCACGTGTTCTGGGCCGGCGTGGTGCAGCTTCACCCCGAAAGCCGGGGCTGGGTGGAGCTGAAGAGCGCGGACCCGCGCGAGGTGGCGGCGGTGACGCTCAACATCCTGGCCGAGGAGGCCGACCGCGAGCAGATGCGCCGGGCCTTTCGCACCACGCGGGCGATCTACAACACCGCGCCGATGGCGGACCTGCTGGCGGGCGAGAAGACTCCCGGCGTCGCGGTCGACAGCGACGAGGAACTGGACGCCTTCATCCGCGCGAGCTGCTACGTCGCGCAGCACCCGACCAGCACCTGCGCGATGGGCATGGGCGAACGTTCGGTGGTGGACAGCGAACTGCGCGTGATCGGGGTGGAGGGGCTGCGGGTGGCGGACGCCTCGGTCATGCCCACGGTGCCGGGCGGCAATACCAACCTGCCGTGCATCATGATCGGCGAGAAGGCGGCCGACCTGATCCGCGGACGCAGCCTGCCGCGCGCCGAGCTGCCCGAAAGGGACGCGGCATGAGCCGGACCGAGCAGGAGCAGGCCAACCTCGATCTGGTGCTGCGGATGTTCGCCGAAGTGCTGAACCCGATGGATTCGGGCGCGGTCGACCGCTTCATCGCCCCCGGCTATATCCAGCACAACCAGGGCGTGGCGCCGGGGGTGGGGCCGCTCAAGGCGTTCCTCGACACGATCCGCAAGGAAACGCCTGAAGCCGTTCACGATATAAAGCGCGCCTTCGTCGACGGCGACCACGTGACCGTGCACTATCACGTCCGCCGCTGGCTCAGCGATCCGGGCTGGGCGGTGATCGACATCTTCCGCGTCGAGGGCGGCATGATCGTGGAGCACTGGGACGTGATGCAGGATGTCGTCGCAGGCGGGCCTAATCCCAATGGGCCATTCTAGCAGGTAGAGGAGGGAGCTGTTTTGATCCCCAGTGAATTACGTGCGCTAATTGCAGCCAGTGGGCTTTCGAACAGTGAATTTGCTCGGCGGATTGGCATGAATCCGCGTTCGATGCGGCGAATTTTGTCGGGCGAAACGCCAATTTTGCCGAAAACCGAATTTGCCGTCCGTGCGATGGTGGGTGAAGCAACCTTACCAAAATTTTCAATGCGCTTTGCGAACAAGGTCGTGCTGGTATTCGGCGGCAACAGCGGGATCGGCCTCGCCGCCGTGAAGGCCTTCGCCGCCGAGGGCGCACGGGTCTATTTCACCGGGCGCAGCCGGGCGACGATCCGCGAGGCCGAGGAACAGGTTCCCGGCGCCACCGGGATCGGCGCGGACATTGCCGACCCGGCCGCGAGCGAGGACGTGGTCGCGCGGATCGAGGCGGCCGAGGGGCGGATCGACGTGCTGTTCGTCAACGCCGGGGTCGGCGGCTTCGCCTCGCTGCGCGAAATCGACGAGGCATCGTGGGACCATGTCCATTCGATCAACCTGCGCGGCTGCGTGTTCGCCTTGCAGAAGGCGGTGCGGATCATGGGGCGCGGCGGATCGGTGGTGGTGACAGGCTCGATCGGCGCGCACGGGGCGCTGGAAGGCAACGCCGCCTATGCCGCGGCCAAGGCCGGGCTCTACATGGCGATGAAGGTCTTCGCCAAGGAGCTGGTCGGCGAGGGCATCCGCGTCAACGTCGTCAGCCCCGGCCCGATCGACACGCCGCTGCTCCATCGCAATCCGGGGATGAGCGACGAGCAGGTGGCGGGGCTGAAGGAGATGATGATCGCCAACATCCCGATGCACCGCATGGGCGAGGCCGAGGAAGTGGCCAGGGCGGTGCTGTTCCTCGCCAGCGACGATGCCGCGTTCATCACCGGCGCGAACCTGTTCGTCGACGGCGGCCTGATAGAGTTGCGCTGATGACTTTCAACGATACGACCCCGTTCGCCCCGCCGTTCTCCGCGCTCGACAACCCGCGCCTCGAATTCGCGATGGAGGTGCGGCTGACCTTTCCGGACGTCCATACTATCGCCCCGCATCCCAATGGCGGGATGCGTACCGCGGTGCTGGTCAAGGGCGGCGTGTTCGAAGGACCGCGGCTGAAGGGGCGGGCGATCCCCGGTTCGGGCGGCGACTACGCCTATTTCCGGCCCGACGATGTCGCCTGCTTCGATGCGCGCTACCTGCTGGAGGAGGATGACGGCACCGTCATCCTGCTCAACAACAAGGGCTTCCTGTGGGGGCGCAAGCCGGACACCATGCAGCGCCTGCGCGACTGGGCCTTCAAGGGCGGCGAGCCGGTGCCGCACGAGGAATACTACCTGCGCGGCAACCCGACGTTCGAATGCCCGGTCGGCAAGCACGACTGGCTGACCAAGCACGTGTTCGTCGGCGTCGGCGAACGGCGCAGCGACGGCAACCTGCTGCGGTACTACGCGCTGGTGTGAGCGCGCTTTGCTGGCGCCGGACGGCTTTGCATGAAAGGCGCTCCTCCCCGTTCAGGGGAGGATGTGGTGCGGGCGCAGGTGATTATCCGGCGGCGAGCCCGGACTGTTGAGCCTTGATGCGCGGACGGTAGGGCCGGCGCTTGCCTGGGCGTCACAGGATTGCCTGCGCACGATCGATGCGAACGGCGGGAGGGGCCTGCGTCGGGACCTCCTGCTCGGCCCTGCGGTGAGAGGCGGTTGGCGGGCAGGGCTCGCAAGTGGCCGCCTTACCGGGTCAGGGGATGCGGCGTTGAGGTCCGCCGCGCCTGTCCTCTCATCCTGAAAGGGGCGCTGGCCCCTTTTGGGGAGCGCCGGCCTTCATGTGCGGGAGTGAGGAGAGAAGAGCTCGATCGCTCCCGCACCCGTCGCATTGCCAACCTATGGCTGACTTCCACCCAATAACCCATATGGTTCGCAATGTCAAGATAAAAATGCCATTAATGGAGTTCGAGTTCGCCTTCCACCACGTCGCCGAAATCGAGATCTTCGGCGAGGCGCACCGGTTTCCTGATCGGCAGGAACCAGCCGCCGCTCTTTTGCGGGAACAGTGAAGTTTCCCATGTGCTGCCGCCCACGCGCACGCTGACCTTGACCGAGCCGAACCCGCGCCGCTTGCCCAGTTCGAGCCGTCGCATCAGTTCGTGCGCGGCGACGGCCTCGGCGGTTTCACCGGTCAGCGCGACCCAGCCGATGGGATCGTGGCCTTCTTCGATCATGGCCTGTTCCAACGGGCCGGCGAAGCGGAGGGTTCCGGTCATGACGGGCTTCCTGGCAAAACGTCACCCTGAACTCGTTTCAGGGTCCATTCTTCCGCATGTGCGGAGTGACCGGCTTGGGACGAGGTCGCGCCATGGTGTCTCCACCGGCCTGCTGAGGGATTGTCGCCCGATGGACCCTGAAACGAGTTCAGGGTGACGAGCAGGGAGTACGGGAGCGGACTCACCCGGCCAATCGACGGATCGGCACGTGCACGTTGCACACGTCCACCCCGCCGGCGGGCACGCGGTAGAACGCGTCGTTGCGGTTGGCGCGGACCTCGACATAGCGGGCGAAGCTTTCGCTGTCGCTGGCAAGGTATTCGAATTTCGGTTGTTCGGCTTCGGGCAGCTCGTCGCCGAGGCGGGCCGAGACGATCGGCACGCGCAGCTTCGGATCGTCGTAGACCCCCGCCTCCCCCTTCCCGCGCGGCAGCGTGGAGAGGTGCTCGATCCCCTCGATTACCCGGCCGACGACCGCGATGTTGCGGTCGAGCTGGCGCGGGGCATGGCCGATGACGGCGTAGAGCTCTGCGCCCGTGCCGGTGTTCGGCGAGAGGTCGCGGGCGACGCCGACCGAGGCGTAGCAGTGGACGGGCCAGGCCTTGTTGTCCCGGCCACCCAACGCAATCGGCCATCCCTGATGATGGAGGGACATCATGCTGTAAGGATCGGATCTCAGCTGGAAAAAGGCACTCGGCATCGAGTCGGGATCGACTTCGCCCGGCCCGCCAAGCTGACCGGCCAGTCCCCTGATCTGTGCGCCGATCTCCGGCGTTGGATCGATCGAATACTCGCTCTCCGGCGCCACCCGCAGCCCTTCGGGCAGCGGCTTGGCCTTGGCTTCGTCGTCCTCGCCGTCACCCCATTGCGCGACCCAGTTGTCGACCACGCGGTAGACGGTGGCGCCGTCCCACCAGTGCGCCCTTGCCAGCGTGCGCACGTTGCCGACCCAGCCCTGGCTGAACGGCGGCGGCATGAGCTGGATCGTGACCTGGCGCGGATTGCCGGCCGCATCGGGGGCGAGGGCCATGACCAGGATGTCCGCCGGATCGATCGCGCGCCAGTCCGACGCCGGGGCCTGGGCGACGATGGAATCGGGGGTGGGCGGCTCCGCCTCCTGCGCTCGCGACGGGGCGGCGAGGGCGAGAGCGGCCGTGAGGAGCAGCAGGCGCTTCATCGGGCAAGTCTGCCAGCGGGGCGGCGGGTCGCAAGATTTTTCTCACGCAGAGGCGCGAAGGCGCGAAGCAGTCCGCCACACCCCTCTTCGTCATTCCCGCGAACGCGGGAACCCAGTAGGCGCTGTTTGCACCATTCGAGCCGACCAGGTTCCCGCGTTCGCGGGAATGACGAATTGGGATTGAACTGGCGTTCCTCTGTTCGCGCCTTTGCGTGCGAAAATCCGTCTAATCCTCGACCGCATCCTCCAACGCGTGCATCGTCTCGTCGCTCAACCCGAAGTGGTGGCCGACCTCGTGCACCAGGACATGCGCCACCAGGTGCTCCAGCGTCTCGTCGCCGCGGGCGATCCATTCGTCGAGGATCGGGGCGCGAAACAGGCGGATGCGGTCGGGCATGGCGCCGGAATGGCCGACGCTCTTTTCGTGCAGCGGCAGCCCTTCGTAGACGCCGGTGAGATCGAACGGATCCTCGATGCCCATTTCGGCGAGCAGTTCCTCGTCGGCGAATTCGTCGATCCGCAGCACGACGTCGCCGAGATGGGCCCGGAACTGCGTGGGCAGCCGGGCGAGCGCGGAGCGGGCGAGCGCCTCGATTTCCTCCGCCGAAGGGGCGATGCCGAATGTGCGGTCCATCGCCGTGCGTTACGCCGCGCCGGCGGGTGCTTGCAAGGCCGCCCGCCCCCCGCTACCTGCGCCCCCTTGCCGGGCTTTCGGGCCGTCAGGCATGCGGAGCGGTGGCCGAGTGGTCGAAGGCGCACGCCTGGAAAGTGTGTATACGGCAAAACCGTATCGTGGGTTCGAATCCCACCCGCTCCGCCAATATCTCATTGCGAATCAATAAGATGGCCCTTGGGTGGGGCGAAAATCCCCAGCTTTCGCGGGGTTTTGCCAGTGGCACCTAAACCCCGGAGACGGCCGGGACCGCCAAATTCAGTCTCTGATCGGCTTTTGTCTCTTTTCACCTAAACCTCGCTGGAAAAGGTTTAGGTCTAGAAAATGGCTGATTTCCAAGGCTTTTCTGGATCGCCCCGTCTAAACATTTTCGGCCATATCCCGGCAGGCAATGCGTCCGGAGAATCCGAGGTTTACGTTCTGGAGCGCAGTCACGCGGGGCCTATCCGCCTTTTTCTGGCCCGGCCGCGCTTCTTTGCGAAGAGGCGCGGCCGGGCTGCGTTCAGCGACTGGGTCGTGTTGCCGCAGTGCCTGACGGTCGTGGAGGATGTTCACCAGCATCAGTTCGCCGGCGCCATAAAGGTCGGCCTTCCGCAGCAGTGCTGCCCGCTAGCCAGGCAGGGGCGGTTTCGGGAACGGCAGCGCGTGGCGATGGCTGTGTCGGTCGCGACGAGTTGCAGTTACTGCCATCTCAAATATAGCCATATTATTGCGGTTGGCCTGCGCAGCCGCGAGAGGGGGGATGGTGGACAGCAAAGCAAATTCAGAACCCGGCCTGGTTCGGCGCCTTACACTGACCCATGCGGTGCTGTACGGTGTGGGCGTGACCATCGGCGCTGGCATATATGTGCTGGTCGGGGTCGCTGCTGGGCGTAGCGGGATGTACGCGCCGTTGGGCTTTCTCATCGCCGCTATCGCTATGGGCCTTACCGCTGCGTCATTCGCTGAACTCGGAACGCGCATGCCGGTTAGCGCGAGCGAAGCGGCTTATGTGGAGGCCGCGTTCGGTCGCCGGTGGCTAACTACCGCGATGGGCTTGCTCGTGGTCGTCACCGCCACGATTTCGGCTGCAACAATCGCAGCCGGCAGTGTCGGCTACATCGGGATATTCGTTCCACTCCCGACACATTGGATCATCATTGGGGTCGTGCTTTCGATGGGGGCCGTCTCATGCCTTGCAACCACTCAGTCGATTATGTTCGCAGGCGTGATGACGCTGATTGAAGTTGGCGGGCTGGTTTTAATCATTACGGCCGGTGCTGGTCAGGACGGAGACGTTATCACCCGGCTGCCCGAGATGATCCCGTCAGCTTTCGATAGTGTCGCCTGGGCGGCCATTGGCGGCACGACCTTGATCGCCGTGTTTGCCTTCATTGGTTTTGAGCATCTGGTGAATATTGCCGAAGAGCTCAAGGAGCCGAACCATACGCTTCCGCGCGCTCTGTTCATCACACTTGGTGTGACGGCTGTGCTCTACATGCTTGTCATCTGGATTTCGGTGGTCGCCGTTCCGCCTGCCGAACTTGCCAGTTCGCCTGCACCGCTCGCGCTGGTGTTTCAGCGCCTGACGGGTCTGCCGCTCTTCTACATGAGCCTTATTGCCGTCGTCGCGACGCTCAACGGGATCGTAGTGCACATGATCATGATCGCCCGGGTGCTATATGGCCTGGCCAGTCAGGGAAATCTTCCGAAGCATTTGGCGCATGTGAACCAGACCACGCGAACGCCGATCGTGGCGACCGGCTATGCGGTCGTAGCAATTCTGATCCTGACGATTGCTGTGTCACTTGATGGACTTGCGGACCTTGCCTCGCAGGGGACATTGATCATCTTCGCCGCGATCAACCTAGCACTCATCGTTATCAAGGCCCGCAATGAGGACGCGCCGACTGGAGTATTTCTATGTCCAAGATGGATGCCTTATGCCGGGCTGATCTCTTCGTCTCTCGTTTTTCTGGTCAGTTTGCTCAGCTAATTTGAGCGAATGATACCTGTGTGATGAAGCACATTGATCAAGCACAATGTGCTTCGGAATTTTCACGCTTAGAATTGATTTAGAATGTGAGGCTCGCAATGAATCCAGCCGATATCCGTCAGCGCTTTCCCGCCCTGTCGATCGCTCTTCACTGGGTCATGGTCCTGCTGATTTCCGCCGTTTATGCGGCGATTCTGCTGCGGGAGAATTATCCCAAAGGGAGCGACATCCGCGAAGGCTTTAAGACTTGGCATTTCATGCTCGGACTGACCGTGCTCGCCCTGGTCGTCATCCGCCTGATAGCGCGCCTCAGCAGCCGAAAGCCGCCGATCACGCCGAAACCCGCGGCCTGGCAAACGCTCGTCGCCAATATAACGCATTTTGCCCTCTATACGTTCATGCTGGCGATGCCCATCGCCGGCTGGGTCATTCTGAGCGCCTCTGGCAAAGTCATCCCATTCTTCGGGCTGGAACTCCCCGCACTAATCGGTCCGAACAAAGCTTTGGCGGGACAGATAAAGGAGTTGCACGAAACGGTCGGGACGATCGGCTATTTTCTGATCGGCATTCATGCGGCGGCAGCGCTCTTCCATCATTATGTGCTGAAGGACGATACCCTGAGGCGAATGCTACCCGGCCGGCTCTGAATGGGAAAGCGAAGGAGGCTGAAGTGTAGTGGCCGCTTCACTATTGAAGATTGCAGTTATTTGTCGGTGCCAAGGCAGTTCGGCTGCCGCAGCCATCTCCTTGATTGATGCGGCAGGCGCCATGCGTTCCAGCAGCAATTTCTCAAGCACGGCCGGCGCCAAATAGGCCAGTTTCAGCATCCGACCGGCATAGGCGGGCGTAACATTCTCGGCCATGGCGATGTCCGCGAGGGTTGCCGCCGCGCCGGATTCCAGCTTCCTCCGCCAGCTCCACGCCTTGGCAATCGCCTTCAGCACATGCGGGTCCACCCCGCCGGTGTCCGGCACCACGTCGGCTGGCGGGACGATCTTCGGTCGCCCGTTGCGCTTGCGGATGGTGAGAGGGATGGATCCGAACATTCCGCTTTTGCATCGCCCAAGCTGCCATCGGGACGCTTGTCCGGTAAGCCAGAGCGTGAAGGCCCGGACACCCTCGCGTGCAGTTGCTTCGGGGCAGACCTGATCGAGCAGCTTCTCGATCCCCGGACGGCGCGCCGTCAGAATTGGACGGCTTGCACGGACCAGTGTGTTGCGGTAGTGAGGCACCTGATCGCCGCCAAGCAGATCAGCGCCACCCCTCACCGGGTGGCGTTTTCGTTCAGGGGTGCCAGCCCCATCGAGGCGCGCCATGATTCACGCCGCCTGCTTTTCGAGCTGCCGCGCGACATAGGCACGGATGCTGGCTGTGGTGATCCTGGTTGCGCGGCCTATTTTGAAGGACTCAAGTTCCCGCGCATTGATGAGCTGGTATCCCTTCGTCACACCGATACCGAGCATCGCGAACGCGGTGTTCGGCGGGACAGCGACAAGGCCAACTTCTTCCATTGCGTTTCTCCGATTATGCCAGCGAAGGCCAGCGACGGAGACGGGGTAACAAAGGCGAATTGGTTGACCTGAGAAGTGGATAAAATTCAAGTTTCCGTTTGGTTCTCCTCTTCGATGATTGACCGTTGATGACGCCTACACTCAGCCCATAGGTTTCTGACCTGATTCTCTGTTAGATCGTGCTTCTGCGCAATTTCCTTGATAATTCGCTTTCGTGCGCCGCGCGCCGGCATTGTCGAGACTCTATCGCCACGTTTCGGATCGCCTTCATAATCACCGGCCGCTTCGTCAAATTGGGTGCCATATCGAGCGTGGAGGAAGGCCTTAATGTCGCCCGAATGTTCCTCGCGTCCCTCTCCGGCGGACCAGGCCTTGCGTAGTTGAACAGGGATAGCCTGTGCGGCGGCATGTAGTGCCCGAATATCCTCCGCCTTAGGAAGTGCTGCGAGCCGGACATTCTTCGCTAATTCGGACTCCTCCCGCCATCGTCTTTCGCACGCCCCCCCGATATCGAGCATCGTCTCAGTATCGAACTTCTGCGGCCGTCCAGCGCCCGCACGGTTGCCGCCGTGCCCTCCCATCACGCCCCCAACCGCAAAGGGAGCTGGATCACCGTGCCCGACTGGCCTGCGACGTATCGTGCCCAGGCATCGAGCAGCGTCCGGCGCATTTCGATGAACGAGGTCCGCTTGTAGGCAGCGGTCACCTTGTCCGGGACGACATGGGCCAAAGCCGCTTCCGCCACCGGATCGGGAATAGTCGGCATTTGCTCTGCCGCCCAATCCCGGAACGAGCTGCGGAAGCCGTGGACGGTGTAGCCGGCGGGGCGCACGATCTTGGATAGCGTCATGTCCGACAGTTGACCCCCGCGAACGCCGGGGAAGATCGGGCAATCGTGCTGCATTGTCCGCAACCGTTTGGCCCGGTCGAGGATCGCCAGCGCTTCGGGCGAGAGTGTGATCGTATGAGCCTTCCCGCCCTTCATTAGTGCGGCCGGACGCCGCCATTCAGCAGCGTCAATATCGACGTGCGACCACTTGGCGGCGCGCACCTCGCCGCTCCGCGCCGCCGTGTAGATCGTGAACAGCAAGGCTAGGCGACCAACCGTTTCCGGCCCGGCGTCCAGCTTTTCGACGTATGCCGGAACTTCCTCGTAGGGCATCGCGGCGAAGTTTCCGGCCTCCGCCTGCCGGGAGAGCAGCGGACGCAAGCCATCGCGCGGCGATCCTGTCGCCCGCCATCCTCGCCCCTTCGCATAGTCGAGGACCAACCCGAGCCTCTGGCGCATCTTGCGGGCGGCGGCTGGCTTGGTTGACCACATCGGAGAAAGCACGGTGAGCAAGTCCCGCTCATCGACGGAATCTATCCGCAGGCTGCCGATCTTCGGGAAGGCGTGCAGCTTGAGCGTGGACAGGAAGGCTTTGGCGTGGCGCTCTGTCCAGCCGCCCGATAGGGCTTCGTGGCAAGCCTCCGCCGCCTTGCGGAAGGACGGTGGCGCTTCCTCGCGCTTGTCCCGCGCCGCGATAGGATCACCTCCAGCGCGGGCGACCTTCCGTAGCTCGCGGCCCTTGTCCCGCGCTTCCTCCAGCGAGAGATCGGCAAGGGAGCCTAGGCCGATGTCTCGCCGCTTCCCGCCATGCTGGACGCGAATCATCCACGACCTTGAGCCGGTGTTCGACACCAACAGATACAAGCCCGCGCCGTCACCGTGGCGGCCCGGTTTCGCATTCTTGACCTTCAAGGCGGTGAGCTTGCGCACCGAACGCTCCCTCATTTGCTCCCACACTATGAAGCGGCTTCGAGCGAAGGTCAACGAACGAGAGCGAAGAACATGGGGAGAACTACCACGGTTCTCTGCCGTTTCTGCGAACACTCAAGAATGTCCGCGAAAGTTGGTATGGATTCTTGCGGGGCATCCAGTTTTTCCTCCATCGCTTTCCTTGAGCGCCGCCACCCCCTAGGGGTTGGCGCGAAGGAGAGATGCGTGAGCGAGACCGAGGACGGCCCTGGCGAGGGCGAACTGGAAGAGCGCAAGTTCTATCGCGCCGAGCAGGAAGCCGGGTTCGTCGAGGCATCGCCCACCGATACGCCGCAGACGCGGCATCCCGCCTATCAACTGGCGTTCCGCGACACCGATTTCCTGCTGCGCGACGAATTGCGGCCGATCCGTTTCCAGCTCGAGCTGCTCAAGCCGTCGATGCTGCTCGACGAGGCGCGGGTGGGCTCGACGCTGGTGATGTACGGCTCCGCGCGCATTCCGCCGCCCGAGGCGGTGGACGTGGCGCTCGCGGGGGCGAAGGACCTGCCGGTCGAAGAGCGGATGGTGGTCGAGCGGCTGGCGGAGAAGGCGAAGTACTACGCCGAAGCCTACGAGCTCGCCCGGCTGGTGAGCGAGAAGTCGATCATCGAAGGCGGCAAGCGCCAGTTCGTGGTCTGCTCCGGCGGCGGGCCGTCGATCATGGAGGCGGCCAACCGCGGGGCGAGCGATGCGGGGGCGGAATCGATCGGGCTCAACATCGTGCTGCCGCACGAGCAGGCCCCCAATCCCTATGTCACGCCGTACCTGTCGTTCCAGTTCCACTATTTCGCGCTGAGGAAGATGCACTTCCTTATCCGCGCGCGGGCGGTGGCGGTGTTCCCCGGCGGGTTCGGCACTTTCGACGAGATGTTCGAGCTGCTGACGCTGATCCAGACCGGCAAGATGAAGCCGATCCCGGTGCTGCTGTTCGGCAAGGAGTTCTGGACGCGGGTGATCGACTTCGGCGCGCTGGCGCGCGAGGGCACTGTCTCGCCGGAAGACCTGGAATTGATCACGTGGTGCGAGACGGCGGACGAGGCCTGGGGCCACATCGCCGAATTCTACAAGATCGCGCGGTAGCGGCCCGGCGAAATATCCTCCTCCGTCCACGGGGGAGGATTTAGCGGACCATTTGATGTCCCATCGGGCCGTGCCCCGCGCCGAAGCCCGGCGCGGCGAGGAGGGCGGCGCGGACGAATTCGCGGGCGAGTTCGATCGCCCGTTCCAGCGGCAGGCCCACGCCGAGATGCGTGGCGATGGCGCTGGCGAGGGTGCAGCCGGTGCCGTGGGTGTGGCGGGTGTCGATGCGAGAATGGAAGAAATCCAGCCAGTCGATGTTCCCGGCCGGATCGAGAAAGTAAAGGCAATCGAAGATCAGAGAATCGAGATGGTCGCTCAGCCCTGCGATCTCGCTTCCGTTCGCGTAGATGGTCCAGCCATTCCCTTGGCGATGTCCACCCTTGACGAGAATTCGTTTCGCGCCGGTCGCTCTCAAAATCTGCTCAACTGCCCCAACCTCATCGCCGCCATCCGCGATTTCACGGCTGCCCGAAAGTACCGCCAATTCCGGCACGTTGGGGGTGGTCAGGGTGGCCAGCGCCATCAATCGCTCGAACGCTGCGACGGTCGCCTCGTCGGCCAGCACCGCGCCGCTGGTGGCGACCATGACCGGATCGAACACCACGGGCGCCGCCAGCCCCTCCAGCCGGTCCGCCACGACATGCGCGATTGCGGGCGAGCCGAGCATGCCGATCTTCACCGCATCCGCGCCGATGTCGCTCAGGCAGGCGTCGATCTGCGCGGCGACCATGTCGGGCGACAGCGCCTCGACCGCCGATACGCCGGTGGTGTTCTGCGCGGTGACGGCGGTGATGGCCGTCATCGCGTAGCCGCCGAGCATGGTGACGGTCTTGATGTCCGCCTGAATGCCCGCGCCGCCGGAACTGTCCGAGCCGGCGATGACGAGGATGCGGGGTGGTTTCACGGTTCTCTCTTCTCGTCATTCCCGCAAAAGCGGGAACCCAGTCGTATCTTGAAGGCAGAGCTTACTGGGTCCCCGCTTTCGCGGGGATGACGAAGAAAGGAAAGGGGATGACGAGGAAAGGGAAGGGGATGGCGAAGTAAGAGGAGGGGCGGGGCGCGTCTCGACGGTCACGCCGTTGCCGCCTTCACCGCCGCGCAGATGTCGTCGACCACCTGCTCCACCTGTGCGGCGTCGTCGCCTTCGGCCATCACGCGGATCTTGGGTTCGGTGCCGGACTTGCGGATCACCAGCCGCCCGCGCCCGGCAAGCGCGGCTTCGCCTTCGGCGATGGCGGCCCGGACCTGCGGGTCGGCGAGCGGATCGCCGCCCGCATAGACGACGTTCTTGAGCAATTGCGGCACCGGCTCGAACAAGTGCAGCAGCTCGCTCGCCGGCTTGCCCGAGCGGACCAGCGCGGCGAGCACCTGGAGCGCGGCGATGCAGCCGTCGCCGGTGGTGGCGTGGTCGAGCAGGATCATGTGCCCCGATTGCTCCCCGCCGACATTGTAGCCGCCCGCGCGCATGGCCTCGAGCACGTAGCGGTCGCCGACCTTGGTGCGCACGAGGCCGAGGCCGGCATCGTTGAGCAGCCGCTCCAGCCCGAGGTTGGACATGACCGTGGCGACGATGCCGCCACCCTTGAGGTCGCCGCTGGCGGCGAGCCGGGTGCCGATCAGCGCCATGATCTGGTCGCCGTCCACCGCCTCGCCCTTCTCGTCGATGACGATCAGACGGTCGGCGTCGCCGTCGAGCGCGATGCCGATGTCGGCGCCTTCTTCAAGCACCTTGGCCTTGACCGCGTCGAGCGAGGTGGATCCGACGCCGTCGTTGATGTTGAGGCCGTTGGGGGAGACGCCCATCGCCACGACTTCGGCCCCCAGCTCCCACACTGCTGTCGGGGCGACGGTATAGGCCGCGCCGTGGGCGCAATCGATGACGATTTTGAGCCCGTCGAGCCGGACCGAGCTGGGCAGCGACTGCTTGATCGCGTGGATATAGCGGCCGCGCGCGTCCTCGATGCGCCGGGCGCGGCCGATGGCGTCGCCGTCGGCCAGCGGCTGTTCCACCTGCATCGCGCGCTCGATCGCTTCCTCGTCGGCGTCGGACAGCTTGAACCCGTCGGGGCCGAACAGCTTGATGCCGTTGTCGGCGTAAGGATTGTGGCTGGCGGAGATCATCACCCCCAGATCGGCGCGCATTTCGCGCGCGAGCAGCGCTACCGCCGGGGTCGGCAGAGGCCCGGTCATGATCACGTCCATGCCGACGCTGGTGAAGCCGGCGGCGAGCGCGGTTTCCATCATGTAGCCCGACAGGCGGGTGTCCTTGCCGATCACCACGCGGTGCTTGTGATCGCCGCGCAGGAAGTGGCGGCCGGCGGCCTGCCCCACCTTCATCGCGATCGCGGCGGACAGTTTCTCGGAATTGGCCCGGCCGCGGATGCCGTCGGTGCCGAAGTAGGTTCGTCCCATCCATCCGTCCTTTGTTCGGCGATTGCCATGGCGCGTTCCGGCTGCGATGTCACGAGGGGCCGCGACTGAGGGATCGATAGCCATTTCGGACGACACCACGCCATTGTCGCGCATTCGCATGCCCGTCGGCCTGACGTTCGCCGCGCTGCTGGCCGGGCTGGCGATCGGCTGGGCGCTGGCTGGCGGCGCTGCCGAACAGCCGGTGCGTGCGGTGGCCGCCCCGGTCGGGACGATCTGGCTGCGGGCCTTGCAGATGACGATCGTGCCGCTGGTCGCGGCGCTGCTGGTGATCGGCATCGCGCGCATGGTCGCGACCGCGCGCGCGGGCCCCACCGCGCGGCGGACCTTGCTGGCGATATTCGCGGTGCTGGCGAGCGGCACGGTGTTCGCCGCCTTCGCCATGCCGGCGCTGTTGCAGGCGTTCCCGATACCGGGACAGGCGGCAGCCACCTTTGCCGCGGACGGGGGCGGGCCGCAGCCGGTGCCGGGAATCGGCGCGTTCTTCGAATCGCTGGTCGCGCCCAATGTGATCGCCGCGGCGGCGGAGACCGCGATGCTGCCGCTGATCGTGTTCTTCGCCGCGCTGGCGGTTGCCATTACGCGCTTGCGCAAGCCGCAGCGCGATCTGCTGCTGCGGCTGTTCGAGGCGCTGGGCGAAGCGATGCTGGTCATCATCGGCTGGGTTCTGCGGATTGCGCCCATCGGCGTGTTCGCGCTGGCGCTCGGCGTCGGGCTGGCCAGCAAGGGCGGCGCGTTCGCCGCGCTGGCGCATTACATCGCGCTGGTTTCGAGCATGGGGCTGGCGGTGCTGGCGGCGGCCTATGTCGTCGGCGCGGTCGGGGCGCGTCACGGCCTCGCGGCATTCGCCCGTGCGGTGCTTCCGGCGCAGACGGTGGGGCTGTCGACGCAAAGCTCGCTCGCCAGCCTGCCGGCGATGCTCCAGTCGTGCCGGACGCTCGGCGTGCGCGAGACGACGGCGGACTTCGTGCTGCCGCTGGCCGTGGCGATCTTCCGCGCCACCAGCCCGGCGATGAACCTGGCGGTGGCGATCTATGTCGCGGCCTTGCTGGGGATGGAGCTGACCCCCGGCATGATCGCGGCCGGCGCGGCGGTGGCGCTGGTGACCACGATCGGCTCCGTCAGCCTGCCCGGCACGATCAGCTTCGTCACCTCGATCGGCCCCATCGCGCTCGCCATGGGCGTGCCGATCGAGCCGCTGGCGCTGCTCGTCGCGGTCGAGATGCTGCCCGACATCGTGCGCACCGTCGGCAACGTGACGATGGACGTGGCGGTGACCGCCACGGTCGATCGCAAGGCGCCGGCGGAACCCACGCCTGAACCGGGCGAAAATATTTCTTGATTGCAACCGCGCCGATTTGCGGGCGTTAAGGGAATCATGGATGCCGCCGGGCATTCACCAGCCAGCACCGACAGGAAGGATGTTCCCTTGGCTTTTGAACTCATCGCGCTGCCTTACGACAGCGAAGCGCTCGCCCCGACGATTTCCGCCGAAACGCTCGGTTTCCACCATGGCAAGCACCACAAGGCCTATATCGACAAGACCAATGCCGCGGTCGACGGCAGCGACATGTCGGGCGACGACCTGGAGACGGTCATCGCCAAGGCGCGCGGCAAGGACCAGGGCCTGTTCAACAACGCCGCGCAGAGCTGGAACCACGGCTTCTACTGGCACTCGCTCTCGCCCGAGGCGCAGGCGCCCGACGGCGAACTGGCGGAGAAGATCGACGCCGCTTTCGGCAGCCTCGACGGGCTGAAGAGCAAGCTCGCCGATCGCGGCGCCGGCCACTTCGCCAGCGGCTGGGTGTGGCTGGCCGAGAAGGGCGGCGCGCTGTCGATCGAGGAATCGCATGACGCCGACACGCTGGCGGACAGCGGCTTCAACCCGCTGCTGACGATCGACGTGTGGGAGCATGCCTACTACCTCGACCACCAGAACCTGCGGCCGGCCTATCTGAAGCAGGTGATCGACGATCACCTCAACTGGGGCTTCGCGGCCGAGAACCTGGCGCGCGGCAGCGTGTGGAAATATCCGGGCTGACGCAGTCCCGCCGATTCGAGGAGGCCCGCCCGCCACCGGCGCGGCGGGCCTTTTCGCAAGTTCAGCCTTCTTCGCTCAGTTCGAGGACGTCGGCGGCGAACAGCGGTTCGCCGAACAGGAAGCCGACCAGGTTGGGCTTGCCCAGATGGTCTACGAGTGCGGTGATCGCCAGCAGGATCGGCACCGACAGCAGCGCCCCGGTGACGCCCCAGATCCAGGTGAAGTAGCTGAGCGCGAACAGGATCAGGACCGGGTTCATCGTGAACCGCGCGCCAAGGACCGCCGGGGTCACCAGGTTCGCCTCGATCGCGTGCAGGCCAAGATATGCAAGCGCCGGCGCCAGTCCGAGCAGCGGCGCGTCGGCGGCGCCGACGCCGAACAGCACCAGCAGCGCGGTCATCATCAGCGGGCCGATGTAGGGGAGGAAATTGAGCAGCGCGGCAAGGCCGCCCCACATCACCGGATAGCGCATGTCGAACATCCATGCGCCGAAGGTGACGACGATTCCCGCCCCGACGTTGATGACGCCGACGGTGAGGATGTAGGCGGCGACGCGATCCTGCACGTCGCGCATCACCCGCGCGACCTTCAGGCTGGCGCCGAAATGCTGGCGATCGAGCAGCAGCCGTCGGCGCATCCGCACCCGCGCTTCGATCATGAAGAACGCCATCAGGAACGTCAGCAGCACTTCGAGCAGCACGCTCGGCGTGGCGAAGGCGAGCTGTTCCAGCATCGTCGGCCCGGCGAGCACGACCTGTTCGCCTTCCGCGGCCCCGACGATCTCTGTCACCCTGTCATTGAGCCGCGAGACCCATGCGAAATTGCCTTGCAGTTCGGCGAAGCGGTGACCGATCCGGTCGAGCAGCGCCGGCACTTCGTCGGCCATAGCCACCGCCGGGCGAAGGACCGCCGTCAGCGCCAGGGCGAGCACGGCGAGGAACGCCAGCAGGGCGCTGAACGAGGCGAGGAAGTTGGGAACGCCAAGCCCGGCCAGCCGATCGGCCAACGGCGACAGGACGATGGTGAGAACGATCGCGGTGACCAGCGGCAGGAACACCACCGAACCGATCGACAGCACGAACGGCAACGCCAGAAACAGCCCGATCGCCAGAAGCAGCACGAGCGCCGAGATCAGCCGCAGCTCCTGCGCGGCGAACGCCATGGTCCGGCGGCGCGGCGCGTCGCGCCGCGGCGGTGGAGGAGCGCCCGTTGCGGGATCCGCGCTCATTCCGGCTCCCCCCGCTTCGCCGCTATCTGGTAGGAGCGGCGAGGCCCCGGCCGGCGGCGACGTCGTCCAGTTCCTCCAGAATCGCGCGATGGGCGGCGGGATCGTCGATCGAGCGTTCGGGAATCGAGCCGTCCTCGATCATGCTCGTCAGCGCGGCGCGCGCGCGGCCGACGCGGCTCTTGATCGTGCCCACCGCGCAGCCGCAGATCTGCGCCGCTTCCTCGTAGGAAAATCCGCCCGCTCCGACCAGCAGCAGCGCCTCGCGCCGTTCGGGCGGCAATGTCAGCAGCGCCCGGTGCATGTCCGAAAGATGGATCGGCTCTTCCTGCCCGGCGGGCGCTGTCAGGATGCGTTCGGCCGTGGTCTCGTCGTACTCGCCGCGAAAGCGGTTGCGGCGCATGTCGGTGAGATAGGCGTTGCGCAGGATGACGAAAGTCCACGCGCGCATGCTGGTGCCCGGCTCGAACCGGTCCTGCGCCGCCCAGGCCTTGAGCAGGGTCTCCTGCACAAGGTCGTCGGCCATGTCGGGCCGGCCGCAAAGGCCGCGCGCGAAAGCGCGCAGGTGCGGCACCACTTCGGTCAGCTCACGCTTGAAAGCGCGCTTGTCGTCGGCGCTGCGCTCTGGCCGCGGCCTGTCTTCGTGACTCATTTTTTCTCGCTGTCGAGCTTGGCGAGCAGATCGGTGAACGTGTCGGGAAGCGGTTCCTCGAGCACCGAATCGTAAAGCTGCTTCAATCCGGACGTCCAATCGGGCTTCCGCCCGCCCTTGGCGCGTTGGATACCCTTCGCGGGTTTGCGCGTTTCCTTGTCAGCAACAGACATCCTTCGAACATTCACCCCCTGAATATAGTCCCGGCGAATCGCGATTGCACGTGATCCCTGTTGCAGCCGCGCACCGAGTTGCGCAATTGTTGCGATGTCATGGAACGAAAAGGGCTCGATCCGGTTCCCCCGGATAGTCCCTGGATACATCGTGTCATGCGGACTTGGGGAGCGCAGTGGCGCCAGAAAGGGAGTCGATCGGCGCGTTCGGCGGCTTTTCAAGGAGTTAGGTTTGGAGCAGGGTTCCGGGGGGCGCGGCACTACGAAGCGGTGGCTGGTCCGCTTTCCGCGCGCCGTGCCCATTGCCATCTTCCTTCTCATCGCCGGGATCACGATTCTCAGCGTCTTCGCCATCGAGCGGGGCGAGGAGGACCGGTCCGCGGCCCAGCTCCGCACGCGCGCGACCGCGATCGCCTCGGCGCTGGAGCGGCGCGCCAACTCCAGCAGCGCGTACCTGCGCGCCGGCGCCGCTCTGCTGGCGACGCTCGATGAGGTCAACGCGTCGCGTTTCCGCCGTTTCGTCAGCGAACTCCGCCTCGATGCCGCCTCGCGCGGGTCCGAAGGCATCGGCTGGGCGATGGTGGTCTACCCGTCCGAAATCGAGGCGTTCGACGCGCTGATGGAAAGCGAAGGCCAGCCGGGCGTGCGATTGTATCCGCGGCCCGACGGCAGCCAGCCGTACGCCGTGCCGGTAACCTTCCTGCATCCCGATTCGCAGCGCAACCGGCGGGCGCTGGGGTTCGACATGTATTCCGAGCCGGAGCGCAGGGCGGCGATGATCGAGGCCGAGCGCACCTTGCGGCCGAGCGCCAGCGGACGCGTGGTTCTGCGGCAGGAGGGCAGCGACGTCCATCCGGGCTTCCTGATCTACATGCCGGTGCTCGAGCCCACGCCTCGGGGCAGCCGCCTGAAGGGCTTCATCTACAGCCCGTTCAGCGCGGCGGCGTTCCTCGAATCGGCGCTCGAGACCGAAAATCCCGAAGGCTATCGCGTGGTCCTGTTCGACGGGCCGCCGAGCGCTACGAACCTGATGGCGCGAAGCGGCGGCGAAGGCGGAGGCCGCACGGCGACAGAGCGGGTGGCGATCGGGGCCGAGCCGTGGATTCTCCAGGTAACCTCGCCCGCCGGCGGCGGTCTCTCCGGCCTGTCGATGGTGACGATGATTTTCGGCCTGCTCGTCGCCAGCCTGCTGATGCTGCTGGTGCGGATGCTGACCCAGCAAGCGCTTGAAGACGAAGCGTCGCTGCGCTGGTTCGAGGAGCAGGCGTCGATCCGCAACTCGCTGACCCGCGAACTCAACCACCGGGTCAAGAACACGCTCGCCAACGTGCTGTCGATCATCGCGCTGACGCGGCGGCGGGCGAACAGCCTGGAGGATTTCGCCGACGGCCTCGACGGACGCATCCGCGCGCTCTCGGCGACGCACGACCTGCTGACGCAGTCGGACTGGGGCACGACCCCGATCGGCAGCGTCGTGGAAGCGGAGCTGGTGCCCTATTCGGCAGGCAGCGATCACCAGATCGACCTGCGCGGCCCGCATATCGAGCTTGCGCCCAACGACGCCCTCTCGCTGGGCCTGGCGGTGCACGAACTGGCGACCAACGCGGCCAAGTATGGCGCGCTGAGCAAGCCCGGCGGCACGGTCGCGGTTCACTGGAAGCTGATTTCGCCGACTCTCGTGCGGATCGAATGGAAGGAGAGCGGCGGCCCGCCGGTGAAGCAGACGCGCGGGCGCGGCTTCGGCACCGATCTGATCGAACGGGTCGTCGCGCACGAACTCAAGAACCCGGTCGAACTGACGTTCGCCGAGGATGGCGTGCGCTGCGTGCTGACGATTCCCGTACGCCAGCCGAGCAGCTTCGCGATGCGCGCGGGCCGGAGCGCGCCGCCGACGCCTCCGGCGTAAGGGGCCCGGCGTAGCGCCGTTCGGGACTGGACACGCTATATCACGGTAAATATTGCGAGAGGCATGATTGCCGTTCGCCGTCTGTTGCGATGGTTCGCTGCGCTGACGCTCTGCGCGCTCCTGGCGGCGTGCGGCCAGGACAGCGAGCCCGCGCGCGGCCCGGTCGTGCTCGCCGCATCGAGCATGCAGGAGGCGCTGGAGGACGCGGCGGCGGCTTGGAGCGCAGGGGGGAGCACGGGGGGGAGCGCAGGGGAGCGCGCCGAACCGGTGCTGTCGTTCGCGGCCTCGTCGGCGCTCGCCCGTCAGGTTCGTCAGGGCGCGCCGGCGGACGTGTTCGTCTCGGCGGACGAGGCGTGGATGGATGATCTCGAAGCCGGCGGCCTGCTGCGCCCCGGAACGCGCGCCGACGTCGCCGGCAACCGGCTGGTCGTGATCCGGCCGAAGGGCGCTGCGCCGCGCACGCTGGCCGATCTCGGCGGCGACAAGCTGGCGCTGGCCGATCCCGCGGCGGTCCCGGCGGGGCGGTACGCGCGGGCGGCGCTCGAATCGCTCGGGCTGTGGAACGGCGTGCGCGACAATGTCGTCGCGGCCGAGAACGTGCGCGCGGCGCTGGCGCTGGTCGAGCGCGGCGAAGCCGCGCTGGGCATCGTCTACGCCACCGACGCGCTGGCTTCGGACAAGGTCGAGGTGGTCGAACGTCTGCCGGCCGGGAGCCATCCGCCGATCCGCTATCCGGCAGCGGTGATCGGGGATTCGGCCCACCCCGAGGCCGAGGCGTTCGCGGCCTTCCTGACTTCGGCCGAAGCGAAGGCGATATTCGCGCGGCGCGGGTTCGAGCCCGCCGAGTGAGCGGCTGGCTGACACCCGACGAATGGACCGTGGTCGCGCTGTCGCTGCGGGTCAGCGTGGTTGCGGTCGTGGCGACGATGCCGATCGCCTATGCGCTTGCGTGGGTGCTGGCGCGCAGGCGCTTTCCCGGACGCATCCTGCTCGATGCGGTGGTTCACCTGCCGCTGGTTCTGCCGCCGGTGGTGACCGGCTGGCTGCTGCTGCTGCTGCTCGGGCGGCAGGGGCCGGTGGGCGCGTGGCTCGACGAGCAATTCGGGATAACGTTCGTGTTCCGCTGGACCGGCGCGGCGGTGGCGGCGGCGGTGATGGCCCTGCCGCTGATGGTGCGCGCGATGCGCCTGTCGATCGAAGCCGTCGACCGGCGGCTGGTGGACGCCGCGCGCACGCTGGGCGCCAGGCCGTGGCGGGCGTTCCTGACGATCACCTTGCCGCTGAGCGCCCCCGGCATAGCCGCCGCGGCGATGCTCGGCTTCGCCCGCTCGCTCGGCGAATTCGGGGCGACGATCATCTTCGCCTCCAACATCGCCGGGGAGACGCGGACGCTGCCGCTGGCGATCTACAGCGGATTGCAGGTGCCGGGCGCGGAAGCGCAAGTGGCGCGGCTGGCGCTGATCTCGGTCGTGCTGTCGATCGGTGCGCTGGTGGTGTCGGAACTGCTGGTGCGGCGTTCGGGCGGGAGCCGCGCGCATGTCCTTTGAAGTCGCAATCGGGCACCGCATCGGCGAGCGGCGGATCGCGCTGGATTTCACATCGGACGCGCAATTGACCGCGCTGGTCGGCCCGTCCGGCATCGGCAAGACGACCGTGCTCAACTGCATCGCCGGGCTCCGCCGCCCCGAGAGCGGGCGCATCGCGGTGGCCGGCGAGGTGCTGTTCGATAGCGCGAGCGGAGTGAACCTTCCCCCGGAGCAACGCCGCGCCGGCTATGTGTTCCAGGACGCGCGGCTGTTCCCGCATCTGCGGGTCGACGCCAATCTGCGCTACGGCGAGCGCCTTGCGCCCGTGGAACGGCGCTGGATCGGGCATGACGAGGTCGTGGCGTTCCTTGGCATCGAGCGCCTGCTGGCGCGCTGGCCGGCGACGCTTTCGGGCGGCGAGACGCGGCGCGTGGCGATCGGCCGGGCGCTGCTTTCCGCGCCGCGCTTCCTGCTGCTCGACGAGCCGTTCGCCTCGCTCGACCCGGCGCGCGGGGAGGCGCTGATGGAGCTGGTCGAGCGCATCCGCGACCGGCTCGCCATCCCGATCCTGCTGGTCAGCCACGACCGCGCCGAAGTCGAGCGGCTTGCCGGCCGGGTGGTGGCGATGGCCTGAAGCGCGCGGGGAATCCATTTGTCCGCACCGGGTCCGTTCGCTACCACCGCCGGGGAGCGTGGTTTGAGAGGATCGTATGAGAATCGGAGCACTTATAGCATTGGCGGCAGCCGCCAGCCTGTCCGTGACGGCGGCGGCGCAGCAACCCGGTCCCGCCGGGGCGGCCCCGCCTCCGCGCCCCGCGGCCGGCGGCGGACTGCCGGGGACGGAAGCGATCGAACAGGTTGCCGACAACATCTACAAGATATTCGGCGGCGGCGGTAACACGCTCGTCGTGGTGCAGCGGGACGGCGTTGTCCTCGTCGACACCAAGATGCCCGGCAACGGCCAGGCGATCCTCGACGAAGTGCGCGAGGTCACCGACAAGCCGGTCACCGCGATCATCAGCACGCACAGCCACCCGGACCATATCGGCAGCACCGATTTCATCCGCGAGCGCTATCCCGACGCGCGGGTGATCATGCACGAGACCGGCAAGACGGAGATCACCGCCAACCCCAACCACAACCCCGGCGTGGTGCCGAACGAGACCTATTCCGACCGCATGACGCTCGGCGAAGGGGACGAGCGGATCGAGCTCTACCACACCGGCCCCGGCCATACCGGCGGCGACAGCTTCGTCGTCATCCCGGCGGCGAAGCTGCTGTTCATGGGCGATGTCATGGCGTGGAACATGGCCCCGTTCCTGCCCGCCGGCGGCGCGGCGGCGATCGCCGACGAGATCGACAATCTGCACGCGCTGGTGAAGGACATGGGCATCGAGATCGTCGTCGAAGGCCACGGGCACGTGAACACCTGGGACGGCTTCGAGCGCTTCGTGAAGTTCAACCGCGCGCTGCTCGACGCCGCCAGGGCCGCCTACGACCGGGGCGACGCGCCCGGCGCGGCGGTCGATGAGCTGAAACGCAATCCTCAGTTCGCCGAACTGCTCGACACCAATATCAAGAAGGGTCTCGAGTACGGCAACACCCCGCTGGCGCGGGCGCACATGAACGTGAACATCGCCTTCGCGGAATTCGCCGGGGAGGAGGTCGGGTTCGGCCTCGCCAACGGTGCGCCGCTGCCGGAAACCGACAAGCACAAGGGCTCCGATCCGGCGGACACCGCGCCGCCAACCCCGGAAATGCTCGCGGCCGCCGTAGCGAAGTAGCCCGGCCGCGAACGCACTCCGCCCTCGCGTCATGCATGTGCCGCGAGGGCACCCGTCTCGCGCGATCGTTGGTTATCGCTCGCTTTCGCGCTCGGCGACGACGTCTTCGGCGATGGCGTTGAGCATGCGGCCGAATTCGGCGCGGGTTTCGCCTTCGAGGCTGCGGGTGATGGTGCGGAAATAGCCCTGGCGGCGTTCGCGCATGCGCTTGAACAGCGCCACTCCCTTGGCGGTCGGGGCGATGAGCATCGTCTTGCGGCTGCCGGGCTCGTAGTCGCGGTCGACCAGCCCCGAGGCGATCATCGCCTTCACCGCGCGGCTGATCTCCGCCTGGTCGACCTCGCCCGCATCGCTGATGGTGCTGGCGGTCGTCGGCCCGGAAATGCAGATGAACGCGAGCACGCGCCACTGGGCGACCGAGACGCCGAATTCCCGCTGCAACTGGCGCGAGGTAGTGCGCTCGATCATCTTGGCCAGCACCAGCAGCCGCTGGGCGACGCTGTCGGCATCGAACATGTACCACAGCGGCGGCAGCCTGGACGGCGCGGCGGCGCGCGGCGTGGCGGCGTGGGCGCGCGGTGCGGAACGCGAAGCAGCGGTAGTCAGTGTGGTTCCTCCCCCCGACGAACACAGCGCCGGGCCATAGCGCCGGCGCGCCGCGCGCGGCAAGGTTCGTTTTCTTGACAACTCAACGATTCCGCGAGATGAGCGCTCCGACGGGAGAGGGCAAGCAGTTTCCTCCCCGCAGCGGCGCAACACCCATTCGACGCCGGTGGAGAGGAACATGACACGAGCGCATACCAATCGATCCGCCCTGTCCGTGATCCGCGCGGGCGCGAGCGCCGCCGCGCTGGCGGCGGCCATTTCGCTCGCCGTTCCGGCGGCCGCGCAGGACCAGCCCGCCGATGATTCCGCAGCCGAGAGCGAAAGCGAGGCGATCGTGGTCACCGGCTCGCGCATCGCCCGCTCGGGCTTCACCGCGCCGACGCCGGTGACGGTGCTGGGCGAGGAGCAGATCGCGCGCCAGGGCGCGTCGAACATCTCGCAGGTGCTCAACGAAATCCCCGCCTTCCGGCCGCAGAGCACGCCGGCGACGACGGCCATCTTCGTCAGCAACCTCGGCGCTTCGACCGCCGATCTGCGCGGCCTGGGCGGCAACCGCACGCTGGTGCTGATCGACGGACGCCGGGTGGTCGGATCGACCGTGGCCGGCGGCTCGTTCACTCCGGCGAACACGGTCGATCTCAACCTGGTGCCGACCGCGCTGCTCGAACGGGTCGAAGTGGTGACCGGCGGCGCATCGGCCGCCTACGGCTCCGACGCCGTCGCGGGCGTGACCAACCTCATCATCGACCGCAACCTCGAAGGGCTGCGCTCCACGCTGCAATACGGCGTGTCCGATGCCGGCGACAACGAGGAATACCTGATGAGCGTGGCCTTCGGCGCGCGCTTCGGCGGCGATCGCGGACGGTTCGTGTTCGGCGCGGAATACGTCGACAACGACGGCACCGGCGATTGCTACACCCGCGCCTGGTGCGCGGAGAACTACAACACCATCAGCAACCCGTTCGTGGCCGGCAGCACCACCGAGCGCGTGATCGCCGGCCAGCCAGCGACGATCATCATGCCCAACGCGCGCACGGCGACCGCTTCGCTGAACGGCCTCGTCATCGCGGGCCCGTTGGCCGGGCTGGAGTTCAATCCGGACGGCACGACGTTCGACCACGATTACGGCGTCTACGGCGGCGCGGGGCTGTTCCAGAGCGGCGGCGGCGACGACGTGCTGCCGTTCTACCAGTTCTTCCCGATCGCGGCCGAAAGCACGCGCGCGAACCTGTTCGCCAACGCCGACTACGAGGTGTCGGATTCGTTCAGGCTGTTCGCGCAGGGAGCGTTCGGCACCGTGAAGGGCACGATCCTCGGCTCCAGCCGGCGCGACATCTCGCCGGTCGGATCGTGGGCGATCTTCAGCGACAACCCCTATCTGCCGGAATCGGTCGTGGAGGAGATGGCGGCGACCGGCGCGCGCTGCTCGCCCGCGTTGCAGAGCCCGGCCGATACGCGCAACTGCGCGCCCTTCGGCCGCATCTGGAACGACATCGGCCCGCAGATCGGCAAGGTCGACCGGCAGACCTATCGCCTGGTCACCGGGTTCGACTGGAACGTCGGCGGCGGCTGGACGGTCGACGGCTATTATCAGTACGGCCGCACCGATTATGCCCAGCGCGGTTACAACACGACCATCAATTCGCGCATGCGCAAGGCGATGGATCCGGTGCTGAACGGCGCGGACGAGGTGGTCTGCCGCGTCAATGCCGACGCCATCGCCACCAATGACGATGCCGCGTGCGTTCCGCTCAATCCGTTCGGCGACGGCGCGAGCAGCGCGGCGGCGATGGCCTACGTCACCGGAACGGCGGTGCAGGACACCACGCTGACGCAGCATGTCGCCGCGGTGACCCTGCGCGGCGACCTGATCGACCTGTGGGCCGGCCCGCTGGCGCTGGCGGCCGGCGCCGAATACCGGCGCGACGGCGTGAATGCGTTCAACGATCCGATCTCGGCCGCGAACGACTTCTTCACCAGCCCCGGCGGCGGCATCGTGGGCGGATCGCAGAGCATGAACGTGAAGGAAGGGTTCGTCGAAGTGGCCCTGCCGCTCGCGCGCGACCTGCCGTTCGCCTACAGCGCCGAGCTCAACGGAGCGGTGCGCGTGACCGATTACAGCACCAGCGGACAGGTGGAGACGTGGAAGGTCGGCGCCGACTGGCAGCCGTTCGAGTTCCTGCGCTTCCGCGGCACCCGCTCGCGCGACATCCGCGCGCCCAACCTGTTCGAGCTGTACGGCGCGCCGCAAAGCTCGTTCCAGACCGTGGACGATCCCGAGAACGGCGGCGCGCGCGGGCTCTATCCGACGCTGCTGAGCGGCAACGCCGCGTTGCAGCCGGAAATCGCCGACACCTGGACGGCGGGCGCGGTGGTGACCGCCGGGCTCGGTTCGTCCGGCCGGCTGCGGCTGTCGGCCGACTGGTTCGACATTTCGCTCGACGGGGCGATCGCCACGCTCGGCGCGCAGACGATCGTCAGCCGCTGCTACGAAGGCAACGCCGCGCTGTGCGAGTTCGTGACCCGCGATGGCGGCGGTGCGATCACGCAGATCGTCAACCCCAACCTCAACCTCAACACGCTGATCACGCGCGGGTGGGACTTCGAGGCCGATTACAACCTGCCGCTGTCGGGCGCGTCGAGCCTCGGCTTCCGGGTGCTGGCGACCTATGTCAAAGACCTGATCACGATCGACACCGCCGGCGTGGCGACCGACCGCGCAGGCCAGAACGGATCGGGCGTGTCGCAGCCTTCGGGCGTGCCGGACTACACGATCAACGGCTTCATCACCTATCAGGGCGATCCGTTCTCGGCCCAGATCCAGGTGCGGCACATTTCCAGCGGCCTGTTCCAGGTGACCAACATCGGCCCGCATCAGGCGGGATACGATCCGCTGCTGCCCAACAGCATCAACGACAACCTGGCGGAGAGCGTCACGTACGTGAACCTCAACGCCCAGTACCGGGTGTGGCAAGGCGGCGACCGCCATGTCGAGCTGTTCGGGGTGGTCAACAACCTGTTCGACAAGGACCCGCCGAAGAACCTGCCGTCGAGCTTCGGCCCGACCAACAACGTGCTCTACGACGTGATCGGGCGGAGCTATAAGGTCGGACTGCGGCTGACCTATTGAAGCCGGCCAGGGAGCACCGACCGGGAGCGGCGGCATGTCGATGGACGATACCTTCGAGCTGATCATGCGCGAGGGGGTCGATCCGTCGACGGCCCCCCGCAAGCCGCCGCTCCCACCCCCCGACTACGCCTCGTGGGAAGAGGACGGGCTGCTGATAGAGCGCAACGTCGCCGTGCCGATGCGCGACGGGGTGCGCATTCTGGTCGACATCTACCGCCCTGCGGACCGGCCCGAGGCGGATCTGCCGATCCTGCTCGGCTGGAGCCCTTACGGCAAGCACGGCCTGTCCGCCTCGCTGTGGCCGGCCTCGGGGGTCGAGGACGGCTGGATGTCGCGCTTTACCGCGTTCGAGGCGCCGGACCCGATGTTCTGGTGCCCGCGCGGCTATGCGGTGGTCTTCGCCGATCCGCGCGGCGCGTGGCTGTCCGAAGGCGACCTGCGCCACAACGGCGTGGGCGAGGGCGAGGACTGCTACGATTGCATCGAGTTTCTCGCCGCGCTGGAGTGGACCAACGGCAAGGTCGGGATGACCGGCGTCTCCTACCTCGCGGCGATCCAGTACCTCGTCGCGTCGCTGAAGCCGCCGCACCTTGCCGCGCTCAATCCGTGGGAGGGGTTTTCCGACTGGTACCGCGAGTTCGCCTATCACGGCGGCATCCGCGAGACCGGCTTCGTCCCGCGCGGCTCCGACAACCTGCGTTTTTCGCTCGGCCGCACCGAGGACACCAACGCCAACGTCCAGGCGCATCCGCTGCACGACGCCTACTGGCGCAGCAAGGAAGTGGAGATCGAGGCGATCGACATTCCCGCCTATGTCGTGGCGAGCTGGTCCGACCAGGGGCTGCACACGCGCGGAACGATCGAAGCGTGGCGGCGGATGGCCTCGAAACAGAAGTGGCTGGAAATCCACGGCGACAAGAAGTGGGCCAACTACTACCGCCCGGAAAGCCGGGCGAAGCAGGCGGCGTTCTTCGACCAGTTCCTGAAAGGCGAGGATCGCGGCGTCGATAGCTGGCCGCGCGTTGCGATCGAAGTGCGCGAAACCGCGCATGAGCGTGCGGCGCGCGCGGAAAGCGAATGGCCGCCGGCGCGGACCGAGTACCGGCCGTTCCACCTCGATGCCGCGAAGGGGGCGATGGCCGTCGATCCGGCAATGGCGGAAGCCGTCGTTTCCTATGACCCGTGCGATGAGGCCGGGGAGGCGCGGTTCGATTTCCGCTTCGCCGAGGATACCGAGCTGACTGGCCACGCCGCGCTCAGGCTGTGGGTGGAGGCGGAGGGCAGCGACGACATGGACCTGTTCGTGGCCTTGCAGAAGCTCGACCGCGACGGGCAGCCGGTGGGCTTCCACTTCTACGCCTTCTACGACAACGGACCGGTGGCGCTAGGCTGGCTCAGGGCGAGCCATCGCGAGCTGGACGAGGCGCGCTCCACGCCGTGGCGGCCGGTGCACCGGCACGAGCGCGAGCAGCGCCTGAAGCCGGGCGAGGTTGTTCCGGTGGACATCGAGCTATGGCCGTTCTCTACCCTGTTCCGCGCCGGCGAGAGCCTGCGGGTGCTGGTCAAGGGCATGGACATCTACCGCGATGCGCTGCCCAACCTGCCGTTCGCCCGACACGAAGACCTGCGCAACAAGGGGCGGCATGCGATCCATACCGGCGGCCGTTACGACAGCTGCCTGCTGGCGCCGGTGATTCCCAGGGCCCGACCCTAGGCTGTCGATACAGCCTAAGCCGGGACAGGCTTCCCCGCGCTTTCCTCGCGCCGTTTCGATACGGCGGTGAAGCCGAGCAGCAGGACCAGAACGGCGACCGTCAGCGGGCCCACGGCGACAAGGCCCAGCGTCAGTTCGAGCGAGAACTGCTGTTCGATCGCATAGGCGCCGAACAGCGGGGCGATCACGCCGCCCACGCGGCCCGCGCCGCCGGCCCAGCCGAGCGCGGTGCTGCGCATGCGCGGCGGGTAGACCTGCGTGATGAGCGTGTTGAGCCCGCCCTGGCCGCCGGTCTGGACGAAGTTCCAGAAGATCAGCACGCCGACGAACAGCGCCGCTTCGAACGGCACCCAGGCCATCGCCACCAGCGCCCCGGCGAGGCCGAGGTAATAGAGCGCGATCAGCCGCGTGGGGTTGAAGCGGTCCATCAGCCAGCCGATCGACAGCATCCCGGCAAGGCCGCCGAGATAGGCGATCATCGCCGAGATGGCGAAGCGCTGGATCGGAATGCCCTTCATCTCCTGGAAGAAGGTCGGCAGCCACGAGGCGAGCAGCGCGATGTTGGTCATCGACAGGATGCAGGCGGCCCAGAGGAGCGCGGTCATCCACGCGCGGCCATCCATGAAGATGTCGAGCAGCCGGGCCTTCTGCGGCTTCGCCGCGCCGGCGCCGAGCACGAACTCCTCGTTTCCGGTGAGGTTGGCCGTGGGGTCCATGCGCCGGATCGCGGCCGGAATGCGCGGGTCGGCCGGATCGCGCTCGGCGACGTATTTCAGCGATTCGGGCACGAAGAACAGCAGCAGCGGAATGCACAGCAGCGGCACCAGCCCGCCGATCACGAACCCGCTTTCCCAGCCGTAGCCGTCGATCAGCCAGGCGGCGACCGCGCCGCTGGCGGCGCTGCCGGTGGAATAGCCGGCAAGCGCGATGGCGATGAACATCGAACGCCGCCGCTTCGGCGTCATTTCCGAAATCAGCGCCAGCGCCATCGGCAGGCCCGCGGCCATGAACAGCCCGGCTATGCCGCGCAGCACGGCGAGCTGGGTGAGCGTCTGGGCGTAGACGCTGCCGAGCGTGATCAGCCCGAAGGCGGCGCAGGCCCAGATCAGCATCCGCCGCCGTCCGAAGCGGTCGGCGAGCGGGGAGACGATGAAGGCCCCGGCCGCGAGCCCGATCTGCTGGCATACGAACAGGAACGCCATCGCTTCCGACGGCTGCCCGAAATGTTCGGCGATCGCGGGCGCGATCTTGCCGACCATGAAGATGTCGAACCCGTCGATGAAGCAGACGAGCCCGCACACCAGCAGCACGGCCAGCTGCGTGCGGCCGATCGGCTGGCGGTCGACGAATTCCTCGACATCGAAACGCGGCATGGTGTCCTGCCTCTGCATCCTCACTGCGAGGTGTCGCGCAGTTTCTTTGACTTATCAAGCAAAGCGCGACCGACCCCGCGCGCGGCGGGTCAGCCGTGCGGTTTCATGCCGTATGGCAGCTCCGAGGTGAACGCTTCCACGCGAGCGATCTCGCCATCCTCGAACCGGAACAATTCGACCACCTGATAGCTCAGCGGATAGCCGCTGCCGCCGGCCGCCGGCAGATCCTCGAACGTGCGGAACACGACCAGGCCGCGCGCCTCGTCCACCGCCAGCACGGTGCGGTCGCGCACGCGTTCGATGCCGGCGAGCACCGGGCCGGCGAAGGGGCTGGCGCAGTCGCCGACGTCCATGGCGTTGACCACCCAGCGGCACGACGCGGCAAGCCCTTCGGGCGCCGCGCCCGGCTTGGCGTTCATCGCCGCATAGAAGCGTTCGGCCTTCGCGATCATGTCCGCGCGGGCGGTGCGGCGCGATGCCGGCAGCGTGGCGAACTGCGTGGCCCCTTCGGGCTCGGCATAAGGCGGGCCGTATTCCTTGCGGCGGATCACCGCGTCGATGTTGGCGATCTGCTTGCCGGAGCTGTGGACGGTGATCGCCGCCCAGGCCGGCTGGCCGTGTTCCTCGATCCGGCCGATCCATACCCCGTTGCCGGTCTGCGCGTCGGCGATGAGCAGCGGATTCGAATCGATCGCGGTGACGCCCTGCCAGATGCCTTCGTTGACGCGGATGCCGACGCTGTTTTCGGCATAGCCGACGCGCGGGGCCCAGTTGAGCTTCTCCCAGTCGCCGCGCACCGGATAGGCGGCCATCACGGCGCGGGCGTTGGCGGCGACACAGTCGGTGTCGCAGGCGCCGGGATCGGGCTTCGCCGGCGGCGGCGCGGCAGCCGGACCCCAGAACGGGTTGTGCATGAAATAGGGCACATAGGTGAACACCGCCTCGATCCGCGAGATCTTGGCGTCACGGATGCGGAAGGCTTCGATCAGGGTGATCGAGTTCGGCCACTTGAGCGCGGTGCGCATCTCGCGCCCGTTCGTCAGCAGGTAGCGGTCCCACTCGTTGGCGTGGTCGAAGAAGCCGCGCCCCACGGCAACGCCGCGTTCCTCGTCGACGATGAAGAAGTCGCGGCGGATGCGCTTGTTGATGCGGTAGATGCCCAGCTCGAACTGCTCGCGGCAGCCCGAAGCGATGGAGGCGGCGTTGCCGCCTGTGCTGCCCGGTGTGGGAGCGGTGGTGGAGATGCCGTTTTCGAGCCGCCCGCAATCCTCCGCAAAGTGCGTGAAGATCTGCCCGTCGTTGACTTCCGTCGTGTCGAAATAGCCGTCGGCGATGGCCAGCATCCGTTCGCGGCTGCGGCGCTGTTCGAGGGGCAGCACTTCGTTGAACTCGGGGTCGTGGACCATGTTCTCGACATCGCCGAACGGCGCGGGCAGGGCGGTGCGGCGGTGGACGACGCTCTCGATCTCGTCGATCAGGCCATCCTGCACGTGGATGCGCACGGCCATGATCGCCGGCTCGCCGTTTTCGCGCACGGAGCCGAACCAGGCCGCGTTGCCGGTGCTCGGATCGGCGGCTTCCAGCCCGACCTCGTCCACCGCCGTGACAGTGCGCCACAGCCCTTCGCCGACCTCGATCGGCACGTTGTTCTCGGTGAACACGACATCGCTTGCCAGCGGCAGCGCCGCGGGCGCGCGCGCGGCGAGCGCCTGCATGTGGCCGCGCAGCGCCTCGATCAGGCAGTCGCGATCGCACGAACGGTCGGGAACCGCGCTCGGCTCTCCGGGCGCCTGCGCAGCGAGCGGGGCCGCAAGGCCAAGCAGGGCCGTGGCGGCCAGCGCCGCGATCGATATCCGGTTCATACGCATCCTCAGTTCCCCTTTGCCGCCGCGTCCTGATAATCTTCGTTGCCGCGCGCGATCAGGTAGGCGTGGATCGCTGCGCTGTCCTCGGGCGAAAGCACGTCGGCGAAGCTCGCCATGCCGCGCTCGGCATAGATGCCTTTCAGCACGACATCCTCGAACCGGGCGTGGGCCTGTTCCGTCATGAAGCGCAGGTCCTTGACCCCGCCGATGGCGTCTTCGCCGTGGCAGCGCACGCAAGTCTGGTTGTAGAGTTCGCGCCCGCGCGTCACTTGCGCCTCGCTGGCGCGCAGCGGCGGCGGGGCGGGCAGCGCGCTCGGCGGCGGCATCGGCGGCAGCGTGACGCCGCTCGCGCCCAGCTTGAACACCAGCAGCTTGGCGGTGGCGGTGCGGAAGGGGCCGTCGCGGTTGAGGTTGTAGACCGGCGATCCGCCCCAGCCGGCGTTGATGGCGATATATTGCTCGCCGTCGATCATGTAGGTGATCGGCCCGGCCACGGGCGCCTGGTCGATGTTCATCTCCCACAGCTTCCGGCCATTGTCGGCGCGATAGATCGCCAGCGTTTTTTCGATCGTGCCCTGGATTAGCAGGTTGCCGGCGGTGGCGAGCACCCCGCCTGAGCCGGGGATGCCGTAGTCGACGCGCCATGCCTCGGTCTGCGTCACCGGGTTCCAGGCGAGCAGGTAGCCCTTTTCCGTGGCGACGGCCTCTGCCTGGAGCCTGGCGCGCAGCTCCGGCTCGTTGCCGAATTGCTGGCCGGAATTGCTCCGCCCCTTGGCGTAGCGGTATTGGCCGTCCTCCGCGCGCGCATAGATCGAGCCTTGCTCCTGCGCCGAGAAATAGACCAGCCCGGTCAGCGGGCTGTAGCTCATCGGATGCCAGGTGTGCCCGGCCAACCAGCTCGGATTCATCAGGTGCGGGGTGGTCGTGTTGTGCGCGCCGGGCATGAGCACGGGGCGGCCGGTGGCCATGTCGATATGGCTCGCCCAGGTGTTGATCGAGGTATAGCTCTTCGCGCTGATCAGCTCTCCGGTCGCGCGGTCGATGACGTAGAAGAACGCGTTCTTCGGCGCCTGCATCAGCACCTTGCGCGTCCGGCCTTCGATCTCGAGATCGGCCAGCACCATCGGCTGGGTGCAGGTATAGTCCCAGTCTTCCTCCGGCACCTGCTGATAGTGCCAGCGGTATTCGCCGGTGGTGGCGTCGACCGCGACGATCGAGCACAGGAACAGGTTGTCGCCCTTGCCCTCGCTGCGGAAATACCAGCTGTGCGGGCTGCCGTTGCCGGTGCCGATGTAGACCAGGTTCAGCTCGGGATCGTAGGCGAACGCGTCCCACGCGTTGCCGCCGCCGCCCGCCGCCGCTTCCCAGAAGCGCCCGGACCAGGTCGGCTGGGCGATTGTCATGGCGCTGTCCGACGCCTCTCCATCGGGGCCCGCGTCGGGATCGGTCGGGACGATGTAGAACTTCCACAGCTTCGCGCCGGTTTCCGCGTCCCACGCGGTGACGAACCCGCGCGAGCCGTAGTCCGCGCCGCCGTTGCCGATCACGACCTTGCCGTCATAGACGCGCGGCGCGCCGGTGATCGAATATTCCTGCCCTTCGGGGAAGGTCCGCACCGACCACAGCTCGCGCCCGTCCTTCGCGTCGATGGCGATCAGCCGGCCGTCGAGCGCGGCGACGTAGAGCTTGCCTTCCCACGCCGCGATGCCCCGGCTCGAAGGCCCGCAGCAGGCCAGCCGCGCCCATTCCGGGCCGACCCTGGGATCGTAGGTCCACAGCTTCGCCCCGGTCTTGCCGTCATAGGCGGTGACGACGTTGTAGATGCTTTCGTTGTAGAGAATGCCGTCGATCACCAGCGGACTCGCCTGCACGCCGCGGAAGGTTTCGAGATCGTCGTACCAGGCCAGCCCGAGTTCCCCGACGTTGCCGTCGTTGATCTGCGTCAGCGGGCTGAAGCGCTGTTCGTCCCAGGTGCGGCTGTAGCTCTGCCAGTCGCCGGCATTGGCCGGGGCGTCGGCATTGCGCAGCGTCGCGCCGGTGACCATCGCCGGGGCGGAAGGCGGCGCGGACGATGCGCCCTGCGCGAGAACGCCGGCGGACAGGCCGGCAAGAGCCAGACCGCCCGCCAGCGCGATTCCCCATACCGGCCGCTTGCCCGCCCAGCGCGCCATTCCAGCCATTTGTCCCATCCCGTTTCGCTCAGCTTGCGGCAAGGGATAAGGCCCCTGCCGCGAAAGAAAAGCCCGGAAGCGCCTCCCCCGACGCGCTTCCGGGCTCCGCCGCGCCGGTCAGAAACGCCGGCGGACGGTCAACGCCACTTCGCGCGGACGGCCGGGTTGGCCGTTGACGTAGAACGTGGCGAACTTGTTCAGGTAATAGAACTTGTCGAACAGGTTCGTCGCCTCCAGCGCCACCGACCAATCGTCGTCCGGCGAACGATAGGTCAGCCGGGCATTCGCCAGGGTGTAGCTTTCCACTGTCACGTTCGGATCGCAGTTGAAGTTGCCGCAGTAGCCGGGCGTGTGGGACACATCGATCCGGGGCGTAAGCGTGCCGACATTATCGCCCAGCAGCGCTTCGTATTGTGCGCCAAAGCTCCACTTGAACTCGCCGATGCCCGGCCGCTTGGCGCCGACGATGATCGAGGTCGTGGGATAGTTGATCGACGTGAATTCGAAGTCGGTCAGGCTCATCGCGCCATCGATGGTCAGGCCGTCGACCGGCCGCAGCGTGGTCTCCAGCTCGAACCCGCGCACGCGCGCGTCGCCGATATTGAGGTACTGGCCGCACAGGCCGGGAATGCCGCCGCCGTCGACCGGCAACGGCTGGTCGTCGAGGCCAAGACAGGTCGTCGGCGTGCCCTGATAGCCGGAATAGTCCATCTGGAACACGCTGCCGTTGAGCCGCAGCACGCGGTCGAACACGTCCGCCTTGAAGCCCACTTCGTAGGCCTTGAGCTTTTCCGCGCCGAACGGGCGGATCTGCTGATAGACATATGGGCGCGGGGCCACGCCGCCGCCTTTGAACCCGGTCGAGAACTGGGCGTAGACCATCACATCGTCGGTGATCTTGTAGGATGCGACCGCGCGGTAATCGGTGATCGTTTCCTTGTAGGTGCCGACGAAGCCGGTGAGCGGATTGCTCGGGTTGGAAAGCGGCAGGTAATCGCCGTTCCGGTCCGGATTCAGGCGATTGTACAGGTATTCCTTCTTTTCGTTGGTCACGCGGATGCCGCCCTCCAGCGTCAGGGCGTCGGTCACGGCCCAGGCGGCATTGGCGAAGCCGGCGTAGCTCCTGAGGTCGGCGGTATCGTCGTTGATGAACGAGAAGCACGGCGTCGCGGCGGGGCAGAAGCCCGAGAACGGCGTGTGAATCCGCGCGTCGTAGCGAGTGGCGGCGTCGTAGTAGTAGCCGCCGACAATCACATCGAGCGTGTCGTCGAGGAACTGTCCCGCGAGGCGCAGTTCCTGGCTAAACTGCTCGTGCGAGAAGTCCGAGGCGTCCTGGATGAAGACGATCGGCGAATGGTCGTTGTCCGACCCTGTCTCGCTGAACATGTGGCGATAGCCGGTGATCGACTTGAGCGCGAGACTGTCGCTCAGTTCGTAGTCGATCGTCATCGCCAGCCCCCAGGCCGTCGCGCCGGCTGCCGATGGCGCGGTGAACGGTCCGAGCGGCGCCCCCGCGACATAATCCGACGGCGGCCCCGGAGGCGCGTCGATGGCCGAATACATCACGCCCGGATCGTAGAAGTTGGCGTAGCTGGCATAGGGATCGTTCAGCACCGCGTCGGGCCGGCGATAGACGCCGTACGGCACGAAGCGGTCGTCATAAGCGACGCCTTGGTAGGGGACCGACATGCCGGACCGGTCCGTCGGCGCCGCCGATCCGGCGTTGGCCGATTCGGCGCTGGCGAGAAGCACGGACGCCTGCGTTTCGGAGGTATCCTTGGTGTAGTCGCCGCTGATGTTGATCTCCAGCGGGCCGCCGGCGGGCGCGATGCGCAACGCGCCGCGCATGGCGTACATCTGCTGGTTGCCCATTTCGCCGAGCTTGCAATCGCCCTTGGTGGCGAGGCTGGGCAAGGCGCCCGAGACCACGTCCGGGTCCGTCGGATTGAGGCAGGCGTAGTCGTACCGCGTGACATGGCCGTCGCGGTTCCGCGTCACGCCGGTGATCCGGGCATAGACCGCGTCCGGGATAACGGTGAAATCCGCGCTCGCCTTCACGTCGCGCCGGCCGAGGTTGCCGATGCTGACTTCGACATAGCCGCCGTCGCTTTCGGGCTTGCGCGAGAACAGCTTGATCGCGCCGCCCAGGGTATTCATGCCCGACAAGGTTCCCTGCGGCCCGCGCAAGACCTCGATCCGGTCGAGGTCGGTGAGGTCGAAGGCGCTGGCCAGAATGGTGCCGTAGTAGATGTCGTCGATATAGGTGCCGACGCCCGGTTCGACCGAGGGGCTCTGGTCCGACTGGCCGACGCCGCGGATGAAGACGCGCACCGAATTGCCCTGGCCGGCGGGGTTCCGCTGGAGCAGCAGGCTTGGCATCTGCGCGGTGATGTCGGTCAGCGTGGTCTGGCTGCGTTGCTCGAGCAGCTCGCCGCTGATGGCGCTGATGGAGAGCGGCACGTCCTGCAGGTTCTGCTGCCGCAATTGCGCGGTGACGATGATCTCGTTGCTATCGGCCGGCTCGGCCGTTTCCTGGCCCTGTGCGAACGCGGGCGTCGCCAACAACGCCAATCCGGCCGCGATCGCGGTGGCGGATGCACGAACATGCAAGGCGGTCCTGGGGGCGTGATCGAACATCATTTTTCTCTCCCATTCCTCGGCGGGACATTTCGCGGCGGTTTTTCCGCCCACGGTCCGCGTCCGAGCCGACCGCGACTTTAGTTCAATCGCCGGTGGAAGGAAGAAGGTTGGGGAGGGGAACGGTTATGGGTTATAACTATTTCGGCCTGGGTGTTGCCCTGTTGCAATAATTTTGCACCTTTCGCATGTCGCCACGGCCCCTATCATCGCGGCAGCCGGCGCCGGGGCGGCGCCTTCAGCGGGAGAGAACGGATGACGAGGACTGGCGGCGTGTCGGGAAAATTGCGGGCGAGTTGCGGCGTCGCCGCGGTGCTGCTCGCGGCGTGTGGTCCTGCGCAGGAACCGTCCGCGCAGGAGCCGACCGATATTCCCATCGACGGCAGCCGCGTTCATCCCGAGAGCATCGCCTCCGACGCGGCGGGCAACATCTATGTCAGCAGCGTGGCCGGCACGATCTATCGCGCCGCCGCCGGAAGCGATACCGCCGAACCCTGGATCGCGCCCGACGAAGGCAACGGCCTCACATCGCTGTTCGGCGTGCTGGCGGACGATGGCCGGAGCCTGCTGTGGGCATGCAACAATCCGCCGTTCGGCGGTCCGCCGCAGCCGGGCGCGCGGTCGAGCGTCAAGGCGTTCGGCCTGGCGACCGGAGAACTCGAAGGCAGCTACGATTTCCCGGAGGGCCCGGCGGCGTGCAACGACATCGCCATCGACGATTCCGCCGCGACATATGTGACCGACACTTCGGGCGGACGCATCTTCGTCCTCGAACCGGGGGCGGCGGAGCTGGCGCTGTTCGCGCAGGATGAGGCCCTGGTCGGCATCGACGGGATCGCCTTCGCCGCCGATGGCGCGATGTACATCAACAACGTCCGGCAGAATACCGTGCAGCGGGTGAATCGCGCGGCGGACGGTTCCTATCAGGGGCTGACGACGCTGACGCTGTCCGAGCCGGTCAGCGGCCCCGATGCGCTGCGCCCGGTGAGCGGCAACCGCTTCCTCCAGGCCGAAGGATCGGGCAATCGCATAACCTACGTCGACATCGACGGCGACAGCGCCACGATCACGGCGGTGAAGACCGGGCTCGATTCCGCGCCCGGCGTGACCCATCACGACGGCATCGGCTACGCCACGGAGGGCAAGATCGGCCACCTGTTCGACCCGGCCCTGCGCGACCAGGACCCCGGTCCGTTCATCGTCCGCGCGTTCGCCTTGCCCTGAGCGGCCGCGGGGCGGCGGGGGCGGAGCGCGGCGCCCCCGCAAGCTGGCGCGTCAGTTCGACAGCCGGCGGAAGTAGGCGATCGTCTGCTCGAGCCCTTCGCGTAGTGGAATCGCCGGCTCCCAATCCAGCTCGTTCCTGGCCAGGCTTATGTCCGGGCGGCGCTGGGTCGGGTCGTCCGACGGCAGCGGATGCTCGACGAGCTTCGAGCGCGAACCCGTCAGTTCGATCACCAGGTCCGCCAGTTCGCGGATGGTGAATTCGACCGGATTGCCGAGGTTGACCGGGCCGGTGAACCCGTCGCGGCTTTCCATCAGCTTCATCAGGCCGGCGACCAGATCGTCGACATAGCAGAAGCTGCGCGTCTGGCTGCCGTCGCCGTAGATGGTGATGTCCTCTCCGCGCAGCGCCTGCATGATGAAGTTCGACACTACGCGGCCGTCCGCCGGATGCATCCGCGGGCCGTAGGTGTTGAAGATCCGCGCGACCTTGATCTCCATGTCGTGCTGGCGGTGATAATCGAAGAACAGCGTTTCGGCGCAGCGCTTGCCTTCGTCGTAGCACGAGCGGATGCCGATCGGGTTGACGTTGCCCCAGTATCCTTCCGTCTGCGGATGCTGGGTGGGATCGCCGTAGACCTCGCTGGTCGAGGCCTGGAGGATCCGGCAGCCGAGCCGCTTCGACAGACCGAGCATGTTGATCGAACCGAGCACCGAGACTTTCGTCGTCTGCACCGGATCGTGCTGGTAGTGGATCGGCGAGGCCGGGCAGGCGAGGTTGTAGATCGCGTCCACTTCCACGAACAGCGGGAAGCAGATGTCGTGGCGCATGAACTCGAAGCGCGGGTTGTTGTGCAGGTGCGCGATATTCCCCTTCGCGCCGGTGAACAGGTTGTCGACGCACAGAACCTCGTCGCCGGCCTCCAGCAGCCGGTCGATCAGGTGCGAGCCGACAAAGCCGGCTCCTCCGGTAACCAGAACACGACGTTGGGAAAAATATCGACGGGCCATATCGATCCTCTTGGAAACTTCGGCGGACGTTTAGGCGACCGGCGGGCTGAGGCAAGCGATTCCGAAGGGAAATTCCGGAGTTCGCGCGGAGCTGGCGCGCCGAGCCCTGGCAACGGTTTGGCGCCGGTTCGATCCATTACGGTACGGTTCGGCCCTGTCCCGTCGTCTTTGTTGACCGGCGAACCGGCGTTGTCGATAAGGCCCCCTCTGGCCCTTCGGGCTGCGGGATTCGGGGACATTTCGCCGGTGGACAAGGATGCGCAGTTCTACCGTGCCGACCCGGACGAGGACGACGCGCGCCTGCCGGCGGATGCGCCGGATGCGCAGGGATCCAGCGCCGTGGCGGCGCGCGATGGTCTGGCCGGCAAGTTGCGGAATTTCCATCCTAACCTCGCCGCCCTGATCTGCTTCGCCGGCATCCTCGCGCTGGCGGTGCCGACGATGATCTTTGTCGCCAACGAAACCTGGAGCGGCGAGGAAGGCGCGCACGGGCCGATCGTGCTGATGACCGGGCTGTGGCTGCTGTGGCGCAAATGGCCCTCGACCCGCCACCTCGCCTCGCCGCCGGCGATGTGGAAGGTCGCCGCGATCGTGCCGCCGCTGCTGGCCCTCTACATGCTGGCGCGGGTTACGCAGATCGTGGAGCTCGAAGGCTATCTGATGTACGCCGCCGTGCTGGCTGCGGTTTACGGGGTGGTGGGCGCGGCGGTGTTGCGCAAGCTGGCGTTCCCGCTGGTCTATCTGGCCTTCATGTTCCCGCCGCCCGAGACGCTCGTCTACGCGCTGACGATGCCGTTGAAGATCGGGATCAGCGAGACCGCGATCGCATTCCTGCGCATGTTCGGCTATCCGATCGGCGGCACCGGAGTGACCATCCAGATCGGACAGTACCAGTTGCTCGTCGCGGCGGCTTGCGCCGGGCTCAATTCGATCGTCTCGCTTTCCGCCCTGACCACGTTCTACATCTACATCCGGCACGCGGAGAACCTGCGCTATTCGCTGGTCCTGCTGGCGTGCGTCGTCCCGGTGGCGGTGGCGGCGAACTTCGTGCGGGTATTGATCCTGATCCTGTTGACCTATCACGCGGGCGAAGCCGTGGCGCAGAGCTTCGTGCACGATCTTGCCGGCCTGACGATGTTCGCGCTCGCGCTCGTATTCATGTTCCTCATCGATTGTGCGCTCGGCCGCTTCTTCGGCAAACGGAGCGCCGGGTCGGAACAGACCGGAGCAGTCCTATGACCCGTCCCGACAACAGCCGCGGCCGTTTTGCCCTGGACCGCCGCAAGGTATTGCTTGGCCTCGGCATGATCGCCGCTTCCGGCATCGCGCAGGCGCGTCTGCCGGAGCCGAACCGGCCCAGGGTCGATGCCGACGAATTCGACGCGATGTTTCCGGACAGCATCGGCGGGTGGCGCTACGCAACCCAAAGCGGCCTGGTCCTGCCGCCATCCGACGCGTTGTCCGACAGGCTCTACGACAATCTGGTCACGCGCGTGTATCACGATTCCGCCGGCCGTACGCTGATGCTGCTGGTGGCGTACAACAACCGGCAGGATGGCGTGTTGCAGATCCACCGTCCGGAAATCTGCTATCCTGCCGGCGGGTACGAATTGACGCCGACGCGCCACGTCGATGTCCCGCTCGGATCGGGCGCAATCCTGCCGTGCCAGGGCTTCGCGGCCAAAAGCCGGCAACGCAACGAGGTAGTCGTGTACTGGACCCGCGTTGGCGATGAGTTTCCGCGGAGTTGGGCGGAGCAGCGCCTGGCGGTCGCCAAGGCGAACCTCAAGGGGATCATTCCCGACGGCGTCCTCGTGCGAATATCGACCCTGGGCAGCGAGCTGGCTGACGATGTTCCGGTTCTCTCCGATTTCATTGCCGATCTCACGCGTCTGCCGGCGCCGCGGCTGGAGAATCTGCTGTTCGGAAGGTCGATGCCCGAACAGAGTGCGTGATTGGAAAAACATATATAATCCAAAGGGATAGTACGATGAAAGAGCATTTTTCCGGCCGCGTCGGCGGCAAGCTGTTTCGCCATCTGATGACCGCTTCGGCGCTCGGGGCGGTCGCCCTCCTCGCCGCCTGCGGCGACAAGGAGCCCACCGGACAGGTCGTTGCGGTGGTCAACGGCGACGAGATCACCTTGCAGGAACTCAATGCCGAAATGAGCGGGGCGCAGATTCCCGAAGGGGTCGATGAAAGCGAAGTTCGCAACCGCGCCCTCGCCAGAGTCATCGATCGCCGCCTGCTCGCGGGCGTGGCGCGCGACGAGGGGATCGATTCCACTCCGGAATTCATCGTCCGCCGCCGGCAGATGGAAGAAGCGCTGCTGGTGCAGATGTTGGGCCAGCAGACGGCCCGGACCCTGGGCGAGCCGGCCGCGGCCGATGTCGACAAGTTCATCGCCGACAACCCGCAGATGTTCGCCGATCGCATGATCCTCGGGCTGGACCAGATTCGCTTCCAGACGCCGCCCCGCGACGACTATGTCCAGCAGCTGGCGGCAACGAAGACGATGGCCGACGTCGTGGCCGTTCTCAACCGGCTGGGCATCCGCTTCGAACGCGGCAACGTGAGGGTCGATTCCGCGTCGCTCCCGCCGGAGATGTTCGCCAGGATCAAGCAGGTGGGCAACAGCGAGCCGTTCGTCGTGCCCGGCCCGGCAGTCGTGAGCGTCAGCTACCTGGCGGCGAGCCAGCCGGCCCCGGTCACCGGCGAGCAGGCCCGGCCGGCCGCAACCAATGCGTTCCAGCAAAGGGCCGTTGCGCGCGCGCTGGAAGAGAAAATGGCGGCGGCCAAGGGAGAGGCGGGCATCGACTACCAGCCTGGCTTCGGACCGTCGGCGGCTGGGACCGAGGAAAGCGAGGCTCTCGCGCCTGCGCCGGCCGAAGCCGGTGACGCCGGCTAGGGTAAGCTTTTCGCCGTACCGACTGCGTGAGGCACGAGGTACGGCGAGCTAGTTTCCAACAGCGCCTTATCCCGGTTACACCGTGGGGGAGGCAACGACTTCGGCGGCGTGGGGGCGCGATTGACCGGAAAAAGCAGGTTCGGGACGTGGTGGGCGTCCCTTTCCTTGGGGTCGCATTCAAGGAAACAGAGCAGAAATTCGCAGATCGACACCGTTCGCGGGGTCGCGTGCATTCTGCTCGTCTATTACCATACTGAAGTCGCCTTGCCGCTGGTGGCCGGCGGCACCCTCCATGAAATCAATGAAGTGCTGCGTTACGTGCGCATGCCGCTGTTCACGTTCCTTTCCGGTTACGTCTATGCGATGCGCCCAGTGACCTGGGGCGGTGCAAGAGATTTCACTGGAGCGAAAGTGAAGCGATTGCTTATCCCGTTTGTGTTCGTAAGCTTGCTGTTTGCGGTATCTCAGAAAATAGTCCCCGCTACCAACTTCAGCCTGGAATGGAGGAATATTCCGGAAATTTTGATATGGCCGCACGGCCATTTTTGGTTTTTGGCCGCAATATTTGTTGTTTTTATAATTGTTCAAATCCTTGAATATTCCGGAATTTTGAAGAACAGGTATGGAATGATCGCAGTATTCCTCGCTTCGAGCGTCCTTTTCCTCTTTCGGCACGGAGAGGTCGGGGTATTCGCGTGGAACAGGGCGCTCTATCTTCTTCCGTTCTTCCTCGCGGGATTGACGCTGAAACGGTTCGGCTGGAACTGGGCTATTTTATGCGCCGCCCTCGGCGGGCTTTCGCTGGCGCCGGAAATTCCGCTGGGCGTTGCGTTCGCGCTCATGCTTGTGGCGTGGACGCCGACCATTCCGTTTCTCGCGTTGATCGGAACCTATTCCTATTCGATCTACCTTTGGCACGTCTTCGGCACGGCGGGCGCGCGCATTGCGCTCCAGCCCCCTGTAGATGCGCTCCCGGTCCTTCTGCTGGGGGGAACCGTGGCGGGATTGGCGCTGCCGATCGCCATCCATCTGCTGGCGGCCCGCGTCCCTTATCTCAGCCGGGCATTGCTCGGGGTGAAGCCCGCGTAAGCGTCCTCAGGGGCGCCGTGGCGTACGGTTCCAGCCGGCCTGCGGCTTGCGCATGAAGCCGATGTAGACCGGCAGCTTCCACAACAGGTAGAGCGGCGCGCGCAGCAGGGCCGTGGCGGCGAGATAGGGCCGCCCGCCGGCAATCCAGCCGATCAGCACCAGCACGAGGGCGAGGGCGAGCAATCCACCGAGCAGGAAAGCCGGAACGGCGCTGCCGCCGGCGAGGGCAAGCACGGCCAGCACCGCCAGCGCCGCGCCCGAGACCATCAGCAGCAGCGCCAGCGGGGGCACGAGCAGGTGCAGTCCCATCAGCAGTTCCGCAAGCGAGCAGCGCCGGAAGCCGCCGGCCAGCAGCGGCAGGGCATACTTGCGCACGGTCTGGAGGAAGCCATGCTCCCAGCGGGTGCGCTGGGCCAGCGCATCGCGCATGGCGGCCGGGGCGCTGCGCACATTGGCCGCGCCGAGCAGCAGCGGCGCCCGACCCGCGCGGGTCATCTCGATGCCGAGCGCCAGATCCTCGACGATCGAGGCGGTGGCGAGGCGGGCTCCGGCGAACAGCGGCCAGGGAAACGCCATGCCCGTGCCGGTGAGCAGCGCCGCGCCGCCCATCCGCTGCATCCCGCGCGAGCGATAGAGGTTCTTGACCACCATCGCGAAGCTGGAAATCTGCACCATCGGGGCGGCATCGAGATCGCCCGAAATCAGGTTCACCGCCTGAACCGGAACCGCGCGCTCCCGCGCCGCGCCGGCGAGCGCTTCCATGCTGCCCGGTTCGAGCCGGCAGTCGGCATCGAGTACGATGACCACGTCCGGCGGAGTCAGGGGACTCCGAGCAAGATAATCGCGGCCACAGGCGAGCGCGAAACCCTTGCCGCGCGCCTCCGGATCGGTGCGTTCGACCACTTCGGCGCCGGCCGCGCGGGCGAGGGCGGCTGTCTCGTCGGCGCAGTTGTCCGCGACAACCACCGTCCGCATCCCCTGGGGCGCGACAAGCGAAAGGGCGGCGAGCGTCGCGGCGATTCCGGCCGCCTCGTCGTGCGCGGGAATCAGGACTGCGACCGAACCGCCGCCCGGAGCGCGCCGGGGCGGACGGGACGACGGCCACAGTCCGGCCAGCATCTCCAGCGTGAAGATGGCCAGCGGCGCGCCGACCGCGATGGCCAGCGCCCACCCCGCCGCGGTCGCCAGCACGCTCATCCCGCGCTCCGTTCGCGCAGGAGTTCGGCGGCGAAACGGCGATAGCGTGCGGCGATGCTCGACCAGGCGAACTGTTCCGCGCGCGAATCGGGCTCGCCGCGGCCGGCGCGCAGCGCGCGTGCGATCGTCGCGGTCGTCAGCGCCCGATCCCCGGTATCGCACAGCGTCTCGCGCTCGCCCACGATCCAGCGCAGCCGCTCGCTGTCATGGCCGACGATCGGCAACCCGCTCGCCATCGCTTCGACGAACACGTTGCCGAACGATTCCTCCAGCGACATGTGCAGGAAGGCATCGGCGGATCGGTAGAGCGCGGGCATCCGGCCGGCGGGCAGCGTCAGCCGTGTGAACCGCCCCGGCAGGATTTCCGCCGCCAGCGCATCGACCTGCTGACGCAACGGCCCGTCCCCGGCGACCGCGAAGTGAACCCCGTCGAGCGGCGCGACCGCGCGCATTCCTTCGAGCACGCGCTTCGTTTCGATGAAAGCGCTGACCATCAGCACCACCGGCCGGTCGGCCGGAAGCCCGAACGCTTCGCGATCGCCGGCGATGCCGTGGAAGCGCGCCGGGTCGATGCCGTTGGGGATCAGCGCCGTACGCCAGCGCTTGCGGTTGCGCGCCTCGAAGTCGGGATTGGTGCAGACGAGCCCGTCGCATGCGAAGTAGCGGAACTCGGCCGCGTCGCTGAACGCCGGCCAATCGCCGTTCTGGGTCACGAACAGATGCAGCGGCCGCTTTCCGCCACGCCCGCGGCGGCGCAGCGCCCAGTGGGTGAACGGGAAGTTGCAGGTCACGGTCAGGTCATGATCGGCGGGGCGCCAGGCGCGGCCGAGGTTGAGCGCGAAGGTGGCGTCCTCCCACGCGGTGTCGGATCGGAACGGCGGAATTCGGGGCAGCCATTCCAGCCGGCGGCGGTTGATCGCCGCCACCTGGCGGTAGTCGTAGGCGACGCTGCTTCTTTCCGGGCCGGAGCCGAGCACGGTCACCCGATCGCCCGCGCGCGCAAGCTCGTTCGCCACCGCGAGCAGCGCCACTTCGGCCCCGCGATCCTCGCGGTGGAAGCCCGGCAGGGCGAACAGGAACCGCAAGGGGCCGTCCGCCCGTTCACCCGCATCCGCTCCCTTCGCCCCGTCCATCGTGTCCCGTCCGTCGTTCGCCAATCCAGATTCGTCCTTGCCCGTGCGGGACGTCGCGCACAGCAACGTGACGCGTATGTCCCACTGTGGGAAGATCGCACGATTTCGCTTTCGGATCGCGACAGTCGTGCTCTTGCTGCCGCGTGCTTATTAGCTTCATCTGTTATCGCGAGTCTGCAATAATGGCGCGGCTCCTCTCGGACTCGGCGCAATGAGCGCGCCGGTGGCGGTTTGCGCCGACGGCGAGGCGTGAGCGTGCGACGGTGTCCGTTCTCGACGGTGCGGCGCGGATGAGCGTGGTTCGACTGCGAGGGAGGAGTCGATGGAGACAATTTGGGATTGGATTACGGTCATTGCTTTCGGCGGGCTGGTCGTGCTCATGCTCAACCGTTCCGCACAGGACGAGCCGTCCGATCACCTGGCGCAATACCTGGTGCCGGCGGCTGGCTGCGCCATTTCCAACTACATCGGCAACAATTATAACGACATCGGCGCGGCCGTCGTGCTCGGGCTCGTCGCCGTCTATGTCTACAAGGTTCTCAAGTGGCCGCCGAAGGACTTCTTCGGCGGCGGCTCCAACGATCAGGGGGGGAGCGGCTAGCCCGCTCTTGCCGCGCTCTTGACCGAGCATTCCGAAGCGATCGCCGGCCGCCGGCCGCGCCGCGCCCGCCGACGTATCGCCGTCGCCTTCGCGGGTATCGCGCTGGTCGCCGCCCTGACGCTTGCCTGGATGCGGCCCGACATCGCCCCGTGGCGCGCCGAGCCGCCGCCCCCGGCCGCCACGCAGGCGGTCGAACCGCTGCTCGATACGCAATTGATGCCGGTGTCGATCGAAGAGGCGGAACGCCTGAATGCGTTGCGCCCGGTCGATGTGGTGGAAGTGGCGGCGGCGCGGCCGTTCGACATCGGCGACCGGTTTAGGGCCGACCCGCGCTTCGCTTCGGCTGTCGACTGTCTCAGCCAGGCTATCTACTACGAAGCCGCCAGCGAGAGCGAAAGCGGGCAACGAGCGGTGGCGCAAGTCGTGCTCAATCGCGTGCGTCATCCGGCCTTTCCCAACACCGTGTGCGGCGTGGTCTATCAGGGGTCGGAGCTTGCGACCGGCTGCCAGTTCACATTTACCTGCGACGGCAGCCTGGCCCGCGCGCCATCGCATTACGGCTGGGCGCGCGCGCGCCAGATCGCGCTCGCCGCGCTGTCGGGGTGGGTGGAGCCGGCGGTGGGCACCGCCACGCACTACCATGCCTCGTATGTCCTGCCGTACTGGGCGGGGTCGCTGGACAAGGTCCGGTCGATCGGGATGCATATCTTCTACGCCATGCGCGGCTCGATGGGATCGCGCGCCGCCTTCGTCGCGCGCTACGACCTGTCGGGGGAATATGTTCCGGTAAGCCGGGATCAGCCGATGATCGGATACGACTTCGGCGTGGTCGACGCGGCCGGACCCGAAGCCATGTCGGCCCCCCAGATGCCGCTCACCGGCCTGGAGCATCTTTCTCCGCCGCAAGGGCCGGCCGCCGATGCGCCGGTCCTGCGGACCGCGCCCACGCCGGCGCTGCGCGCGGACGAGGAAGCCGGAGAATTGATCGTAGGCGGAGGAAATGCGGAACGGCCCGCCGATTGAAGGCGGGTGACTAGCGCTTGCCGCCGTAATTCTTGAGGCCGTAGGGGTCGCCGTAGCCGTAGCCGTATTCGTCGGCGAAGCCGCCCTTGTAGCGGTTGAGCACCGAGCCGATGCACGGCGTCGGCTTGAGCAGGGCGATCGATTCCTCGATCTGGCGGGCGGTGGTACGGCCGTGGTCCACGACCATCAGGTAGGCGTCGAGCTTCTGCGCGCACAGCATCGTATCGTCGTTGGCGAATACGGGCGGCAGGTCGCAGATCACGATGAACTCGTCCGGCAGCGCGCGCAGATTGTCGATCAGGCGGTTGAAGCGGTCGCCGCTCAGCAGGGTGCTCGAATCGGCGATCCAGTCGCGGGTCGGCAGGACGAACAGATCGCCGTCGTTGATCCGGTAAACCGCGCCGCGCCAGTCATCCTGCTCGCCGGAGAGATATTCGTTGAGAGCGACGGGCGCCTCCGCGCCGAGGCTGTGCAGGATGGATCCCCGCCGCAGGTCGAAATCGCACAGCAGGACCTTGCGGCCTTCGACCTTCGACAGCGCGGCGGCAAGGTTGATCGACGTGAACGTCTTGCCCGCCGCCGGCGTGGCGCTGGTCACGCCGAGAATGCGCCAGCCCGTCTCGTCCATCTTCTTGGTAAGCTGCGTGCGCAGGAGATTGAACGGCCGCGAACCGGGGTCGAGGGTGTCGAAACCGACGAACTGGTGTTCGCTCAGCCATTCGGGCGGAATTTCGAGCGTTTGCACGGCCTGGGGATCGCCGCCGGGCATCCGTGTCGCCATACTTGCGAAGTTCATCTCAGTCATCGCCCAACTCCCCGGCGCTCGCTCGGGCAAGTCGTCGTTTCCGTGACCGGCCCCACGGCCAGCCCCGCTTCCGCCCGGCGCCGCGACTCCGATCGGCGCGCGCCGAGATCATCGGGACCATCGCGAGCGGGCGGGCGCCGGTTACCGCGGCAATCGCCGCGGGGCTGCGGACGGGATGGAAGATCATCTCGATCGCCAGCGCCATGGCCAGGCCGAGGCCGAGGCCGCCGGCCAGTCCGAGCGCCACGATCAGGGGCCGATTGGGAGAAGCGGGAGAATCGGGCACCACCGGCGGATCCACGACCAGCAGCCGTTCGCCCATCTGTTCCTCGTCGGCGCGCGCGCCGGCGCGCGCGGCAAGCAGGCGGCCGGAGATCGAATCGAGCTGGCGGTAAAGGGCCTGCAACCCTTGCTGGAGTTGAGCGACTTCCTGCTGGATCACCGGCGCGCGCGCGCGATTTTCGAGAACTTGCGATACCTGGGCGGTTTCGCGGTTCTTCGCCGCTTGCAGCGTGGCGATCTGTTCGTTGTTGTAGGCGATCTGGCGGTCGATCGATTCGGTCGGCAGCGCCTCGATCTGTTGCGCCGCCAGGGCTTTCGCTTCGGCAAGGCGCTGCCTCGCGATCGCGACGTCGGGATGGCTTTCGGCATATACCGCTCTCGCGGCCGCCAGTTGCTGTTCCGCCTGAACGACCGTGGGCGCGCGCGCACTGGCCGTCTCCATGTTCCGGCGCTGTTCGCGCAGCGAGGCGTTTTCGTTCTCGATCGCGGCTATCTGCAAATCGTAGGACATGCCGCTGGTGCTGATTACCGTGCCGTTGGATGCGGCAAGGACGCCGCCATAGCGCGCGTTGAGCGAAGCGATCTGGTCCTCCGCTTCGCCGATCTGGCGCTGGAGGTTGGCTTCCTGCTCCTCGAGGAACTGCACCGTCTGGAGCCGCTGCGAGGTGTTCGTCGTGGCGTTCAGCTCGACGACGCTTTCCATCAGCTGCTGCGCCACCGCCTGCGCCTTCGTAGGGTCCTTGTATTCGAACGAGAGCCGCACAGCGATCGTCCGGTCCCGCGCCGCGCTCAGGTCGATCTTTTCCGGAACCAGCGTGATCGAATCGCGCATGTTTTCGACCAGTGTCGACAGCGGCTTGCTGGCGCGCTCCTCCACATAGAGCTGGTTGGCCTCGATCATCTCTATCAGTTCGGGCCGGCTGATGATCTGCTGCCGGATGGCTTCGATCCGGCGATCGATCTCGGTGGTGGAGCCGGCGCCGATCACGTCCTCCGGCAAGCTGGGCGCTTGAACCAGCAGAACCGCCGACGATTGATAGGTCGTGGGCAGCAGGACGGCGGCCGCGCTCGCGGCGATCAGCCCCAGCAGCGTGGGAATGACGATGAACCAGCGGCGTTGCCACAAGATCGCCGGCAGTTGCCCGATCATTGCGCCAAGGCCGCCGCCTTGCTGCTCGTCGTCGTCCGCGCTGTAGCTCATCGGGTCCGTCCCAGGCGGACAGTGACCCCCGCCGAAAGGCTTACGCTCGGATCGACGGTCCTGCCGCTATAGAAGGACCTGTGCGATGTCGTCCGCACGAAGCCGCTCAACCGTTCGTTGAACACCCTGGAGAACATCGCGCTGGCGCTGACGTACTCGACCTTGCCAAACCGGTTGCCGACCAGCGCGGCCGCCGCGCCGACGTGAGAATAGCCGACCGTCGCCGAGACGCTGTCGCGTTCCGACAGGCGCCGCGAATAATTCATCGACAGCGCGTCGGTCGTGCGCACGCCGCCGTATCCGGTAGGCTGGGGCAACCTGCTGTACCCCAGGCAGAAGCTGCCTTCGGAGTATCTGCGGCAGAGCGATGCGTTGGTCGCCAGGGTGGTAACCTTGCGGCGCGGGATCGCCGGGGTCGGATCCGTTTGCGTGAACGCGGCGCCGGCCGATGCCTGAAGCGTCCACACCTCGTCCATCCGGTGGGAGAGCGTGCCGAACGCAACGATCGACTCGGCATCGCCCGATCCGGGGCCGGCATAGTCGGTCTTCGTGTACGACACCTCGGTTCCGATGTTCGTCCGCTCGTTCAGTATGCGCGTCACGTGCGCGCTTGCGCCGTATGACTGGTATTCCTGCGCGCCGGGCACATCGTAGGACGCGTCCCGGAAGTGGAAATTCACGCCGCCCGAGTGCCGTTCGTCCATGATATAGGACGCGCCCATCCCGACCGAGATCGTCGTTGCCCGGCCTCTCTGGCCGAGCAGGGTGACGTCGGGATCGAAGATCTCGTCGATCGGGCCGGGCGGCGGCGGAACGCCCACGCCGCCGCCGGGAGTTCCTATGCTATCCGGCGGGACGATGGCCGCGAAGCCGCCGCGCGATACCGTCGACGACAGCCGGGCGTTGCCGCTCAGGGTCAGGCGTTCGTTCGCGCGATGCGAAATGCCGGCGCTCGCGCCGTAGTCGTCTTCCAGGCCGTGGTATCGCGAGTACTGCCGCAGCCTGGCGTATCCGCGCAAATCGAATGCCGTCAGGCCGTCGCTTTCCCTCAGCCACGGCCGCACTTCCATCGTTGCGGCGGCGGCCGCGCCGGTATCGACCTGCGCGAGATAGGGGTTCGAAATCACTTCCGCCCCGAGCGATACGTCGACGCCGCCGCGCATCTCCTGCGCTGCCGCGCCGCCTGCGACGGCCATGGCGAGCATCGCGCCGCCCACCAGGAACATCCCGCGCCGAAGCTGTGAACCGGGCGTCGTCACGGCACGATGATCACATCGCCGGGCGACAGCTCGACGAGGCCCGACCGGGCGATGTCGGAGGCGTCCGCCCCAGGCTTGAACAGATTCGACAGCCGCACCCTGTAGGTGGAAAGCTCGTCGTTCCGGCGGGTTATGACCAGAACGTTGTCGAGGTTGGCGAACTCCGCCGGACCGCCCGCGAGGCTCAATGCGTCGAGCACATTGACGTAGCGCCCGGCGTTGTACGACCCCGGCGAACGCACCTTGCCCATGACCGAGAACTGCATGCCCGACGGCGATTGCACCGAAACGGTCACGAACGGCACCTGGCCGCGATACTGGTCGCGCAACCGGTCGCTGACCATGCGCTCGACATCCTGCGGCAGCTGGCCTTCGACCTTGAGCTGTCCGACCAGCGGAAACGCTATCGTTCCGTCGGGCAGCACGCGCAGCACGCGCTGGAGCCGTTCTTCGCCCCAGACGTAGATTTCCAGCTCGTCGCCGGGATTGATCCGATAGGCCGACACTGCCGGCGTAGGCTGCCGCTCGACGCTCTGGACGGCAGGCGCCGGCTCGGCGACGTCTTCCTGCGCGATGGCGCTCGTGGACAACGCAAAGGCGATCGGCACCGCTACGAACATGGCGACGAAACAACGGCTTCGCCCATGGGGAGGCATATATCGATGCAACTCGTCCCCCGGAATTGCGCTAGACTGGACGTGAGCGGCGGCTATTAACACGCCGATGCCGGAAAACCAGTGTTTTGTAGGCAGCCCGCGGGTGGCCAAAGGGTGGTGTTCCGTATTGGCACTGGCCGCCGCGCTTGCGTTAACGGGCTGCTCGGACAGGAACGAGCGCGCCTTCGCCGAAGCGCAGCGGGCGGAAGCGCTCATGCAGCAAGGCAATCTCCCCGAAGCGCGCATGGCGATCGCCAGCGCGCTCAGGCTGCGCGACGATCAGGTCGATTACCTGCTGCTCGACGCCCGGATCAAGTTCATGATGCAGGACATTCGCGGGGCCTACGAAGGCTACCGGGTCGTGCTGGCGATGAATCCGAACAATCCCGAAGCGCTGCTGGGGGTCGCGCAGTTGGGGATGTCGACCGGCAACGAGCGCGAATCGCGCGACGCCGCCGACCGCATCCTCGCCATGGAGCCATCTCAGCCCGATGCGCTGCTCATCAAGGGCGTCCACGCGCTCAACCGCAAGCGGCACGAAGAGGCGCTGGAACTCGGCGAACGGCTGCTGGCCGGAGCGCCGGGGGATACGCGAGGCATCGTCCTCAAGGCGCGGGCGATCTCGCTTCTCGGCCGGCCGGACGAAGCGCTCGAACTGCTGCTCGATGCAGCCACGGGCAGCGGCAACAACGACATGCTGGCCACCGCGATGCTCGAAGTCGCGCGCGACAAGAGCAATGTCCAGGTCATGCTCGAACAGCTTGCGCTGTTGCGAGGTTCGCGCCCGAACAGCATCGACCTGGCGATCGACGAAGCCAACATCCGCTACAAGAGCGGCGACCGGGAACGCGCGCGGACCGTGGGCCGCGAAATCCTCGACCGGCACGGCGACAATGCCGAGGCGCTATCGCGGCTCGCGGATCTGTGGCTCGAATACGACGGCGATCCGCTCACCGCCGCCGAGCGGGCTTCGCTGGCGGCCGGCGGCAAGCGGGGGGCGCGGCTGGCTCTGGCGAAGTACTATTTCGACCGTGGCGATCTGGCGGCGGCGGAGCCGCTCGTCGCATCGCTCGGCGGCGATCGCGCGGGTGGGCTCAAGGCGCGGATCGCGCTGGCGCTCGGCCGGCCGGGCGCGGCGGCGGCGGTCGAGGACATAGCCGCGCGCGACACGTCGAATTGCGATGCGCTTGCCGCGCTGGCCGAGATCCGCCTCGGGCGCGGAGATGCGCGCGGGGCGGTGATCGCCGCCCAGACGCTGGCGGCCGAATGCGAAGACCGCAACGACGGCTTCCTGCTGCTCGCGCGGGCCTACGATGCGCAGGGCCGCACGGCGGGGGTCGAGCGCGCCTATCGCGAAGGGGTCTCGGTCCGGCCGCTCGATCGCATTCTCTCCGCTCGCCTCGCCGAGTGGCTGTTGAGCCAGGGCCGCGAACAGGCGGCGGTTTCCGCCGCGCGCCGGCTTGCCCAGAGCGTTCCGGCCAAAGTCAGCTCGTGGCGGTTGCTGGCCGAGATTTGCCTGCAAGCGGACGACGCCGTCTGCGCCGGGAGCGCGCGCGAACGGGAGGAGGAGGCCCGGACGAACTACGTGATCGACCTGCCGCCCGGTCAGCGGGCCGCCAATCCGCTGCTCGGGCAACGCTGGCAATGAAGTCCGCGGACGGCGGGTTTCCGTCGCAGACCTTCCTCGGCGTCGAATTCGCCCGCTGCGATCCCGCCGCGGCGCTCGCCTGGGTCCAGGCGGCGGCGAAAGGCGATCGTTTCAGCTATGTGGTCACGCCCAATGTCGATCACCTGGTCATGCTCGACGGCGATGGGGCCGAGCCGTGGCGGAGCGCCTATCGCGAGGCGGTCGCGCAGTCCGACCTGTGCCTCAACGACAGCCGCGTGCTGTCGCGGCTGGCGCGCCTGTCCGGCATGACGCTCGACCTCGTCCCCGGCAGCGACTTCACCGGGCTGCTGGTCGAAGGCGGCATAGCGCCGGGGGTGTCGATCGCGCTGGTCGGCGGGCAACCGCGCGAGGCCGAATGGTTGCGCACGGTGCTGCCCCAATCGCCGGTCGCCCATATGAACCCGCCGATGGGGGTGCGCGACAATCCCGCGATACATGACGAGATCGCAGAGTTCGTGGAAGCACAGGCGGCCGACATGGTCTTTCTGGCGATGGGCGCGCCGCAGAGCGAGATCGTCGCCCGGCGCATCGCCGAGCGGGGCCGCGCGCGGGGCGTGGGGCTTTGTATCGGCGCGTCGGTCGAATTCCTCAGCGGCGCGCGCCGCCGCGCGCCTCGCCTGATGCAGCTTGCGGGGCTCGAATGGCTGTTCCGTCTCGGTTCCGAGCCCCGCCGCCTGTGGCGCCGCTATCTCGTCGACGGCCCGCGGATCTTCCGCATCTGGCTGCGTCACCGCCGCGCGAAACCCTGAGGCGGCCGCCTCACCGTCATCCCGCTCCCCATACGATCGCGATGCGGGGGTGGTTGCCATAGTTGGTGTCGAACGAGGCCTGTCCGCCGAGCGCGGGCAGGCTGCCGATGGCGATGCCTTGCCAGTCGTCCACGCTGGCCCGGTCGATCAGCACCGTCGGGCTGTTCGCGGTCGACGGGGTCAGGATGCCGCCCTGCCTCCGCTCGCGCAGCCACGCCAGCGCCACGCCGTTTTCCGGCACGGTGACCGCCGGGGTCGGGAACGGCGGGTTCGCGCCCGCGGGCGCGTGGCCCTGCACGTCCAGCGGCACGGGGTCGGCGTTCTGCAACACGCCCCAGCACAGCACATGCCGGTTGCGCGTATCGGGATAGACGATCGCCACGTCGTGCTCGCCCGCCATGACCGGGCAGGTCCATATCTCTATCGATTCGTAGGCGGTGTGCGTCACCCGCGCGACGAAGGCGGCGTCGTTTCCGCCAACCGTGGGCGGAGTGACGAGCACGTTGCTCTCCCCGTCGCTGAGGCCGGTCGCGATGGCGATCACCGCCAGCCCTTCGGCGAACGCCAGGCCGGTGAAGGTATAGCCGCCCACGGTCGCCCCGCTGTTGACCGCCAGGACCCCGCCGTGGACATAGCTCGCCGGCGTCGCGTCGGCGGCGGTGGTGTAGCCGATCGCGCGCGTTTCGCCGCCGATGGTGAGGCTGACGGTGACGGTATTCTCATGGCCTGCGCCGGTGGTCAGCCGCAGGTCGATCACGTCGCCGTTGTAGAGCCAGGCGCTGGTGTCGGCCGTGTCCTCGCTCCACGCCCCGCCGTTCAGCCGCACCTCGGCATCGCCGCCGCTCACCGATGCCCCGCCGGCGATTCCCGCATGGGCGATGCCCGAGACGACGATGCGCCGGGTGATCTGCGTCTCCGGCGCAAGGCTCGTCTCATTTGCCGGCCACACGGCCTCGTACGGCGCGGACGAACTGGCGCGCGACGCGTCGGCGATGGTGTCCACCGCCGCCCGGTACACCTCGAAGGCGCGGTTATGTCCGCCGGCTCCGTAAACCTCGTCGAAGGAGGTCAGGTGGATGCCGCCGTTGTAGAGCGGGCTGCCGATCTCGGCGAAGTCGGGGTGCTCGGCAATCGGGATGTAGAAATCGCACCATGCGCCATGCACCGCCGGGTCGCGCGCCGTCTCCAGCAGCGTGGCGAGGTTGGCCATGTAGGCGACATAGGATGGCTGCTGCTGATTGGGATTGAGCGGCTGCGGCGCGGACCACGTCACGCGCAGGTCCACCGCCGACATGCCCTTGTAGGTGTCATAGAGGTCGGTCAGGTTCCGGATGTAGTTCGGCAGGGTCGACGGCGAGCCGTTGCCGAGGTCGTTGCCGCCAATCCACACGGTGATGAGATCGGGCTCGTAGGCCAGATCGCTGCTGACGAAAGCGAACAGGGATGCGTCCTCCTCGTCGTCGAGATCGGCCAGCGTACCCACCCGCCGGCCGTTTGCGCCCCGCACCGCGACGGTCAGATCGTCGCGATAATCGGCGTAGCGATAGGAATAGAAGCCGGGGTTATATTCGCCCGGCGAACTGGACGTGCTGCTCGACCCCTCGATCACGATCGTCGAAACGGTCCAGGGCGTGGGGGCCTGGGCTTCCGCCTCCGTCTCGAAGCTCGCCGATGTGGCGATGTCGCTGTCGTTGCCCGCGGTATCGGTATGCAGGAAGTGCGCGTAACAGGTCGTTTCGGGGGCCAGGCCGGTCGCTTCGGCCGTTTGCCCGCCCGCGCCGGTCACGAACTTGCTCTCGGCCCACGCCGCGCCTGTTCCGGCTTTCAGGTCGCCCGCGTCCGGCGGCGTGATGCTGGTCGAAACGTAGATGTAAAGCGCGCCTTCGCCGGTATCGGTGATGACGGAAAGCGCCGCTGTCGTATCGCTCGTCGCCTCGCCTGCGGGTGAGGAAAGAACCGGAGCGGTGGTGTCGGGCGCGGCCGGACTGGCCGCGCGGCGGAGCGCGATCGTCGCCGGGCCCAGTTCGCAGCCGAGCATCAGGCAAGCCCCACGATGCCGGCGGCGGTGGTGCCGGAAGCGCGCACGAAACGAGCCCGGATCGGCAGGATCTGGCCCGCGCCGACCATCAGCGTGACGTCGGCGGCCGAATCCGCCGCGCGCAGCGACAGCGCTCCGCCGATCCCCACGAACAGCGCCTTCGGCAGCGGCGTCAGTTCCTCGCTGTCATGCGGCGCTATCGCGAACGCCCGGCGGGCGGGGGACGACGGTGAATCGGAGAAACGGTCGAAGCTGTCGGCGGACATGAAGATTCCTTTCCCGAACGCCCGGAATGAGCGAGTCGGACAAAGGATAGGCTCACAATTGGTGAATAGGAAAGATAAAACTAACCTAATAGGATAGTTTTATCGGAGGCATGGCGCCTGACGAGCAATCGCCTAGGCGGCCGCCGGATCCCGAAAATGCTCGATCAGCGGCGCTGCCGCATCGGGGTACGCGAACTCTTCCGCCACCCGCAGCCGCGCCGCGCCGGCCAGCTTGTCGCGCAATTCCGGGTCGCGGAACAGGCGCTCGATCGCGTGCTCCAGCCCGGCCCAGTTGGCCGGATCGAACAACAGCCCCGTCCGCCCGTCCTCCACCAGCTCAGGAATGCCCGCCACGCGGCTGGCCGCCACCGGCACGCCCAGCGCCATGGCCTCCATCAGCACGATGGGAAGACCCTCCATGAAGCTCGGCAGCACCAGAATGTCCGCCCCTGCGATCGCCTTCAGCGTGGCGGCTTCGTCCAGCCGGCCGGCGAAAGTCACCTGCTCCGCTATGCCCAGGTCGCGCGCCAGCGCTTCGAGCATTTCCCCGTCGGGCCCGTCGCCGACCAATGTCAGCCGGACCGGCAGGCCGTTCCGCAGCAGCCGCGCGGTCGCCTCGATCAGGCCGGCGTGTCCCTTCTCCGGGGATAGCCGCGCGACGCATATCGTCTCGAATGCGCCGTTCCTGCTCGCGTGCGATCGGGGCTCGGGCAGGTCGGCCGGATCGATCCCGCAGCGGACCAGCTTCAATCGCGGCCAGATCGCCGGCCGCGTGATCCGCATCGCTTGCGCCATGCCGAAATAGGACACGCAGGCGGCGAACTCCGCGCGTTCGAGCTTGGCGGGAAGCAGCAGCCCGGCCGGATAGTCGAATTCGGAAATGCCGTGCAGCGTCAGGCTCCACGGCAGCCGCAGGTGATGCGCGGCCAGCAGCCCGACCGTGGCCGCGGAGTTGGCGAAGTGGTTATGCAGCCGCGTCGCCCCATCGCGCCGCAGCCGCGCCGCCAGCAGCATCGCCTCGGCAAAGTGGAACAGGCTCCACACGAACGCCCGCACGCCGGGAACCCGATGCCCGAGCGCGAGGCGCAACGTGCCGAAGTATCGCACGGGGCTTTCCGCCAGCGCGGCCAGGTGGGCCTTGACGAAAGCGCTCGCGGGCTGGGAGAGGATCGTGAACGTCCCGGCGCGTTCCTTCTCCTCGGCGTCGTTGCACCGGTCGATCTCGGTCGGCCGCACGCTGTAGGTGCGGATCGGCAGGCCGGCCGCGCGCAATGCGGCGACCTCGCGCTTGATGAAGGTGTGCGAAGCGCCGGGATAGCGGCTGGTGAGATAGGCGATCGTCATATGCCGCCGATAGCGAACTGCGCCCGGTTCATGCGTGGTATCCGCTCACCAGTAGCCCGCCCCCGCCCCTCTGCGCATGAGGACGGTGGCCTTCACGAACACGATGCAGTCGAACGCCGTACCGAGCAGGGCGATAGCCCATACCTTGGGCGACCACCGCCGCGGATGGCGGCAGGCCTGTTTCAACCGCCGGAGCAAATATCGCTTTCCGACGGGGGTGTAGCTGTACTTCAGCCGCTCGCGAATAAGGTCGTTGATCCAGTCGGGATCGGCCAGGTTCCGCTCACGAATGTGCTCGGCGACATCCACGCCCTGTCGCCGAAGCGCACGGATATGCCAGAAGAGCTGGGCATTGACCGCCGTGGCGATCGCAAGGCGAACGTTGTGCTTCAGAACGTCGGGCAGGTTACGGAGCGATTCAAAGACATGGTAGGCGCCGGGTACGAACAGATGGCGCTCCATCCGTTCTTCGTGTGCAAAGCTCGATGTGAGGAGCATTGCCCTGAGGTATCCGTCTTCCCCCGGAAGGCCGATCGGCATCCGGATGGCGCGGACCTCGGAGAACAGAACACAGTAGCACGCCCCTGCAATCGCGCGCGTCTTGTCTTCCGCGGTTCCCGTGCCTGCCCTTATCAACCGCTCCACCACGCCTCGCGGCTGCTCCAGCTCGATGTCTTTTACCGATGCGTCGATCGCAACGATGGCGGTAGGCGACGACATCAGGCTGTCGAGCATCAGCTTGAGCGATTCCTTCTCCGGTATCCGAATATCGGCGTCGAGAAAGAACATGTACGCAATATCGTCTGGGGCAATCCGATGAACCAGTTCGTTCCACGCGTTCGATTTTCCCGCCACCGGCAGATCGTGAATGGAAGTCGAAATTGTCGGCTTGCGGAAGGGCGGCAGGGAAAGCGCCTGTTCGGCCACATCGACCGTTCGGTCGGTGCAGCCGTTCGCCACCACGAAGACATCAATCGAAAAGCGGTCGTCGTCGAGGAGAGTTTGCCGGCCAAGGTCGCCAATCAGGTTCGCGATATCGGCTTCCTCGTTGCGCGCGAGAATGCCAACGCCGACCTTGATCGTTTTTCCGTCCATCAGAATCCCGTAGAAACTCGAATGTCCGGAGACAAGGCGGTCGGATAGCCGCTCGGCGCGCCGTTCCGTCGAGAAACACTTCCATCGTTTCGTGAACGAACCGAGACAGCGATAGGCGCGCGCCGTCTCGCGCGCGCCATGCGGGCGTTGCGGTCAACCACGCGCGATCTCCCCCAGCGCCCACCATTCGGCCGGCGTCGGCGTCAGCCCGATCCAGCCGAGCGTCAGCTTCGCCGCCACGGCCAGAACGAGGAACAGCGCGGTCAGCGCCAGATCGTCGCCGATCGTGGCCAGTCCCTCCTGCCGGAGCCATGGAGCAAGCACGAGCCAGCGGATCACTTCGGCCACCGTCAACACGAGCAGCGCTTCGAACAGGGTGCCGTGGGCCATCGCCAGCGGCAGCAGGACGAGCATGGTCACGAACTTGGCCGCATTGGACCACGCTCCGGGGGCGGGACGGCCGCACCCCATCAGCATCGAATTGCCGAACGTGGCCAGCACCCCGAACCACGTTCCCGTCATCAGCAGCGGGAGGATGAAAGCCGCGAGATGGTAGCGGGAATCGTAGACCAGCAGAATGAACTGGTCCGAAACCGCGAGAGCCCCGGCCATCGCCGCCGCGACAAGCAGGAGAATCTGAAACCGTCTTTTCCGCAGCGACGCGGAGTGCTCGCTTCGCTTGTCCGCCAGCGCGGCCAGCTTCGGAAAGATCAGATAGTTGCCGGCAGTATTCGCAAGCTGGCCGAACAGTTCGGAAATCGACCGGGCGATTCCGAAGATTCCGGCCATCGCCAGCGGCAGCGCGGCGACGAAGAAAAACCGGTCGGTGCTCGTCGCCGCGAAGTAGATGGCGGTGGAAAGGAATATCCACTTTCCGAAGTGGACGATCTCGTACGCGGCCGCGCGCTCCAGCACCAGTTTCGGCCGTATGCGCGGACCCACCAGAAAGCTCATCGCGGTCGAAAAGACCGTGCCGATGACCTGCCCCCACACCAGCGCCCAGACCGTCGGCATCGCGATGGCCAGCGCTATCGTCACGACGGCGTGAAACACCGCCGTGCCCAGGTCGTAGACGGTCCGCGCCTGCAACTGCATATTGCGCTGCATCAGGAACAAGCCCGTCGATCGCAGCCCGGAGACCAGGAATGTCGGACCGATGACCAGCAGGATCGCCGTCAACTCGGGCCCTCCGTAGAGATGTCCCATGGGCCCCGCGAGCGCGAGCGCGATCACCGACAGGAAAACGCCGCGAATGACCTGCAACGTCCATGCGGTATTGAGAAACCGCCTGTCTTCCGCGCGAGAGGAACGCACCACGCTCTGACCGATGCCGAGATCGGTCAACAGCTCGGTCCCGGTTTGCAGCGTATTGACCAACAGCATGAGCCCGAAGAATTCGGGCGCCAGGAGCCAGGCGAGGACGATGTTCAGCCCCAGGCGGAGTATTTGCCGCAGCACGAACGGCCCCGTCACCCAGCCGACCTGTCGGCCCAGCGGATGGCGCGCCAGGTTCCCCGCTGCTTTGTGAAGGCGCGGGATAATGTGCAGGACGGAGGTCATGAGCCGGGAACGAACGCCGCGTGTTGCGGGGGCGCGGCCATCCGGCCGGCAAGCCGGGTCAGGGCCGCTGTCGGAGCTTTCGCTTCACGTTCGAAAGAGGGCCCCGGCCATGTCCCGGAGAGCCTGCCGGGGGGAAGCGGCACTATCCCGTCTGCCCGCTCAGGCCGGAAGGTTCCGGTAATGTCTCTCTCCCAGGTTGGGGCTCGTCTTCGGATGCGGGATTTCGCTTGTGCGGCGCCCGCCGTTCGACGCGGTGTGCACGGATGATTCCCGCTATGATCGCGAGGTCGATGAAGAACAGCGCCTGCGGCTGCTGCGTGTGCCACGCGTATTCGTAGATATTGTGAACCGCTATCGCAAGAATTCCCACTGCCGCGCCAAGGATGATGCCGGCTGGCGCTCGCTTGCGATGCATGAACGCGAACCGGATGCCGACGACCGGCGGTATGAGCAACAGCGCTATCAGGGCGAACTGGCCGGCCCACCCGGTCTCCGCGCGCGCCAGAAGATAGGCGTTATGCACCATGGCCGAGCGATTGTTGCCTCCCCACGATACTCCCGCCGCGGCCGAGTAGCCTTCGGCATTGGCGGTCGTCACGTAAAGATTGGCTCCGACGCCCAGCGGATGATCGGCCGCCATGGCCCGCGCCGCCCTGGCGAACGCGGTCCGCTGGGCATCTTCCGCCAGCAGGGTTTCTGCACTTGTGTCGCCCTGGAACCGGGTTTCGAGCGTCGAGACGCCGAAGGGCAGGACGATCACTGCCGCCAACACGCCCAATCCCAGCACCGTCGCCTTGCGTGGAGTCATGCGCCGGCTGAGCGACAGAACGGCCAATATCGCGATTCCCCCGATCGTGAACGCCATTGTCGCGCGCGATCCGCCGCCGGCCACGACAATCAAACCCGCGACTATGCCGGCGTAGACGATCTTTCTCCTGTCTCCCTCCAGCACGGCGGCGATCAGTGGCAGAACCGCCAGTTCGGTCACCATCCCCAGCGTGTTCTGATGCGACATGGAGCCCGTCGCCTGAACAACGCCGCGCAGCTTCTGCTCGATCACGAAACCGGATTGCACGATCAATCCGAACGAAATGCCCGCCAGCAAGCTGCGCAAAGCGGTCGGCCGCGTCAGCTCGCCCGCGATTGCGATGAACAACAGCGTCATCTGAAGGACTCGGACAAACACGAACGCCGATGCCGTCGGCAAGTTCGACACTGCGACGGACGCCAGGATCGGCAGCGAGTAGATCGCAATCAGCACGCGGAACGGAAGCCCATCCACACTGCGGCGCCGTGTCAGGATCAGCGCGAGCGCGAGCGTGTCGATCGGTGAAAGCAATATCCCCTTCGCCATGCCGGGCCACGCCGGCCACGAAATCAACGCCGCATCGACCTGCATGGGGCCGGACGCGAAGGGAAGCGCGCCGATCGCCATCAGCGCCAGATCGCGCCGTCCCTTGTCGTTGCCGATCAGGGCCATGAACGCGGGCAGGCTGAGCAGAAGCAGCGCGAGCGCGACCCAACGCATCAGCTTACGGTCTCGTCAGCGCGGCGGGCTCTGTCGTGCAGAGGGGCGCGGAATGGCGCTTCGGGCGATTTCATGCTTCGCACTCGAACCTCGAAACAACGCGATCCACCGGCCGGTCAATAGGCGTTCGCGTGCGAGACGACTTTCACCGTGGCGAACAGGATCGCAAGGTCGTTCCACAGGCTCCACGTCTGCAAGTATTCCAGATCGTAGGACAGCCTCGCTTCCAGATCGGCGCGGCAGTGGGTCGCTCCGCGATAGCCGTGAATCTGCGCCAGCCCGGTAATGCCCGGCTTCAGCGCATGGCGCATCCAGTAGTGGTCCGACACTTCCCAGAACAACTGTTCGCCGGCGCGCGAGCCGACCGCGTGAGGCCGGGGCCCGACCAGCGACATGCTGCCCAGCAGCACGTTGAACAGCTGTGGCAGTTCGTCGATGCTGGTGCGGCGGATGAACTTGCCGACCCGCGTCAGCCTATCGTCGTCGCGCGCGGTCGAACGCGCGCCCGTCGCATCGAGGGTGGCGAGGCGCATCGACCGGAACTTGTAGATGCGGAACGGGCGGTTGCCCTGGCCGATGCGTTCCTGCCTGAACAGCGCCGGGCCCGGCGATTCGAGGCGGATCAGCACCGCAACGAGCGCCATCAAAGGCGCGGTCAGGATCACCAGCGGGATCGCGATCGCCAGATCGAACAGGCGCTTTTGGACCCGGCTGCCGAGGCTGAGCGGACCGCGCGAGAGAATCAGCGTGTCGTTCTGTCCCAGCCGGCCGATACCCACCGCGGCATGGATCGCCTGGCTCGGGATAACCAGTTCGCAGCGGATTCCCGACGCCTTGAGCACCGTGATCCAGTGGTCCGCCCCTTCCACGTCACGGTCGAGAAAGATGTGGTCGTAGGGCATCAGGCGCTCGGCAATCAGCGACATCTGCACCGGATCGGAAAGGTCCGGGAGCAGGCCCGCGCCGACCGGATCGAGCACGTCCATCTCCGGCGGCAGATCGGGATGAGCCTGTCCGGTGATGAGCAGCCGGTCCGACGTGCCGCTCTTCAGCCCCCAGCGGATCGTGCCGGCGACCAGTATGCGCGACACCACCAGCAGCGCGCTCGACGCGAAGGCGGCGTAGATGAATGCCAGACGCGAGATCTTGAGGCCGAACTTGGCGAAGAACGCGACGAGGATCACCACCACGATAGCCCCGAGCAGCGCTCGCCAGGCGCTGCTTACCGACGCCGATATCCGGACCAGATTGTGGAACGAAAATGCCGAACTGATGATGCCGAAGTAGACATAGGCGGGGATGGCCAGCACCGGCAGCGGCACTCCCCCCGGCGAGAGCCAGCGATAGCTCCTGCCGATCTCGACGATCTTGAAGCCGGCCGTGATCGCGATCGCGTCGAGAACGACGGTCAGGACGACCAGGTAAAGACCGAGCGTCTCGCGCCGAAGCGGACGCGTCAGCGATACGGTTCGACTGCCCCCCACTTCGAGTCTTGCCTGCTTGGTCACAGCGAATCCCCAGCGACCGGACGCAATAGGCGCGAGCGATCTGCAAGAGTGATTGCGGTCTAAATCACCAAGAGCAATCGCAAATGCCCATTATTGGACTGCATTGGGCCCCGTCAATCGGGTTTGGATGACGGAAACGGCCGTCTTGTCCCACACCTGCACAGGTCGCCGTCGAAACAAAAATGGTGCCGCTTACGTGACTCGAACACGTGACCCCATCATTACGAATAAAATAGAAGCCTACCGGAAATGCGATACTCCGCAAGGGATTGCGGGGGATTCCGGGCTTCCCCGGTGGCACTTTCCCAAACACCTCCCAAACTCGAATGAGCCGCTGGGTAGCCAGTTTCTGGTAGGGAATGCGCTTTGGCAGAATGGGACTCCGGAAGCCCGTCCAAGCTGGCCCCAAAGGGGGAGGCATGGGGTGGAGAAATGGGAAAGGGTGCAGGAAGCCCCAACCCCAATCGCAGCCAGGCGATCATGCTCGGAGGAAGGGCATTACAGGTGGGGGATTGTAGCCCCATAGGGCGAGTGACATCCCAAGTTCGCCACGAAGGCGTGCCCGAAGGCTGCGAGCGCTACGTCCTTGAGGCAGAGTCCGTCTTCAAGGATCGTCGATACTGGGCCATGGCATCGTCGAGATTGGTATAGGTATATGGCCCGACGCGATAGTGGGTCACGGTGATCGCTATAATTTCATCCGGCAACGCGGGCGGCCTATTGGGGGCAAGCGCGCCACCCTCGCCTTCCCATTCTACAGCGCTCGACGTTTCCGCATCGAAAGGAGCTTCCGGGATCATCATGGGACCAGGTTCCCGTCCAGGCGTTCGTCTCGGGGCCAGCCGATTTCGGACAGGCCATTGGCCCGACGCCACTCGGTAATCCGCCTGGCGTAGTAGCCCACGAGGTCGAAATAGGTATCGCGATCTCCGCCCGGGGGCGTATGTCCAGCATTTAGCTTGGCTAGCTGGTGATTGTAGAGCAACTGGTTCAGGTCCATGGTGCGCTCGCTTTCGCTCATTGAGGAACAACGGTGGCCGGAGCACGCGCCCCGACCCCACGCGTCTGTTAGCCCTGCTGGGCGCGAGCCTGCTGCTCCTGGGTTTCGCTCTCGCCCTGCTGCTGCAGGTTGATGGCTCGCCTCTTGCCGCCGTCGACCTCGCTGGTTTCGTAGCCGTAGCGTTGATCGACCCTGGGCTCCTGAGCTTGCTGTTGCAGATCGGACTTTCTGAACGGAAGCGCGTCCCCCCCCGTTTCGGGAACGATCGTACCAGCACGCTTGTCGCTGTCGTATGACTTGATCTTGCCATAGTGGGTCATCGTCATTTCCTTCATATGAGTGCAGCGCGCCTGGATTGGCCACGGCTGCGGCTAAAAGGCGGAAGAGAAGGAAATGACGCTTCTTGGCTGAGCGTCCGAAACCGTCGGTTGCGACTGGTAGCTGAACCATAGATGGTATCGTGCTACGCCGATGCAACCCGGCTACACGAATAAATGTTCAGGGAGTTTTTTGGCGGCCGATCTTGTCACAAGCGAGCTTAATACGGTCGAACGACCCCAAAGAAGAGGTAGAAGAAAGGAAAAGCAAGAAATTCGGGAATTCCCCGAACCTCAATCGCAGGTAAGCGATCAAGGTCCGGGGAGGAGTATGTTACCCTGCCAAATCGTCATTGCGGAAGGGAGTGTCGCGCCGTAGCGTAGAGGCCATTCCTTGCGGCGAACCTCATTGTCATACGCCCCCTTAACTGCGTCTATGAGGCCAGCGGGCAGCCCTGATTCCTCAATCGGATTCAGTTCCGCATCAGGCGCAAGGCTTCCGCAGCAATGCTTATGCCGCTGACCGCTACCACAGTGGCACGGCGCGTTACGTCCTATTCCATCCGATTGTGCCATGACGCTTAATCGCTGGAAGGGAGGATGCGGCGGAAGGATAGAACTTGCAGCGATGCTGCACCGTTCAAACACGACGGCGCACGTTTGAAGCGGCCTGACGGCCACCGGCCCCAGACGCCCAAACAGCACCCAAATGGGATGCCCAAGGCAAGGGGGCTCTCAGCAGACAGATTTTGGCTGATTTGCAGGAAGGAGGGTGGTGCCGCTTAGGTGACTCGAACACCTGACATCCACATTACGAATGTGGCGCTCTACCAACTGAGCTAAAGCGGCTTAACCCTTAGAACCCTTACGCTTCCTGCCCTAACCCACTTCCAGCTTATGCCGCAATGCCGGGCTGACCCCAACATTACGAATGATGTGCTCTACCAACTGAGCTAAAGCGGCGCTCGCGCGGGCCAATATCGGCGTTGGGCCCGCGCTGCAATCCCTGGGAATGGAGGCCCGAGCCGGAATCGAACCGGCGTGCAAGGATTTGCAGTCCTCTGCGTAACCACTCCGCCATCGGGCCGGAAGCGCGCGCCCTAGCGAATGGGGGCAGGCGGCGCAACGCCCTTCGCTTGCCGCGTCCTTCGCGACAGGGTAGCGCGCGGGGAATGACAGACGAAGTCAGAATGCAGCGGATCGCCGGGCATAGCGAGGAACGCTTCCTCGGCTCCGACGTGTTCGAAAGCGCCGGCCGCACGCTGCCGCCCCCCGGCGGCGGCGGCACGGTGCGCGAGGACGCGCGCGAGATCGCTATCTACCACCGCTGCGACGTGGTCGTGGTCGGCGGCGGGCCGGCCGGGTGCGCGGCGGCCTGGGCGGCGGCCAAGGCCGGCGCGGACGTGACGCTGGTCGAGCGCTACAACTGCCTCGGCGGGCTTTCCACCGGCGGGCTGGTGATGTGGATCGACCGCATGACCGACTGGAGCGGCAATCACGTGATCCAAGGCTTCGCGCGCGAATTCATCGAGCGCATGCCGCGCGAGGGCATCGCAGGGCCGCCGATGGCCGATTGGGGCAGCAAGGATCCGGCCAAGGTCGCGTACTGGCAGAACCGCACCACCGCCTTCCACGGCATCGTGCAGTGGGCGCCGACGCTCGATCCCGAGCGGATGAAGCTCAACAACCAGGAAATGCTGCTCCAGGCGGGCGTGCGGCTGGTGTTCCACGCCTGGGCGGCGCGGCCGCTGGTCGAGGACGGCGCGGCGAAAGGCGTGATCTTCGAAAGCAAGGGCGGGCGGCAGGCGATCCTGGCCAAGGTGGTGGTCGACACCAGCGGCGACGGCGACATGTTCGCCCGCGCCGGGGCGGAGTTCGACACCGACATCGAGGAAGGCGACGTTCACCATTCGATGAACACCGCGTGGATCGTCGGCGGCGTGGACATGGATCGCTGGATCGACTGGAAGATCCACCACCCCGACGAATTGCGCGAGCTGATGGAGCGCGGCCGGCAGGAGCTGGGCTTCTTCCAGACGCCCTATGTCACCTGGCGGCCCGACGTGGCGATGTGGCTGGGGCCGCGCCAGTCGGGCCTCTCGGCGCTCGATGTCGACGACATGACCGAGGTCGAGATCCGCAGCCACCGGCTGATGGAAGGGCACACGCAGTTCTTCCGCAGGCACGCGCCGGGCTTCGAAGGAGCCTATTCGCTCAACAGCGCGGCGCAGCTCGGCGTGCGCCATACGCGGCGGCTGGGCGGCGCGGCGCGGATCGAGCGCAAGGACTGGGGAGATGGGACGCCGGTGGCGGACGAAGTGGGCGTGAGCCCGTCGATCAGCCCCAAGTTCCCGGTGGTCTCGGTGCCTTACGGCTGCCTGGTGCCGCGCGCGCTCGACGGGCTGCTGGCGGCCGGTCGGCACATCAGTTGCGACGCCAACAGCCACGGCTTCATGCGCGAGATCCCGCAGTGCTGGCTGACCGGGCACGCGGCCGGCGTGGGCGCGGCGGTGGCGGCGGATCGCGGCGTCAGGCCGCGCGACGTCGATGTCGGCGAGGTGCGGGCGATCCTGCGGCGGCAGGGCGCGCATCTGAGCGACGATGCGGCGGTGGCCGCGGTCCACGCCATGGCGGCGGAGTAGCGCGGGCAAGGTCCGGCCCCTGACTGACCGCATGGAACCGTCGTCTCCTTCCACGCTGTCGCGCTGGTTGCGCCGGGCCGCGATCGCGCTGGCGGCGCTGTTCGCCGTCCTCGCCGCGCTGTTCGTCAGCATCGGCCCGTCGGTCGAGGAGTCGAACCGCCCGACCGCGGGCGATGTCGCGGCGGTGCGCGAGGCGTGGGGGCAGCTGGAACGGGGCCGGGGCTCGGGCAAGGCGATGCCGGTGCGCATCGACGACCGGATGCTCCGGGGGCTGGCCGCCCTTGCCAGCGACGCTGCCGGAAGCGGCCGGTTTGAAGGGCGGGTGGCGGACGGCGTGCTTTCCGGGCGCGCCAGCTTTGCGCTGCCGGCGGGGCTGTGGATCAATGCGTCGGCCACCGTTGCCGGCGAGCACGAGGGGTTCCCCGCGGTCCGCCTGAAGGTGGGCAGGGTGACGTTTCCCCTCGCGGCAGGGAGATGGGCGGCGGACATCGGAGGCTGGGTGTTGAGCCGGCGGGGAGCCACGGTGCCGCCGCTGGACGAGGTGGTGCGGCGCTTCGCCGTCCATGACACCGACGTGCTGGCCGAGGTCGTGCTGCCGGAACGGACCGGGATACTGACCGAACTGATCGCAACCGGCGGCGGCGGATTGGATCGCCAGGCTGTTGGCAAGATCTATTGCGAGCTGGCGGCCGGGCAGCAGGAGAGGCCGGCCTCCGATCTTGCCGAGATGGCGCGGCGGACTTTCGAGCCGGTGCGCGCCGACCCGACGCGGGCCAATACCCGCGCGGCCTTCGTCGCGCTGTCGTTGCTGGTGGTCGGAAAGGAAGCCAGGATTCTCGTGCCCGATGCGGACGAACTGGAACGGGCCTGCCCTCGCCCGGCCGGGCAGTTGCGCCTCCAGCAGCGCGCGGACCTCGCCAAGCACTGGACCCTGTCGGCCGCCATCGCGGCGGTGCTGGGGGAAAAGGCGTCCGCCAGCATCGGCGAATGGAAGGAACTCGACGACAGCCTTGGGAAAGGGTCCGGCTTCTCCTTCGTCGACATTGCGGCGGACCGGGCGGGGGTGAGGACCGCGTTGCGCGCGCTCGATCCCGCTACGGCGGAACAGACGATCGACCAGCTGGCCCAGGCAAGCGAGGAGAGCCTGCTGCCTGAAACGCTGCTGCGCGGCCCGGAGGGGCTGTCGGAGCAGAGCTTCGTGGACCGCTACGGCAGCCTCGACCGCGACCGCTACAAGCAGGCCATTGTCGCGATCGACCGGGAACTGGCGGCGCGATAGGGCGAAGTTGACACCGTTGACACGGCTCGGCGGGCAAATGCGTAAACTTGGCGGCGAAAACCGTCGCCTTGCGGCGGAAACTGTCGCCTTGGCCGCGAAGGAAGACCGCAATACGCCATGGATTGCTTCCTCCGGCTCAAGGCCGGGGGCGCAATGACGAAGCAGGATTAGGCGATAGGTCATCCGCGCTTTCGAGCGCCGCGCGAAGGCAGGCGGGGCACATGCAGTCTGTCCCCGGCACGGGCGCGACGAGCGGCGGCAGGTCGCTGCACCAGCATTTGCCGCCCGTCCCGGTCCCCGGACCGCATGAGAAAACCGTCTGGCAGACAGGGCATTGCGTGGTTCGCGCGGCGCTCGCCCGATTACCCGTCATGGGGTGAGCTTGCAGGCCGTCAATCGCCCGTTTCGGGCAGCAGTACCCCGCCGGTATGCAGCGGCCGCGCCGCTTCGCGGAAGTTGGCGAGGTAGCCGGTGGCGGGGTTGACGTAGCCGGGGCTTTCGCGCGCGGCGAGTTCCTCTGCGGGAACGTCGATGTCGATGCCGCGATTGGCCACGCTGATGCGGATAACGTCGCCGTCGCGCACTTTGCCGATGGGGCCGCCGGTGGCCGCTTCGGGGGAGACTTCGGCCACCGTCAGCCCTTTCAGGCACAGGCCCGAGAGCTGGCCGTCGGTGACGAAGGCGGTGGACTTGGCAAGGCCGGCCGCGTCGAGTGCGAAGAGGATCACGCTGGCACTGCCGCCCATCGCCGGGCCGCCCTTGAGACCCTGGTTGCGGGCCACGACCACATCGCCGGGCTGGACGATCCCGTTGGCGATGGCGTCCATGCAATCGTTCACGTCCTCGAACACGCGCGCCGGGCCGCTGAACTCCTCCGGCCGGCTGCCGTCGCGGATGCCGAGGCGGACCACCGCGTTGTCGGCGAAATTGCCCCTCAGGATGGCGATGGCGGGGCCGGGGCCGATCGCGTCGTCCATTGCGCGGATCACGTCGGGGCCGGCGATCTCGTAGCCAGCGAGGTTTTCGGCCAGCGTCCTGCCGGTGCAGGTGAGCGCGCCGGTGTCGATGCGGCCTGCCAGACGCTTCAGCACGGCGCGCGCGCCGCCGGCGTCCTCGAACCGTTCGATCCGCACGTCACCGGTCGGGCGCACGGCGGAAATGACCGGGACATCGCCCATCTCCTCCCACAGCGCGTGGACGTCGATGCCGGTCTCTCCCTCCACCGCCACGGCCTGCAAGTGCTTGATGGCGTTGATGCTGCCGGAGACCGCCAGCACCGTGGCGATGGCGTTGCGGAACGCGCCTTCGGTGAGAATCTGCCGGGGGCGCAGATCCTCCCGGACCATCTCGACGATCCGCCGCGCCGCGGCGCGCGCATTGGCCTGCATCTTCGGGCTGTTGCCGCGTACCGGGGCGTGGCCCGGAAGGCACATGCCGAGCGCCTCGACCACGCAGTGCATGGTGTTGGCGGTGGCCATGCCGGCGCAGACGCCGGGGCCGCGAATCGCGTTTTCGGCCATGTCGGCGACCGGGAACTTCGGCTGCGCCCCGAAGCGCACGCCGACCGAGCCGGACCAGACATCCTCCACGTCCACCGGCTCGCCGTCGATCTCGCCCGCCTGCTGGTAGCCGCCGATGACGAGGATCGTGGGGATGTCCAGCCGGGCGGCGGCCATCAGGTGGCCGGGCGGGGTCTTGTCGCAGCTCGTCAGGCAGATCATCCCGTCGAGCAGCGCGGCCTCCACCTGCACTTCGATGTCGTTGGCGATGATGTCGCGCCCGGCGAGGATGTAGCTGCCGCGCTTTGCCGCGCCGGTGATGAAGTCGCTCGGGGCCGCCGTGCGAACCTCGAACGGCACGCCCCCGGCGGCGCGGATTTCCTCCTTCACCATCTTCGCGATGGAATCGAGGTGGGCGTAGCAGATCGCCAGTTCGCTGGAGGAGTTCACCACCGCGATCTTGGGTTTCTCCATGTCCTCCGCGCTGAGGCCGAGCGCCTTCCAGTTGGCGCGGCGGCCGGGCGTGTTGGCGGCGAGGGAGCGCAAGGTCATAAGCAGTCTCCGGGGCGGGCTCCGGCGGTCAATCGGCGAACGCGGCGGCGGCGCGGGCCGGTTCGCTCTCCTGCTCCGCGCGCAGGCGCTTGGCGAAGTGCGCCAGCGCCAGCACGCAGACCACGATGCCGGCAAGGCAGACGGCGGAGAAAATGTATCCGTCGAGCACCTTGGCATCGCTGCCGAGGAACAGGCGCGATCCGATCAGGGGCGCGGCCACGGCGGCGAACTTGGCCATGAAGCTGGCCCAGCCGCCCCCCGTCGCGCGCACGGCGCTGGGGTAGTAGATGCTGGTGATCGAGATCACCGCCGCGTGGCCCGCGCCGACCAGAACTCCGCCGATGAAGATCACCGGGATGAACAGCGGCCCGCTGAGGACGAAGCCCAGGCCGACGAGGAGCAGGAACGGAATGCCGATCAGCGGCGCCAGCGTAATCCCGGCCGGGCCGCGCTTCTCCGTCATCGCCAGCAGGGCGACCCCGGCGATGGCCCCCGTGATGCCGGTGGCCGAGCCGATCCAGGTGGCGTTCTGCACCGTCAGGCCCAGTTCCTCCAGGAACAGCACCCCGAAGCTGGACTTCAGGTAGATCGCGAAGCTGGAACAGAAATAGGCCAGCCAGATCAGCGGGGTGATATAGGCCAGCCAGCCCTTGAACAGTGCGGCGATCTTGGTGAACGGGTTGTCCGAGCTCGACGTCTTGCGTTCGTCCGAGAGGTAGAATTCGTCATACCGCGCGGCATCCCCCGACGGATCGAAGCGGTCGAGCAGCGGGACGATCTGCGCCTTCGGCCGGCCTTTCGCGACCAGCCAGCGGGCCGATTCGGGCAGGGTGAATTGCAGCAGCACCGCCAGCACCAGCGTCAGCGAGCCGCAGATGAAGAACACATAGTGCCAGCCGAAATCGGGCGCGATCAGATTGGTGATCGGGCCCGCCGCGGCCGCGCCGGCGCTGAATCCGAGCATGATGATCGTGACGGACGTGGCCCGCTTTCCGGCGGGCATCGCCTCGATATTGAGCGACCATGCCGGCGCCAGCAGCCCACCGATCGTCAGCCCGGCGAGGAAGCGCAGGACCATCAGCGTTTCGGGCGTCTGCGCGAAGCCGGTGGCGAATGTCAGGACGGCGCTGAGCACGGTGCAGATCAGGATCACCGGCCGCCGCCCGATCACGTCCGCGATGTAGGAGCCGACCAGCGAGCCGATCATCTGCCCGATGAAGGCGGCCGCGCTGACATAGCCCATCATCTCCTCGTCGAGGAGCATCTCGTCGCGGATGTAGGGGAGCGTGTAGGCGATGAGCGAGAAGTCGAGCCCGTCGAAGAAGGTGACCAGGCACGACAGGATCAGGATGCGGCGGTGAAAGGGGGTGAAGTTGAGCCCTTGCAGGAACCCGGCGACATCCAGTTTTGGGCCTGCCGGCCCCGATCCCGCAACAGCATCGCTCATCGTGCAATCCTCTCCTCCAGGGGCCTTCGGCTCTGTCGGCCGATAGGTAGCTTGCGAACTATTTTCCGGTCAGGCCTAATCATGAAATTGGCCCGCGACAACGGAGATAGCGCTAACTCCCCGCCGCGACAGCGATTTTCCGCGTGGGGCCTGCTCGCCGGTGAGAGGAAGCAGGCCCGGCACGGTCATGCGGCGGAGCTGTTGACGCCCATCGTCTGGAGGTAGCGCTTGATGTTGCGCGCTGCCTGGCGGAGGCGCTGCTCGTTCTCCACCATGGCGATGCGCACGAAGCCTTCGCCGTCCTCGCCATAGCCGACGCCGGGGGCGACCGCGACATCGGCATGGGTCAGGAGCTGTTTGGAAAACTCCAGGCTGCCCATGTCCTTCAATGCCGGCGGCAGCGGAGCCCAGGCGAACATCGAGGCGGGCGGAGCGGGAATGTCCCACCCGGCGCGGCCGAACGCCTCCACCATCACGTCGCGCCGTTTGTGGTAGAGCTGGCGGTTCTTCTCGACGATGTCCTGCGGGCCGTTGAGCGCGGCCACGGCGGCGGCCTGGATCGGGGTGAAGGCGCCGTAGTCGATATAGCTTTTCACCCGTGTCAGCGCCGCGATCAGCGTCTGGTTGCCGACCGCGAAACCGATCCGCCAGCCGGCCATGGAGAAGGTCTTCGACAGGCTGGTGAATTCCACCGCCACGTCCTTTGCCCCCTTGGCCTGGAGGATCGAGGGCGTCGGCTGGCCGTTGTAGTAGAGCTCCGAATAGGCGAGGTCCGACAGCAGCCAGACCTTGTTCTCCTTCGCCCAGTCGACCAGCTTCTGGTAGAATGCGAGGTCCACCACCTCCGCCGTCGGGTTGGACGGATAGTTGACCACCAGGATCGTCGGGCGCGGCGTGGTGAAGCGCATCGCGCGGTCGAGCGAATCCCAATAGCGTTCGTCCGGCGTGGTCGGAACCGCGCGGATGCTGGCCCCGGCGATGATGAAGCCGAAAGTGTGGATCGGGTAGCTGGGATTGGGCGCCAGGATGGTGTCGCCCGGCGCGCAGATCGCGGTGGCGAGGCTGGCCAGCCCTTCCTTCGAGCCGAGGGTGACGACGACTTCGCTTTCCGGATCGACGTCCACGCCCCAGCGGCGCTGGTAATAGTTCGCCTGCGCCTTGCGCAGTCCGGGGATGCCCTTCGACTGCGAATAGCCGTGTGCGGCGGGATTCTGCGCCACTTCGCACAGCTTGTCGATCACGTGCTGCGGCGGCGGCAGGTCGGGGTTGCCCATGCCGAGGTCGATGATGTCCCGACCGCTGGCGCGTGCTGCGGCCCGCATCGCGTTGACTTCGGCGATGACATAGGGCGGCAGGCGCTTGATGCGGTAGAATTCGGTATCCATGACCTCGTTGATCCAATGGGGTTGATCGAAAATGCCGCGCTTTCGTGCGCGCGGCGCAACGATTGTGACGGAATCGGCCGGCCAGCGCAATTGCGCCGCTGCCGATTGCCGGAGATGCTCTCCCAAATGCAACAATCGGCCCTATGATGGCGATGATGGACGATTCCCCGACCCACGCCGCCGACATCTTCACCGAGATGCTGCGGATGCAGGGCGAGGCGGCGCGGCAGATGGTCGGGACGTTCGTGCCCGAGATGTCCGAGGCGGTGCCTTCGGACGCCGAGATCACCGGGTGGGGCGAGTCGGCGCTCAAGCTGCAGCGGATGTGGCTCGAGTTCTGCGAGCAACAGGCGATCCCGGAGGCGCCTGTGCCGCTGCTGGCCGATCCGGCGCAATGGATGGGGCTGATGCAGGCGTGGTACCGGCAGGTGCCGCTTCTCGATCCGGAGTTCCACGCGCGGCTGGCCGAGGAAGGCATGGAGCTGTGGGAGGATGTGCTGGCGCAGTACGGACTCGGCCCGAAGGCGGGCGAGGACCGCTCGCCCGAAATCGAGCTGCCGCGCAGCGACAGGCGTTTCGCCGACGAGGCGTGGCGCGAGCAGCCGGTCTTCGCGCTGATCCACCAGACCTACCTGCTGTTCGCCGAGCGGATCCTCGAAAAGGTCGACCGAGTCGAGGGGCTGGAAGAGAGCGACCGCGAGCAGCTGCGCTTCGCCACGCGCAGCGTGCTCGACGCGATGAGCCCGGCCAACTTCCCGCTGATGAATCCGGTGGTGCTCGAGCGGACGATCGAAACCCACGGCGAAAACCTGGTCAAGGGCATGGAGCGGCTGGCCCGCGACCTCGAGAAGGGCCAGTTGACCCACACCGACTCCGCGGCCTTCCGCCTCGGCGAGACGATCGCCTGCACGCCGGGCAAGGTCGTGTTCGAGACGCCGCTGTTCCAGGTGATCCAGTACACACCGCAGACCGAGGAGGTGCTGGCGACGCCGCTGGTGATCTTCCCGCCGTGGATCAACCGCTTCTACATCCTCGACCTCAATCCGAAGAAAAGCTTCGTCAAATGGGCGGTGGGGCAGGGCCTGACGGTGTTCATGGTCTCGTGGCGCTCGGCCGACGAGAGCCTCGCGCACATCGGCTGGGACGATTACGCGCGGGCGCAGATCGAGGCGATCGACGTCGTGCGCGCGCGGCTGGGCGCGCCGGCGGTGCATACGGTGGGCTATTGCGTGGCCGGGACGACGCTCGCGGCAACGCTGGCGGTGCTGGCCCGACGCGGCGAGGCGGACAAGGTGGCGAGCGCGACGTTCCTCACCGCGCAAGTCGATTTCGAGCGCGCGGGCGAGCTCAGGCTGTTCGTCGACGACACGCAGATCGAGCTGATCAAGCAGGCGAGCAAGGGCGGTTATCTCGACGGCCGCTACATGGCGGCGACGTTCAACCTGCTGCGCGGGACCGACCTGATCTGGAACTACGTGGTCAACCACTACCTGCTGGGCGAGGATTACCCGGCCTTCGACCTGCTGCACTGGAACGGCGACGTGACGAACCTGCCGGCGAAGTGGCACGAGGCCTATCTGCGCGACTGCTATCGCGACAACCGGCTGGTCGCGCCCGATGCGCTGACGATGGACGGCACCCCGGTCGACCTGCGGCTGATCGAAACGCCCGCCTATGTCCAGGCCGGGCGCGAGGACCACATCGCGCCGCCGGAAAGCGTGTACCGGATGCTTGGCGTTCTTGCCGGTCCGGTCCGCTTCGTGCTGGCCGGAAGCGGGCACATTGCCGGGGTGGTGAACCCGCCGGAGGCGAACAAGTACCAGTACTGGACCGGCGAAGCCGCCGGTTCGCTGGCCGATTTCGTGGAAACGGCCGTCGAGCACCCCGGAAGCTGGTGGCGGGACTGGCGCGACTGGCTGCGGGCGCTGACGCCCGACGTCGCGCCCGCGACGGGAAAGCGAAAGCCGGGATCGCCAGACGATCGGGTGATCGAGGACGCGCCGGGACGTTACGTCGCCCTTCGCTGAGGCGTCACGCCGGGCACTTATTGTGCGCTGCACAAAAAATCGTTGACTTCGCATTGCGGCATCCCTATTGTGCAGTGCAGCAGAGATGTGCGTCTAACGTGCAGGCAAAGCGAGGACACATGGCCGAGACCACGGAAAAAGCCGAGCAAAGCGCCGAGAAGGCCTATGCCGAGGCGGCAGCCGCGGTCGACGCAGCCCCGGCCGAGCCGGTCAAGGCGGCTCCCGCCGAGGCCAGCTCTCCGGAGCCGGTTGCGGCTCCGGCCAGGGCGGCCGCCAAGTCTTCGCGGCCTGTAAGGAAGCCGCAAACGAAGGCGACGAAGGCCGAGGCGAAGAAGGCCCCGGCCAGGAAGACGCCGGCAAAGACCAAGGTACGCGTCGCCAGAGCCCCACGGGCCAGGGCGGCCAAGCAGATCACGACCCCCCAACCCACGATTACCGAATTGAAGGAAAAGATCATGGCTACCGCCAAGACCCCCGATTTCAGCAAGCCGATGGCCGATGCGCTCGGCGAAATGCAGACCCGCGCCAAGGCCGCCTACGAAAAGGGCACCGAGGCGATGACCGAGGCGACCGAATTCGCCAAGGGCAACGTCGAAGCGTTCGTCGAGAGCGGCAAGATCTTCGCCGCCGGCGCGCAGGACCTTTCCAAGACCTACGTCGACGAAGCCAAGAGCGCTTACGAGACGCTGACGACGGACTTCAAGGAACTGGCCGCGGTGAAGAGCCCGACCGAGCTGTTCCAGCTCCAGGGCAAGATCATGCGCCGGAACTTCGATTCGCTCGTCGCCACGGGCTCGAAGAACACCGAAGCGTTCGTCAAGCTGGCCACCGACAGCTTCGCCCCGATCTCGGGCCGCGTGAACCTCGCGGCGGAAAAGCTCTCGAAAGCGGCCTGATTTTTACCCGATACCGCCGGATCTCCTCTCCCTTCGGCGGAACGACGGAGGCCGGGCAGCCAGCGCTGCCCGGCCTCTACGTTTTCGGGCCGGGGCGTTCCCCGTTAACCGAACATGCCGCGCGGGCTTGCAGCCGCGCCCGTCGATACGATATTTGCCCTGCCATGCATTCGCACCCCGCCTTTCCCGACGACCTTGCGCTAGAGCGGCATGGCTTGCCCGTGCGCGCCGCCGGCGAGGACGATGATCCCGGTATCGTCGATGGCGAAGGGCAAGTCGGCGTCGCCACGCGCACGCGCGCGAAGCCCAAGAAGCCGCACCAGTACAAGGTGCTGATGCTCAACGACGATTATACGCCGATGGAATTCGTCGTGATGGTGCTCAAGCGCTTTTTCCGCATGGACCTGGAACAGGCCACGCGCGTCATGCTCCACGTCCACCAGCGAGGCGTGGGGGTGTGCGGAATCTTTCCCTACGAAGTGGCCGAAACAAAGGTCAACCAAGTGATGGATTTCGCCCGCGAGAACCAGCACCCGCTCCAGTGCACGCTCGAAAAGGCGTGAATCCGGCACGTGCCGCGCATCGGAGCATGACCTGAAGCCGCCGCGCCGCTATAGCCCCGCGCGACCCTTTCAGCGACAGCCCCCCGCCTTGCCCTTCATCACCTCCATCGATCGCTACATTCTCCGGCTGGTGCTGCTGCCGATGTTCGGCGTCTTCGCGCTCGCGGCCTCGCTGCTGATGCTGGAAAAGATGCTGCGGCTGATGGAGTTCGTGTCGGCCGAAGGCGGGCCGGTGACCATCGTTTTCCGGATGCTGGTCAACCTGATCCCCGAATATGCCGGGCTCGCCATTCCGCTCGGCCTGATGCTCGGCATCCTGTTCGCGTTCCGCAAGCTCGCGGTATCGAGCGAGCTGGACGTGCTGCGCGCGGTCGGTTTCAGCTACACGCGCCTGCTGCGGGTGCCGTACCTGATCACGCTGGTGCTGGTGGCGGTCAATTTCGTGATCGTCGGCTTCTGGCAGCCGCTGGCCCGCTATTCGTACGAGGAACTCGATTTCGAGCTGCGGTCCGGCGCGTTGGGAGCCTCGATCGAGGTCGGTGAAGTGACCCAGCTGGAGGATCGCGTCGCGCTGCGGATCGAGGAAAGCCAGGAGGACGGCCGCCGCCTGCTGGGCATCTTCGCCCGCATCGCCAACGACAAGGGCCAGGTGCTGTCGATTTCCGCCCGCGAGGGGCGCTTTCTCGCCAGCGAGGAGGATCGCAACACCATCGTCTTCCGGCTGCTCGACGGCACGATCGTGCAGGACATGCCCGGCGAAAGCCCCCGCGTGCTGAGCTTTTCGCAGCACGACCTGCCGATAGACCTGCCGGCCATCGAACGCTTCCGGGCGCGGGGCGACGAAAGCCGCGAATACCTGCTGCCCGAACTGGCCAGGCTCGGCTGGAGCGACAGCTCCACCGCCGAACAGCGCGCGACCGGGCAGGCGAACTTCAACTACCGCATGGTCGAAGTGATCATGATGCTGATGCTGCCGCTGATGGCGGTGGCGCTGGCGATACCCCCCAAGCGCTCGACCTCGGCGCTCGGCGTGTTCGTGTCGATCGTGATCGTGGTCGCCTATCACAAGGTCAACCAGTACGGGCAGGAGGTGGCCGAGATCGGCCGGATCGATCCGGTGCTGGCGCTATGGGGCCCGTTCGTGGTCCTCGCGGCGATGATCGCGTGGATGTATTACCGCGTCGCCTTCGTACCCGGCGGGCAGGCTATCGGGGCGCTGGAAATGGCTTATGCCAAGGTCGGCCGGCGGCTGAAGGCGCTGATCCGCCGGCGCGACCGCCTCGAAACCGGCAATCCCGCGAAGGAGGCGGCGGCCGGTGCTGTTTGACTTCTTCCCGTCGCGGACGCTGACCTGGTATCTCGGCAAGACTTTCATGACCCGCATCCTGGCGGTGCTGGTCATGCTGGTGCTGGTGCTGGCGATGCTCGACCTCTTGAGCAACAGCGGCGAGATACTGGCCTACCCCGGCAACGGGCAGGGCGAGCTGCTGCGTTACGCCTCGCTGCGCGTGCCGCAACTGATCGCGCGCTTCGTGCCGTACTCGGTGCTGCTGGCGACGATCATCACGCTCGCGACCTTCAACCAGAACAGCGAAGTGATCGCGATGAAGGCTGCGGGCCTTTCCGCGCACCAGATCCTCGCGCCGCTGGTGCTGGCGGCGACGCTCGTGGCGGTGGTCTCGTTCGCTTTCAACGAACGCGTGGTTACCCGCGCCACCGCGACGCTCAAGGCGTGGGAGGCGGCCGAGTTCGGACCTGTCCCCGAAGGGACGGACCTCAGGGCGAACGTCTATCTGAGCGACGGCGCGAACATCCTGCTGGCGTCCTCCATCGCCGGGTCGGGCGCGCAAATCGCGATGCGCGACGTGACCTACTACGAACGCGGCCCTTCCGGCCTGATCGTGCGCCAGATTCGCGGGCCCGTCGCCCGTTTCGCCGATCCCGGCTGGCGGCTGGAGGAGCCGCGCGTGTTCGACGTCGGCCCCGCCGAATTCCGCCAGCTGAACGAGCCGGTCATCGTCGCCCCCGGCATAACGCCGACGCAGATCGCGCTCGGAAACATCGATCCCGACGCGGAGTCGATCGGGCGGCTTTCGCGCTCCATCGCGGCGCTCGAGGCGGCGGGACGGCGCACCGCGGAGCTGGAGGGCAAGTGGTGGCACAAGATATCCGGCCCGCTGTCCGCCGTACTCATGCCTCTGCTGGGCGCGGTGGCCGGGTTCGGACTGGCGCGTTCCGGCCACCTTCTGGCGCGCGCGGTGATCGGCATGGCGCTCGGTTTTGCGTTTTTCGTGGTCGACAACGCCGCCCTGGCGATGGGCAGTTTCGGCGGTTATCCGCCGGTTCTGGCGGCGTGGGCGCCGTTCGTGCTGTTTTTCGTGCTGGGCGAGACCGTGCTTGTCCGCACCGAGGAATGAGGGCGGCTTGCGCTGCCCTATTTTTGCCACTATTTGACGCGGCGCTCGCCCCCGCGAGTCCTGTGGGCCTCTCCCACACCAGGAGAACGGAAATGAAGAAGATTGCTTTCGCCGCTGCTTCGACCGCCATGTTGCTCGCCCTGTCGGCCTGCGGCGACGCCACCGAAGAGGTTCCCGTCGAAGAGACCACCGTGATCGAGGAAGCGCCGCCCGTGGTCGATCCGGCGCTGGTCGATCCTGCCGCTATCGAGGACGAGGCCGTGGTGGACGAGACGGTGGTCGACGATGCCGCGAGCGAGGAAGTTCCAGCCGAGTAATCCGGTTTCGCGCCGGGCGGCCTGCGCCGCCGGACACATGAAAAAGGGCGCACAGGAACTCCCTGTGCGCCCTTTTTTCATCCGTTCGAGGTTCAGGCGCCGAGGGTCTTTTCCACCGGCTGCGGAGCTTGGCCGCGGCGGGGCGCGCCGAACATCGTGCTTCGCGCGATCCGCCCGACCAGCACGATCATCCCGCCATAGCTGGCGCGCTGGTAAGTCGACGCCGCCCCCAGGCGCGCGCTGAGGCGGCGATGCGCCTCCGCCAGCGAATGATAGGGCAGGCTGGGCAGCAGATGATGCAGCGCGTGGTAGCGCAGGCCCACCGGGGCCCACAGCGCGGCCAGCGGCGAAGGCGGCTGGACGTTCACCGAATCGAGGAACTGCGCGGTCACCGTCATCGGCTCGCCATCGTTCTCCCACAGGTGGGCGACGAGCGTGCGCAGCTGGTTCAGCACCGCCACGCCGGACAGCACCGCCAGCGCGATCAGCAGCGGCCGCCAGCCGATGGCGAAGGCGCCGGCGAGAAGCGCAATGGCCCAGAGCGAGGCGCCGAGTTCCTGCCAGAACACCTGCCGGGCAAACGCGCCTTCGGCCGGGCGGCGGCGGAAATCGGGATTGATCGTCAGCGCGGAAAACCGTTCCCAGACCAGCTTGCGCAGCGGCGGGATCGCCGCGCCCAGCGGCACCAGTATCGCCGAGCGGATGAGGAACGCGACCGGCGCCAGCACCGCGATCAGGATGAACAGCGGCAGCGACCACGGCCTCATCAGCGCCAGCGGCAGGTATTCTGGATCCTCCACCGTGCCATAACGGGTGCGCGCGTGGTGCAGCGTATGCACGTTCTCGTACATCAGCGACGGGGTCAGCATCGGGATGCCGACCAGCAGGTTCCAGCCGAGGCGAAAGCCCGGCAGGGCGTTACGGTGGATGTGCGTCAGTTCGTGGATGAACAGCAGCGCGCGATAGAGCGCCAGCACGGCGACGACGCCCAGGGCCACCGCCAGCGGCGTGCTGCCGACCAGGATCGCCCCGGCGAGCGCGGCATAGCCGACGCCGGCGGAGAGCAGCATGTCGGGCCAGTAGATTTCCGGGCGCGCCTTGCCGATGTCGCGCGTTTCCTCCGCCGCGGCGCGCAGCATCGCCATATCGTCGGCAATCGCGCCGGCGAGGGGCTTGGCGGGGCGGTCGGGCCTGCCCGTAACGGGGGCCATGGGGATCTGGGCGTTCATGCTATTGATTTCCAAACCGGCGCGAAACGGCGGCCGGACCGCCGCGCCGAGTGCGAGCTTGCGCCGGGGACCTCGGCTTGACAAGGCGCAGACACCATACGCACTGCTAACCTTCCCTGAACGAAAGCATCAATGTGTCTTCAGCCGACCTAGTGATCGCGCCGGTTTCCGGCAAGGCGGACTTCGATGCTTTGATCGATGTCAGTTATCGGATCAATGCATCGGATCCCAACTGGGCGCCGCCGTTGCGCTCCGAAGTGATCGAGCTGCTGACGCCGGGGAAGAACCCGTTCCACGACCATGCCAAAGTGCAATTGTTCCTCGCTCGGCGTGGCGGCAGGCCGGTCGGGCGCATCTCCGCGCATTACGACGAACTGGCGCTCAAGCAGCCGCCGGAACAGGGCATGGGGCCGGGCACGGGCAACTGGGGGCTGTTCGAGGCCGAGGACGAGGAAGTCGCCCACGCCCTGATCGTGCGCGCCGAGCAATGGCTGCGCGAACAGGGCATGACCCGCGTCCTCGCCCCGATCAGCCTGTCGATCTGGGAGGAACCGGGCCTGCTGGTGAAAGGCCACGATCATCCGCCGATGGTGATGATGGGGCACAACCGGCCGGAATACGAAGCCTGGATCGAAGCGGCCGGCTACACCGTCGCCAAGCGGCTGCTGACTTACGACCTGCCGGTCGAGGACGGCTTTCCGCCGCTGGTGAACCGCATCGTCGCTTCGGGCGAGAAGAACGACCGCATCCGCATCCGCCAGGTGGACAAGCGGCATTTCGAGCGGGACGCGGCGATCGTCATCGGCATCCTCAACGATGCCTGGTCGAAGAACTGGGGCTTCGTACCCTTCACCGAAGCCGAGAAAGCCTATGCCGCGAAGAAGCTGGCCCCGTTGATCTTCGAGAACGCCAACATGATCGCCGAGCTGGATGGCGAGCCGGTGGCGTTCATGCTCGCCCTGCCCGACGTCAACGCGGTGCTGAAGCCGATGGGCGGCAGGCTGTTCCCGTTCAACTGGATCAGGCTGCTGTGGTGGTTGCGCAAGGGGCGTCCGGTGAACTTCCGCGTCCCGCTGATGGGCGTCGTGCAGCGTCTCCAGGCGAGCAGGCTGGCGAGCCAGCTTGCCTTCATGATGATCGAATACATCCGCCGCAGCGGCGTGAACGATCATGGCGCCAAGCGCGCCGAGGTCGGCTGGATCCTGGAGGACAACCAGGGGATGATCGCCATCGCCGACGCGATCGGCAGCACAATCAACCGCGAATACCGCATCTACGGCAAGCCGCTGTAAGGCCGGCATTCGGGCCGGGAACCCGCATTCGCAACCCGCCGTTCAATCAATCGACGCGGCCGGTCGAGCCGCTTTGCATGGAGCATACATGGGGCGCGACAAATCCAGGCGTGTCGGCAAGCGGCGGCTAGGCCGGGTGCTGGTGGTCGAGGACGATGCGGTCCTGGCGCTGGCGATCGAGGCCGCGCTGCTGGATGCCGGAGCGATCGAAGTGGTCGTCTGCCCCAGTCTGGCGGGGACGATGGCCGCGCTGGAGGAAGCGCCGGCCGAAGCGATCGTGCTCGATGTCCACCTGGCCGATCGCGACGATGGCTGGGCGCTCGCGGAACTGGCGGCGATGCTCGGGCCCACGCCGCCGCGCATCGTGTTCTCGACCGCATCGCCGGAGGACATTCCGCCCCGCATTGCCGAGATGGGCCCTATCTTCCAGAAGCCCTACGACCCCGCGCAACTCGCCGATGCGCTCGTTTCCGGCACGCCTCGGGGGCTGTTCTCGCGCCTGCTGGGCTGAGGCGACCCTGCCGATGGCGGATGGAAAAAAGGCCTCCGCTCCAAAGAGCGGAGGCCTTTCGGGATCGTATCACCAGCCGCTTGGACGGGAGGGGGGGTCTCGGCGGTGACACCTGCTAAATGACCCTCCTCGGCGGAGGTTCCCGCGCATGCACAAAAATTTTTTGGCCCCGCCGAACGCATTTGCGATTTGCGGCGAGCAGGGCCATGCACGGAGGGCGAAGCCACGTCAGTCATTTCACGGACCTGGCGGAACAAGCGCCCTTCGGGGGCGTTGTCGGGTCAGGTTCCACGGGAAGGGGTTTTATGTCGATTGGGGCTGAAGTTGCCGCTCATTTGCCGTTTCTGCGCCGCTACGCGCGCGCGCTGACCGGTTCGCAGGCCACCGGGGATTCGTTCGTCAAGGCCACTCTCGAAGCCGCTCTGGCGGACGAGGAACTGGCCGATTCGCTGCGCGGCGGGCGCGTGCCGCTCTATCGCGCCTTCAACAAGCTGTGGGCGAGCGCCTATCTCGAAGTGCGCGACGAGGACGATCTGGGGCAGGGACTGCATGAAAGCGCCGCCCGCGATCAGCTGCGCAAGATCACCCCGGTCAATCGCCAGGCGCTGCTGCTCAGCACCGTCGAGGATTTCAGCACCGCCGAAACGGCCACGATCATGGACGTCTCCGAAGACGACGTGAATCGTCTGGTGCAGGAAGCGGTCGAGGAAATCGAGCGCGAGACGACCACCAGCGTATTGATCATCGAGGACGAGCCGCTGATTTCGATGCAGCTCGAAGATCTGGTCCGTTCGCTGGGCCACGAGGTCATCGGCACGGCGGCGACGCGCAAACAGGCGCAGCAGGTGGTGGCCGACCATGCGCCGGGGCTGGTGCTGGCGGATATTCAGCTCGCCGACGGTTCCTCCGGGCTCGATGCGGTGGACGACATTCTCGCCATCGAGAGCGTGCCGGTGATTTTCATCACCGCCTATCCCGAACGCCTGCTGACGGGGGATCGGCCGGAGCCGACCTAATCTCATTACCAAGCCGTTCCAGGAAGACACGGTGCGCGCCGCGATCAGCCAGGCGCTGTTCTTCGGTTCCAGTCGCCCGCTCGGTTGAGTATGACGCGGGGATGGCCCGCCTCAAGCTCAAGCTACAGCTCTATTGCGGCGAGGAAATCGCCATGGGACCGGGCAAGGCCGACCTGCTCGAAGCGATAGCCCGCGAAGGCTCCATTTCCGCCGCCGGGCGCGCGATGGGCATGAGCTATCGCCGCGCCTGGCTGCTGGTGGATACGATGAACCGCTGCTTCCGCGCGCCGCTGGTCGCGACACGGCCCGGTGGCGGCAGGACCGCCGGGGCGCGGCTGACGGCGGAAGGCGAGGCGGCGCTGGCGGCCTATCGCGCGCTGTCCGCGCGGGTCGCACAAGGCGCGGCGTGCAAGGACTGCCAGGCGCTCGAAACCGCGATCCGCGCCGAACCGCTACCCGCGCAGCACCAGTAGGGCTCAGGGCGCGATCAGCACCTTGCACTGGCCGCTGCGTTGCTTGAGGCTTTCGAACACTTGCGGGGTCGCTGCGAGCGTTATCGTGTCGCTGACCAGCAGGCGCGGTTCCATCGCTCCTTCGTTCAGCGCGTCCAGCGCGGCTTCGTATTCCTGCCGGGTGGAGAAGGCGCTGGTCACCAGTCGCACCTCTTTTTGCAGCATGGCGAAGCTGTTGAAGGTGTCGGGCCGGGTGCACAGGCCGAGCAGCAGGATCGCGCCGCGATTGCGCACCTGACGCACCGCCTGGTCGATCAGGCCGGGAATGCCGACGCATTCGAACACCACGTCCGCCGGACCGCCCAGCGCGCGTTCGGCGCTGCCGACCGGGTCGGCGGGGTCGACCACGAACACGTCCGCACCCATGTCCAGCGCGCGCTGCTGCTGGAAGGTGGCGACGTCCTGAACCGCCACTTTCGCCGCACCCATGCGCCGCGCCCAGAACGCCACCGCCAGCCCGATGGGGCCCGCCCCGAGGACGAGCACCTTGTCGCCGGCCTTCATGCCCGAGAGGTTCACCCCGTGCAGGGCCACCGCCAGCGGCTCTATGATCGCCCCGTCGGCAAGGCTGACATCCGCCGGCAGCTTCACGCACTGGTTGGGGCGGGTGACGGCAAATTCGGCATAGCCGCCGCCTTGCAGCCCGAATCCGGCGCACCATTGCACTTCGCCCTTGCGGCAATGGTCGCAATGCCCGCAGCTCATCAATGGGATGACGGAGACGAGATCGCCCGTCTTCAGCCCTTCCGCATCGCGTCCCAGCGCCACCACTTCGCCCGCGAATTCGTGCCCCAGCACGTCGCCGTGCTTGCACCCGTAAGCCGCGTCCTCGGTCATGTGCAGGTCGCTGCCGCAGATGCCGCAGCGGCCCACCTTGATCACGACCTGCCCGGCAGCCGGCTCCGGATCGGGCAGCGTCTCGAACGCCAGCGGCGCGTGCAGCGCCTGGAAGGTGACGGCTCTCAAACGCTCACTCCGCCGCCATGACCAGCACCGGCTTGACCACTGCGCCGCTCTCGCTCGCTTCGATGGCTTCGTTGATCTGTTCGAACGGGAAAGTGCGGATCAGCCTCTCGAACGGGAAGCGGCCGGCGATGTGATGCTCGATGAGTTCGGGCAGGAACCGGGTCAGGTCGCTGTCGCCGCCGAGGATGCCCATGACCGTGCGCCCGCCGCCCATGAAGGCGGCTTCGTTGAAGGTCAGGTTGTCGGCCGGGTCCGACGCGCCGACGATGCCGCAGATGCCCTTGGGCGCGAGCAGGCCCCACGCCTGTTCGATCACCGAATTGATACCGGTGGTGTCGAAGGCATAGCCGAGCCCTTCGGGCGCCAGTTCGCGGATGCGTGCGGCCACATCGTCGCGCGCGTTGACGGTGTGCGTCGCGCCCAGTTCCCGCGCCAGTTCCAGCCGCGAATCGTGGACGTCCACGGCGATGATCGGGTTGGCCCCGGCGATCTTCGCCGCCATGATTGCGGCGATACCGACCGTGCCCGCGCCGAACACCGCGATCGGCAGCCCGGCGCGCACCTTCATCGCGTTCAGCACCGCGCCCGCGCCGGTCATCAGGCCGCAGCCGATCGGGGCGAGGCGTTCGAGCGGAATGGCGGCGGCGCTGTCGGGGACGCGCACGGTGTTGCGCTGGTGCGCAATGGCATGGGTGGCGAAGGCGGACTGGCCGAAGAAGTTGGCGTTCATCGGCTCGCCCCCCAAGGTCATGCTCGGCGTGCCGTCGGGCCGCTTGCCCGACCAGTTGTTGGGGAAGAAATTGTAGCAATAGGTCGGCGCGTCGATGTCGCAGCTCGGGCAGTCGCCGCAGGAATTGAAGCTCATCACCACCCGGTCGCCCGGCTTCACCGCCGTCACCGCTTCGCCGACGGCCTCGACGATGCCCGCGCCTTCGTGGCCCAGCACCACCGGCAGCGGCACCGGAAGCTGCGCGTCGCGCACCGCGAGGTCGGTGTGGCAGATGCCGCAGGCGACCACCCGCACCAGCACTTCGTCGGCGCGCAGCGTATCCAGTTCGACCGGTTCGATGGTGAAGGGGTGGTCATGGCCGCGACAGATGGCGGCCTGGGCGGCGATGGGGGCTTGCGTGGTCATGGTCTCAGTCCTGGTTCAGCGGCTTGATCGGCCCCAACTGCATCCCGCCGTCGATCATCACGTGGCTGCCGGTCATGTAGCTGCCGGCGTCGGAGGCGAGGAGCAGGGCCAGCGGCTTGATCTGGTAGGTTTCGGCCATCCGGCCCAGCGGGCACAGTTCGTCCCACGCCTTCTTCGCCTGCGGGTTCTTCTTCACCCAGCCGTCGCCGATATTGGTCACGAACGGGCCCGGCGCGATGGCGTTCACGCGGATGCCGTGGGCCGCCAGTTCGAACGCCGCGTGGCGCATGAAATGCTTCACCCCGGCCTTGGCCGCCATGTAGGGCACGCCGACGATGGCCTCGTTCACTTCGGCCGCGTTGGAGCTGGTGATGACGATGCTGCCCCCTCGCCGGCCGGTGTTCGCCTCGTTCGCCTTCATCACCCGCGCCGCCTCGCGTACCGTGTGGAAGCAGCCGGTGAGGTTGATGCCGATGGACTTGTACCAGCGATCGGGGTCGTAGACGTCGATCTGGCCTTCGGGGTTGCGCCTGTCGTCCGGGGTCCAGAAGCCGCCGCCGACATCGAGCCCGGCATTGGCGAAGGCGATGTCGCACCCGCCGTATGCCGCCACGTGATCGTCGAACGCCTTGGCCACTTGCGCCAGATCCGCCACGTCGCACACGCCGGAGCGGACTTCGTAACCTTCGCCGGCCAGCCGCTGCGTTTCGCGGGCGACGCCTTCGGCATCGACATCGGTCAGCGTCACTTTCGCGCCCGCTTCCGCCATCGTTTCGGCATAGGCGAGGCCGATACCGCTGGCCGCGCCTGTCACGAGCGCGGAGCGGCCGCGGATGTCGAACTGGTCGAGGGTCTTGGGGTCGGTCATTCCGGTCCTCTCGTGTCGCGCATGAAAACGAAGCGTGACCCCGGATCAAAGTCCGGGGTCACGGAAAGGGCGGGGTGCGGTCCTAGAGATACAGCTTCGGGTTGATCGGGATGCCGTTCTCTTCGCAGTAGCTTTCGTAGTGATTCATCATCCACCACACGTCGGCGGTTTCGACCAGCACGGCGTTCTCGTCGTAGAACTCGATCGGGCCTTCCATCCAGCCGAACAGCTTGACGCCTTCGGGGTGGTCGGTGACGAGGGTGTGGCTTTCGCCCGGCACTTCCAGGATCAGGCCGCCCGGCGTCGCCACCCAGTCGTATTCGAGATAGCGGACCGAGCCTTCGAGCACGACCATGGTGATCGTGCCGCGATGGAAGTGCGTGCCGACCACGCCGGGGCCCTTCACCCACAGGATGTTGGAGAACAGGTTGCGGCGCACGTCGAACGCGAGGTGCTTGATCGCCGCCGTCTCGCCGAACGGCACCCACGGGCTGTCGTCGTCGCTCTGCGCATCGACATAGCGGCCGCCGGGCGAATGCTTTTCCACCAGCCCGCGATAGTTGAAGGGGATGTCGACGATCTCGTACTTGGTCGACGGCGGGGCTTTCATCTGCGTGGCCATGGTGCTCTCTCCCGGTTGTGGCGGAATCGTTATCGTTGTGGGCGAAGTCTAGGCCCGTCGCCGCCCCGCTGTCACGCGGGCATTGCGGCGCCGGCGCGGCGGGCGAGCACCGCAGGGGCGGATTCCTTCAGGAACAGCGAGCAGGCGAAGGCCAGCACCGTCAGCGCCAGCAGCAGCCAGACCGGCGCGGCAAGGCCGTATATGTCCGCCAGCCAGCCCGCGAGCGAGGGGCTGAGCACGCCGCCCAGCACTTCGCCCACCCCGCCGACGAAACCCGCCAGCGTCGCGGTGAGGCGCGGGTCCACGCTTTCGGCGGGCACCGTGGCCATGAACAGCGGGAACATGCCGTTGAAGAACCAGCCGACGAAGAAGATCGCCCCCATCGCCAGCGCGGAGCCGGTCCACAGCAATGCCCCCAGCGGCAGGATCGCGCCGATCAGGCACGAGACGAGGAACACCGGCTTGCGGCCCCAGCGGTCCGACAGTCCGGCGAGCACGAAGGCGCTGATGGCGGAGGACACGCCCAGCACCGCCATGACGCCGCTCATCTGAGCGCCGGAATAGCCTTTCAGGTTGACGAGGAACAGCGGCAGGAACGTCCACGCGACGACGAGATAGCTGACCAGCAGCACTGCGATCGCCGCGCAGAGAAGCACGTTGCGGTGGCGGATCGCCTGCCAGTAGCCGATGGCGGGCTCGGCCTTTGCCTCAACCAGTCCCTTCGGCGGTTCGCGCAGGGTCCACCAGATCAGCGCGGCGGTGACGAGGCCGGGAATGGCGGCGAAGAAGAACCCGTTGCGCCAGCCCCATACGGCGGCGACCGGCACGAGGATCAGCGGCGCGAGCGTGGAGCCGAGCAGGCTGGAGCCCAGGTTCTGCCCCACGCCCATGCCCAGCCCGCGCCGTTCGGGCTTCACTTCGGCCACGATCATCGCATGGCTGATCGGCATCACGCCGCCTTCCGCCACGCCCATCAGCAGCCGCGCGGCGAGCAGCGCCATGAACCCGCCGGCGAGCCCGGAGAGGAACGAGCAGGCGCAGAACATCACCGTGCAGGCGAGCAGGATCGGCTTGCGCATCCCCAGCCGGTCGCTCAGCGGCCCGACCGTCAGCCCCGCCAGCGCCCAGGTGAGCGAGAGGCCGGAGGCTATCATGCCGACCTGGAAGTTGCTCAGCCCCAGATCCGGCTGGATGTGCGGCATCATGAAGTTGGCGGCCTGCCGGTCGAAAAACAGCACGCCGAAGTTCAGGCTCAGCAGCAGGACCAGCCAGGTCTGGTAACGGTCGCTCCTGCGGCCGGGCGGGACGATCATGATCTCATGCGGTCGCCGGGGAAACGCCGCGCCGGCGCAGCACGGCAGGCGCGGTTTCTTTCAGGCCCATGGACACGAACCCGCTGACGACCGCGAGCACCATCAGGACATAGAGGAACGTCTCGCTGCCGAACGTGTCGTTCAACATGCCGGCGATCGGAGGCCCGGCCACCCCGCCCAGCACTTCGCACGAACCCATGGCCAGGCCCAGCACCGTCGCATGATGGATCGGCTTGAAGGTTTCGGATGGAATCGTCGCCATGAAGATCGGGAAGATGCCGTTCACCGCCCAGCCGACGAAGATGATCGGGATCAGCACCACGCCATAGCCGGCTATCGCCATCCACGAGAACGGGGAGATGCCCAGAGCGTCGAAGGCGGTTGGATCGAGATACAGCACGCCAAGCGGCCCGACCAGCGACAGGAACGGCAGAAACACCATCACCGGCTTGCGCCCGATCTTGTCGGACAGGCCCGAAACCACGAACGAATAGATCGCGGCGGCGATGCCGAGCGAGCCCACGACCCAGCTCATCGAACTCTCGTCGAGCCCGCGCTGCTGGACGAGGAACACCGGCATGAAGGCCCAGGTAATGACGAAGTGCGCGACCATGAGGATGCCGACGACGACGCAGATCCACATGTTGCGCACCTGCATGGCTTCGAGGATCGCCGCGATCCAGTCCGATGCCGCCCGGCCGAAGCCGCGCCGTTCCTTGCGCACGCTCTGGATGTTGGCCGGCTCCTTGAGCAGGAACCAGATGAGCACCGCGCTGACGATACCGGGGATGGCGGCGAGGTAGAATGCCTCGCGCCAGCTGAACATCTGCGCGAAGGCGACCAGCACGACCGGCGCGGCAAAGCTGCCGAGGAGGTTCGAGCCGAGGTTCTGCGCGACGCCCTGCGCGAGGCCGCGCCGTTCGGGATTGACTTCGCTGGCGACCATCGCGTGGCTGATCGGCATCACGCCGCCTTCCGCCGCGCCCATCAACAGGCGCGCCGCGAACAGGAACAGGAAGCTGGTGGCCAGTCCCGATATGAAGGAACAGACCGAGAAGGCCAGCGTGGCTATGACCAGCAACAGCTTGCGCTTGCCCAGGCTGTCGGAGAGTGCGCCGACAAAAAAGGCCGCGATTGCCCATGAAAAGCTCAGGCCCGCCGCCAGCAGGCCGATCTGGGTGCCCGAAAGCTCCAGCTCGGGCTGGACGAACGGCATCAGCGCATTGAGCGCCTGCCGGTCGAAGAACACGATGCCGAAATTGAGGCTGAGCAGGAAGACCAGCAGCGTCTGATAGCCCGGCGAGTTGGTGACCCAGTTGCCGGTGGGACTGTCTTCGTGCGCGAGGATTTCGGTTTCTGAAGTGATCGCCATCGTTTCCGGTTCTTTCACATGAAGGGACGGACGGGTTCGCTGCCGTCCCAGCCGCGGCTGGCTTCCCAGAAGCGGGTGAAGGTGGCGTCCATGCCGGGGGTGACCGGCAGCAGCTCTATGAAGCCGAGCTGCGCGCCGGCGCCGTTGTCGAGATAGACCACTTCGCCCCCGGTGGGGACGGCGGCGCGGAACGTTTCGGTGTAGCCGCGCGCCTGATAGGCGCGGCTGTCTGCGTCCACGTCCGCACAGGCGATGCCGACATGGTGAAAGCCGTAGCCGCGCAGATCCATCGTTTCCTTGTAGACCGACGGGTGATCGTCGAGCGGCTGAATCAGCTCGATCAGCATGTGCCCGGCAAAGCCCATGGCGATGGTGATGTCGGCCTTCGATTCGGCGCCGCGATAGACCTGCCCCGGCACCACGAAATTGGGCAGGACGAAGAACGGCCCGGCGCGCATATCCGCCACCCAGCGGTCTATCGCCTCATGCAAATCCGGAACGATGAACGCCGTTTGCGCCACGCCGCCCATCGGCTGGCCGTAGCCGAGCTCTGCTGTCATGAACCTCTCCCGCACCGTGTGCCCCGGCGTTTCGCGCACTGGCTCGCCAATCGGCGCGACAAAGTCAATCGCGGCGTGGCCGACTCAAGTCCCCATTCGTCACCCTGAACTTGTTTCAGGGTCCATTCGTCGTCCAGCGCGGAGCTCTGGGTTCGAGACCTGCCGTGCCGCAAAGTCGCCCACGACCCCACGTTCCGGAAGCGCGGCGCGATGGATGCTGAAACAGGTTCGGCATGACGAGCCTAAGGGTCAGGACCCATTAAATGCGCGCCCGAGGTTTGAAGCGATTTTGTTCAGAGTAAGGAGGCAGGACGCTGGAATATGTCGATATTTCAAGTCCTGCCGACGCTGCCCTGGGCAAAATCGGTCAAATCCCGCAGGGACGCCGAAATGGCTTCGATCTCGTGCCCGCGCGGCCTCGCGGGTAGCGATGCTACCCGCGGCGGCCACCCGAACCCGATACCTTCGCCATTTCGACGCCTCGGGTGCGCATTTAATGGGTCCTGACCCTATGGTTTGGATGTCGTTTTGGGCTAAGCCGTGCCCAACGGAGAGAGGATCGGAAGAATGGCCACCCAGCTCAGGCGCAATTCGGATTGCAGCGAGGCGGAACGGGTCGCCCGGCAGGATCTGGCTGCATGCTATCGCATCTTCGACATGCTCGGCTGGTCGGAATCGATCTACAACCACATCACCGTGCGCGTTCCGGGGGAAGAAGCGTTCCTGATCAACCCGTTCGGGCTGCTGTGGTCCGAAGTGACGGCCAGCAACCTGGTCAAGATCGACAGCGACGGCAACAAGCTGTGCGGCAGTCCCCATCCGGTGAACCTGGCCGGCTTTACCCAGCATTCGGTGTTCCACCGGCATCTGCCGTGGGCCCACGCCATCGTTCATACGCACACGCCCGACACGATGGCGGTGTGTTCGAGCGAGGAAGGGCTGACGCCGACCAACTTCTATTCGTGCTTCTTCGACGGTGCGATCGGCTATCACGATTTCGAAGGCATCACCGTGCGCGCCGAAGAGGGCGAGCGGCTGGTCCGCAACATCGGCAACAACAAGGTCCTGATGTTGCGCAATCACGGCCCGGTGGTGATGGCCGAAACGCTGCCGGCGATGTTCCTCAGCTATTACATGCTCCAGCGCGCGTGCGAGATTCAGGTCAAGACCAGCGCTCTGGGCAAGCCGATCCGGGTGCCGCCCGAGGTTGTCGAGGTGCATCAGCGCGACCGCGACAGGATGCTGACCGCCGAGTTCGGCAAGCTCGACTTCGAAGCCTGGAAGCGCAAGCTCGACACGGTGGACCGGAGCTGGCGCGAATGAGCAAGTCCTGCCCCAAGTGCGGCGGGCGGATGGAGCAGGGCTTCGTTCCCGAAGCCAAGGACCATTCGACGAAAGTGGAGATGTGGGTCTCGGGCGCGCCGCGCAAGAAGTGGTGGGGGCTCGATTTCAAGGGGCTCAAGCAGCTCGAGATCGAGACCTGGCGCTGCGGCCGCTGCGCCTATCTGGAAAGCTACGCGCCCGGCGCATGACCGATCTGACCGTCAATGACCGGCCGGTGCGGTTCGACATGGATCCGCGAACTCCGCTGCTGTGGGCGCTGCGCGATGCGGCCAACCTCACCGGGACCAAGTACGGCTGCGGCGCGGGGGATTGCGGCGCGTGCATGGTGCTGATCGACGGCGCCGCGCTGAGGAGCTGTCTGGTCACGCTGGCCGAATGCGAAGGGCGGATCGTCACTACGATCGAAGGGCTGTCGCGCGACCGGTCGCATCCGGTGCAGCAGGCGCTGGTGGCAGAGCAGGCGATCCAGTGCGGTTTCTGCACCCCCGGCATCGCCATCGCCGCCGCCGCGCTGCTGGCGCGCAACGCCGATCCGGGCGAGGAGGAGATCAAGGAGGCGATTCCGAACCTCTGCCGCTGCGGCGTCTATCCCCGCCTGATCCGCGCGATTCAGCGCGCGGGGCGGGTGGCGCGGCGGGCGGAGCGGATCAGCGCCGCGCCGGCGCCGGGCATCGACCCGCTCGACGCCGCCGCCGCCGTTCCGGCGATGCGGGCGCGGGAATGACAGGAGACAAAAAATGAAGGCGACGATCTGGCACAATCCCAATTGCAGCAAATCCCGCGCCGCGCTGGAGCGCTTGCAGGCCGAACCGGGGATCGCGCTGGAAGTGGTGCAGTATCTCAAGCATCCGCCGGGCGCGGAGAAACTGGCGCAGCTCTACCGCGACGCGGGCATGGCCGCGCGCGACGGCCTGCGCCTGCAAGGGACCGACGCGAAGGAACGCGGGCTGACCGAGGCGGACGACGCCACGGTGATCGCGGCGATGGCGGCAGACCCGAAGCTGATCGAACGGCCGCTGGTCGAAACCGAAAAGGGCGTCCGCCTGTGCCGCCCGACGGAGCGGATCGAGGAGATCCTGTAGGATCGGGGGTTAGGGGCGGTTTGAATTTCCGCCCCCCTCGCAATGACGAAGAAGAATGCAAACCGACATTCCCGGAAAGGGTGACCGCTTGCATTGCGCGGCAAGATTTGCCAGTCGGCATCCATGGTCGAAAGCGCGTCGATGCCGAAGCTGTCAGCGCGCCGCGCAGCAAGAGGGGCGCGTTTCCGCACATGAATGGCAGCGAACTGGCCGAGGCGCGCCGCGCCGGCCTGCGCAAACGCATCGAGCGGGCGCTGGGGCCGGCCGGAGTGTTCTTCCGCGGCTTTCTGGAGCATCCGCGGATGGTCGGGTCGATCATCCCGTCGTCGGGCTCGACGATTGAAAGGATGCTCGCGCCCGTGAAGTGGGACGAATGCAGGCTGTTCGTCGAATACGGCCCCGGCGTCGGCACGTTCTGCCGCCCGGTACTCGACCGGTTGCCGCGCGACGGCGAACTGGTGGTAATCGACACCAACCCGCTGTTCATCGATTATCTGAAGAAGACCATCACCGACAGCCGCTTCCACGCCGTGCTCGGCTCGGCCGAGGATGTCGAGGAGATCGTGCAGGCATTGGGCCACGAGAAGGCCGACTACGTGCTTTCGGGCCTGCCGTTCTCGACCCTGCCCGAAGGCATCGGCCCGGCGATCGCCGCCGCGACCTGGCGCGTGGTGCGGCCGGGCGGGGCGTTCCTGACCTATCAGTTCAGCACTGTCGCCCGCGACCTGACAGCGCGCTTTTTCGAGCGCGTCGATACCGGGTTCGCGTGGCTGAACATCCCCCCGTGCCTGCTGGCATGGGGCTGGAAAGCCTGAGGGCGGGCCTTACTCGAAGGTTTCGCTCACCGCTGCGGCGGAGGGGCCCGCGAGCTGCCGATGCGCGGCGGCGATCACCGCCACGAACACGACCGACATGGCCGCGCTGATGAGGCCGGAAAGGATCCCGTTCAGCGTCAGGCCCACGCCCGTTCCCACGGCCAGCGTCAGCGCGCCCACGATCATGCCGAGGATCACGGCGATCACGATGTAGACGATCGCCAGCAGCAGGTAGAACAGGAACAGGCGCAGGCTGTTGCCTTTCGTCAGCCGCCAGCTCCGGGTGAGCACCTTGATCGGGTTGTAGACCTTGTCGATGGCGATCACCGGGCCGGAAAGCGAGAGCTTGACGGATACGTAGATGGCCAGCACCGCGGCGATGACTACGATCAACGCTCCGATCGCGGTGCTTCCCGTTCCCACGGCGACGGCCGCGAGGATACCGATCCCCAGCCCCAGGCCGATCACCAGGAGAATGTACGTGCCGATAGCGGGAAGCAGGCCGGTAATGCCGATGCGGATCGCCTGGCCCACCGTGGGCCGGGTGTGATCGCGCAGAAGCGCGAGCAGCGCGAGGTAGCCGACGATGCTGGCGAGGGAGATCAGCACCAGCAACCACCACCACTGGCCGTAGACCGCCATCGCCGCCTGCGTGGCGAGTTCCGGATCGGAGATGGCGATGCTTTCCATTTCCGCCTGCGTATCGCCGGTGAACAGCGCCAGAACTACGCTGGGGAGGAAGAAGAACAGACCGGCTATGATCAGCAGCACTTCGCGGTTGCGCGTCATCATCGCCGTCGCATCGCGCCAGGCCGCGCTCATGTCGAACTTCATGCCACCTCTCCCTTCCTGCCGGACGGCACTTGATAAGCGCGATTGCAGTCGCCAGCAAATGATCGCGATGAACCCTGCGGAAAAACCCGGAATCGAATGGCGGCGCGCCGGCGCGCCCGTGCCCTATCGCGAAGCGCTGACCGGGCAGGAGGCGCGCAACGCCGCGATCGCCGCGGGGGAGGCGGAGGAGCTGGTCTGGCTGCTCGAACACCCGCCGGTCTACACCGCCGGGACCAGCGCGCCGCCGGCCGAGCTGCTCGATGCGCGGTTCGAGGTGGTCGAGACGGGGCGCGGCGGGCGCTACACCTATCACGGGCCGGGGCAGCGCGTCGGCTATGTGCTGCTCGACCTGTCGCGGCGCGGGCGCGACGTGCGGCGGTTCGTCCATGCGCTGGAAGGCTGGGTGATCGCGACGCTGGCGGATTTCGGGGTCGTGGCATGGTCGGCGCCCGAACGGATCGGCATCTGGACGCGCGACGTCGATGGGTCCGAAGCCAAGATCGGCGCGATCGGCGTGCGCGTGCGGCGCTGGGTGACGATGCACGGGTTCGCGGTCAATCTCGACTCCGACCTGAGCCACTTTTCCGGCATCGTGCCGTGCGGGATTGCCGAATACGGCGTCACCAGCCTGGCCCGGCTCGGCCTTGCGGTGAGCGCCGAGGAATGGGATGGGGCGCTGCGGGCGCGGTTCGGTGCATTCCTCGCCGCGCTCCATGGTTCGGAGGTGTCGCCTTGAAATCCACGCGCCTGTTGCTGTGCCTGTCGCCGGTCGCGCTGCTGGCCGCGTGCGGCGATTCGCCGTCCGCGGAGGAAGGCGCGGCCACCGGAGAAGTGCTCGAAGGCACGATCAGCGATGCGATGCTGCCGCTCGACCGGGTCCGCTCGCAGGCCCCCCTCGCGCCCCGGCAGCAATCGGCGACGCCCGGCGAGAGCGAGGATCAGGCGGACGGCGCGGAAGCTGAAGGCGGCGAAGAAGGCGAAGCTGCGCCCGCCGATCAACCGGAAGCTGTGGAGGTCGACGACGCACAGGGCTGAGCGCGCTCAACCCAGCCGCGCCAGCAGGCGGCGGGCCTGTTCGAGGTGGGGCTGGTCGATCATCCGCCCGTCGAGTTGGAGCGCGCCTGCGTCGGGATTGGCGCTGAAAGCGTTCACGATCGCCCGCGCCTCGGCGATCTCCGCTTCGCCGGGGGTGAAGGCGGCGTTGATTATCGGCACTTGCGCCGGGTGGATCGCCAGCATGCCGGAAAAGCCGTCGGCGTGAGAGGCTGCGGCGGAACGCTCCAGCGCTGCGACATCGCGGAAATCGGCCTGCAACGTGTCGATCGCCATGACTCCGCGCGCGTGAGCGGCAAGCAGCACCAGGGCGCGGACGTAGCGGAAGGCATCGGTCCAGCGCCCATCCGGATCGCGTTTGCGCGACGCGCCGATCGCGGCCGACAGGTCCTCCGCCCCCCAGGTCAGGCCCGCGAGGCGCGGCAGCGAAGCGTCCGCATAGGCGGCAATGCCGAGCGCCGCCGCGGGCGTCTCGCTGACGAGCGGCAGGATCGCGGTCGAGCCGGTGGGCGCGCCGCCCCGCTGCTCGTGCGCGTGAAGTTCGCCGGCGAGCGCCTGCAACTGCTCCGGCCCGGCGGCCTTGGGCACCATGACGCCGTCTGGCCGGCCGGGCATCACCGCGGCCAGATCGTCGCGCCACAGCGGCGTGTCGAGCGGATTGATCCGCACCCAGCGCGCCGGGCCGCCGTCCTGCCGGGCCTGACGCTCCAGCCAGCCTTTCGCCAGCACGCGCGCGTGCGACTTTGCCGGAGGCGCCACGGCGTCCTCGAGATCGACAATCACCACGTCGGCGCCGTAGCCGGCGACTTTCCCCAGCTTGGCCTCGCTGTCGCCGGGGACGAACAGCCACGAACGCATCGCCATCTTGCGCATCCCCTTCGGCAGCTTGCCGCTATCCTATAGCCAAGCCATGCCGAGGCGCTAGACGGACGCGATGCAGGCCGACCGTTCCGCGATCCGTTTCCTGCCGCTGGCCGCGCTGCTGCTGGGCAACGCGACGCTGGCGATGGGGGCGTGGTTCGTGCGGATCATCGATACCGGCCCGGTCGCCGCCGGGTTCTGGCGCGTGGCCCTGGCGCTGCCGTTCCTCGCCTTGCTTGCCCGCGCGAACGGACAACCGCTCGGCGGCATTCCGCGCAAGGTGGTGCTGGCCGTCATGCTGGGCGGCGTGTTCTTCGGGCTCGACGTGGCGAGCTGGCATGTCGGCATCGGCATGACCCGGCTCGCCAACGCCACGCTGTTCGGCAATGCCGGCAGCCTGATTCTGATGGTCTGGGGCTTCGTCGCCTGGCGCCGCCTGCCGAAAGGGCGGGAATGGCCGGCGATGGCGGCGGCGCTGGCGGGCGCTGCGATCCTGCTGGGCCGCTCGTTCGAGATTTCCCCGCGCACGCTGGCGGGCGACCTGTTCTGCCTTCTCGCGGGATTGCTCTACGCCGGGTACCTGCTGATCCTCCAGGATGCGCGCAAGGCGCTGGGGAGCTGGAGCCTGCTGACCTGGTCGTGCCTCGCCAGCGCGCCGGTGCTGCTCGCCATCGCGCTGCTGGCGGGCGAGCGCATCGTGCCGCAGGACTGGACCCCGGTGGTCGGCCTCGCGATCAGCAGCCAGATCGTCGGGCAGGGCCTGCTGGTCTACGCCCTGCGCCACTTCTCGCCCCTGGTGATCGGCATCGCCCTCCTGACCCAGCCGGCGGTGGCGGCGCTGGCCGGCTGGCTCAGCTTCGGCGAAGCGCTCGGCCCCGTCGACATGATCGGCATAGCGCTGGTCGGCTCAGCGCTGGTGCTGGCGCGAGTAACGCCGAGAGGCGCGAGGGCGGCGGGGACAGGTTCCTAAACCCGCCCCAGATCGCCCTTGCCGACCGTTCCGCTGGCCATTTCAAGCATCCGGTCGAGGCTCTTCTTCGCCGCCAGCCGCAGGCCCTCCTCTATCTCGATGCGCGGTTCCAGGTCGCGCAGGCAGAGGTAGAGCTTTTCCATCGTGTTGAGCGCCATGTAGGGGCAGATGTTGCAGTTGCAGTTGCCGTCCGCGCCCGGCGCGCCGACGAAGGTCTTTTCCGGCAGCGCCTTTTCCATCTGGTGGATGATGTGCGGTTCGGTGGCGACGATCAGCGTGTCGGCCGTCATCGTCTTGGCGTAATTGAGGATACCGCTGGTCGAGCCGACATAGTCCGCGTGGTCGATGATGTGCGGCGGGCATTCCGGATGCGCGGCGATGGGCGCATCGGGGTATTGCTGCCGGAGCTTCAGCAGCTCGCGCTCGCTGAACGCCTCGTGGACGATGCAGATGCCCGGCCACAGCAACATGTCGCGGTCGAACTTGCGGTTGAGATAGCCGCCCAGATGCCGGTCGGGACCGAAGATGATCGGCTGCTCCTTGGGGATCTGCTGGAGGATCGTTTCTGCGCTGGAGCTGGTGACGATGACGTCGCTGAGCGCCTTCACCTCGGTCGAACAGTTGATGTAGGTCAGCGCGATGTGATCGGGATGCGCCTCGCGGAAGGCCCGGAACTTTTCCGGCGGACAGGAATCCTCAAGACTGCACCCGGCGTCCATGTCGGGCAGGACGACGATCTTTTCCGGGCTGAGGATCTTGGCGGTGTCGGCCATGAACTTGACGCCGCAGAAAGCGATCACGTCGGCGTCGGTTTCGGCCGCCTTGCGGCTCAGCTCCAGCGAATCCCCGACGAAATCGGCGAGATCCTGCAACTCGGGCTTCTGATAATAGTGCGCGAGGATGACGGCGTTGCGTTCCTTGCGCAGGCGTTCGATCTCCTCGCGCAAGTCGAGGCCGGATAGCGGGGCTGCGGTCTGTATCGTCATGGACGGGAGATAGGCCCGGCGGCGGGGGGCGGCAATAGCGCGCCCTCGGGTGCGCTGGCCATTGAGTACGGACCCTACCGCGGCTTCAGGAGGCGGGCGGCGCTTCGCCGTCGAAGCGCACGTCGACCGTCACCTTGCCGAAGCCGGCGACTTCGAGCGGGATGGCGAGGTTCTGGCGGATGGCGTCCTTCGCGGCGGAGCGGGCGAGGCCGAGGAGCACCGGGTTCGCCGCCTGCTCCACCGCCTGCTGTTCCGCCAGCCGCGTGTTGTCGCGGGTCAGGCTGTCCTGCGCGTCGCGGCTGATCCAGATGCCTTCGCGCAGGTATTGCGCGCGGCCTTCGTCGAGGTTGGGCCGACCGATGGCGAGGGGCGGGAGCTGCACCGAAAGGGTGGCGCTGTCCGCGTCCCAGCGCAGCCGGTTGCGGTCCATCTGCGAGAGGTCGAGCGTGTAATCGATCCGCGCCGGGATCACCGCCACCTGGCGGCTGCGCACCGCGCCGAAGAAGCGGCTGTCCTCGCTCGACACCACCGGCGAAAGCTGGGCCGAGAACACCGTCAGCCGGTTCTGCTTCTCGAATGCGACGAGGCTGGTGGCGAGCGGATCCCCGTAGTCCTGCGGCCCGAACGCACGCCAGGCGAGCCAGGCGGCCAGGGCCAGCATCAGGATGAACAGCAGCCACGGCAGCGCCTGCACGCGGGCGAGCGGCGTCTGGCGGCGCAATCCGGGCGAAAGGGAGCCGGTGCGCGCACGGTCTTCGGTCAGGGGGCGGTCGTCCATATGCGCTTACGAACGGGTGAACATGCCGCGCCGTTCCGGATCGCCGGCGATCACAGGCCGTTGACGGCGCGTCCGAGCCGTTCGCGCAGCCGGTGGACCGCCGCCGGGTGCATCGCGAAGTGGTTGCGCCAGGCGTTGTCGAGCCGTTCGACGCGGGCATAGAAGCGCCGCGTCCGGTCGATCAGGTCGCGCAGATCCGTATCCAGCAGCGCAAGCTGCTCCGGCGCGGGCTCGGACTGCGGCGGGGGCAGGCGGCCGTGGCGGCGAAGCTGGAATTCGGTCAGCTCGCCGGCGAAAAAGGCCCGCTGGTTCAGCAGCCAGGCGATGGCGTGCATCATCCGCGTGGTGGTGCGCAGCGCCTCGCACGACAGCGCGATCCGCGTAAGGTCTTCGTTCTCGCCGGTAAGCCGCGGATGGTTTGAAAGGTCGAACGCCGAGCGCGCCTCGTCGGCGAGGACCAGCGCATCGCAATAGAGCATGTCGACGATCGTCGGGCTGAGGTCTGCGTGCTGGGCCATCGGTTCCAGGCCGCTTTACAGCACCGCCGAATCCCGAATTCCAGAGCGGGAGCGGCGTTTTCCGCCGCGGCGATGCGCCTGTCCCATCGGGGCACGTCCCGCGGCGGGACGGCAAGCCCCTTCTCAGGCGATGATGTCGGGCGTCAGGTAGTCCTCGATCATCGCGATCTGATCCTTCAGGCGCAGCTTGCGCTTCTTGAGACGCGCGATCTGGAGCTGGTCCTGGCGATCGGCTGCGCCGAGCGCGGCGATCGCCGCGTCGAGATCGCGGTGTTCGATCCGCAAGCCCGCCAGCCGCTTGCGCATTTCCTGTTCGGTCACCGCCGATCCATCCTCGATCGTCAAGAAGGTCGCGGCATCGTCTGCCTTGCCCGGTCCGCCGCAGCCGGGGTTTGATGCCTTAGGACTTATGTGGTCTGATGACAATCACGCGGCGCGCCGCGAGCGGCGAGTCGCGGACCGGGTAGCAGACCCGGATCGTTCCGGGGGCGACCCCCAACAACAGGAGCATCCGCATGGAATCCTCGCATGTCACCGCCCTTCAAGCCAAGCACGAAGGACTGGAGCGCCGCCTGCGCGAAGAGATGAACCGGCCCGCTCCCGACAGTTCGATGGTTCAGGCAATCAAGAAGCAGAAATTGAAGATCAAGGAAGAGATCGCGCACATCTGAGCCGCGTTCTCCCCGTCGCTTTCCACGCCGGCGCCGCGGGCTTCGATACGGCCCGCGCACGCCGGCAACGTTTCCAAACCCGCGCAATTGCGATAGGCGGGATCCATGCTCGCCGCAGCCGCCGCCCGCTCGATCCTCACGCGCCTGCACGAGGTGATGGCCGCGCGTACCCACGCGCAGGGCAAGCTCAACCAGGTGGTCGAGATCATCGGGCAGGCGCTCGATAGCGAGGTCTGCTCGATCTACCTGCTGCGCGAAGGCATGCTCGAGCTGTTCGCCACCCGCGGCCTCAACCAGAGCGCGGTGCATGTCACCAAGCTGGCGGTAGGCGCGGGCCTGACCGGCACGATCGCGCAGAACATCGAGACGCTGAACCTGGCCGAGGCGGCGACCCATCCCGAGTTCCAGTACCGGCCCGAAACGGGCGAGGAGAAGTTCCATTCCTTCGCCGGCGTGCCGATCGTGCGGCGCGAACGCTCGATCGGCGTGCTCACCGTCCAGCACACCGAGCCGCGCCGCTACGAGGAAGTGGAGATCGAGGCGCTACAGACCGTGGCGATGGTGCTGGCGGAGCTGATCCACAACGCCGGCCTGGTCGATGAGGAGGGGGCCGCCGACGCCACGGCCGCGCAGTCGGGGCAGAACGTGCTGTCGGGCCTGCAACTGGTGAAGGGGCTGGCGCTGGGCGAAGCGGTGTTCCACCAGCCGCGCATCACCATCGAGCAGACCGTGGCCGAGGACGTCGAGGCCGAACGCCAGCGGGTCTATCTGGCGTTCGACAAGATGCGCGAGCAGATCGAGCACATGGCCGGCCAGGCCGAGTTCGGCGTCGACGGCGAGCACCAGCAGGTGCTCGAGACCTACAAGATGTTCGCTTACGACGAAGGCTGGGGGCGGCGCATCAACGAGGCGATCGATTCCGGCCTGACCGCCGAGGCCGCGATCGAGCGCGTCCAGCAACGCACCAGGATGCGGATGCGCGAGATTCAGGATCCGTTGTTGCAGGACCGGATGCACGATCTGGAGGATCTGGCCAACCGGCTGCTGAGGATCGTCTCGGGCCAGCTCGGCACTGCGGCCAGCGTGGGTTTGCGCGGGGATTCGATCCTGATCGCCAAGAACCTCGGCCCGGCGGAACTGCTGGAATACGACCGGCGGCGGCTGAAGGGCGTGGTGCTGGAGGAAGGCTCGCTCACCGCGCACGTGGTGATCGTCGCCAGGGCGATGGGAATTCCGGTGCTCGGCCGCGTGCGCAATGCGCGCGGGCTGATCCGCGAGGGCGACCTGCTGCTGCTCGACGGGGATGCGTCGCAACTGGCCATCCGGCCGGCCCAGCCGGTGCTCGATGCGTTCGAGACGCGTTTCGCGCGCAGCCGCGAGAAGCAGGCCGCCTATGCGGCGATGCGCGACGTCGAGCCCTTCACCCGCGACGGCCAGCGGATCGAAGTGATGATGAACGCCGGCCTGCGCGACGACATGCCGATGCTCAGCCTGACCGGAGCCGACGGCATCGGGTTGTTCCGCACCGAGTTCCAGTTCCTCGTCTCGGCCGCGCTGCCACAGCGCGACCGGCAGACGCGGCTCTATCGCGACGTGCTCGACGCGGCGGGCGGCAAGCCGGTGATCTTCCGCACGGTCGACATCGGCGGCGACAAGTCGCTGCCCTATCTGCGCAGCGAATCGAGCCGCGAGGACGAGAACCCGGCGATGGGCTGGCGCGCCTTGCGTCTGGCGCTCGAACGCGAAGGGCTGCTCAAGATCCAGGCGCGTTCGCTGATCGAGGCCGCGGCCGGGCGCACGCTGAACGTGATGTTCCCGCTGGTGTCCGAACCGTGGGAGTTCGAAGCCGCGCGGGCGGTGTTCGAAGGCCAGGTGGAGTTCCTGAAGAAGAGCAAGAAGACGCTGCCGCAATCGATCCGCTACGGCGTGATGCTGGAGGTTCCCGCGCTCGCCGAAATGCTCGATGTCCTGATTCCCCGGATCTCGTTCATATCGGTGGGGACCAACGACCTTACCCAGTTCCTGTTCGCGGCCGACCGCGCCAATCCCAAGCTGGCGGAGCGCTACGATTGGACCAGCCCGGCGATCCTGCGTTTCCTGCGCCGGGTGGTTCTGGCGACGGCCGGCCAGCCGGTTCAACTGGGCGTGTGCGGCGAGATGGGCGGGCGCCGGCTGGAGGCGCTGGCGCTGCTGGGGCTTGGCATCCGCCGCCTGTCGATCACGCCGGTGGCGGTGGGGCCGATCAAGGAGCTGGTGCGCAAGGTCGATACGGCGGAGATCGAGCGGGCGATGGCGGATTGGCTTGTCGCGCCTCCTCCTGATATGCGGGCGGCGTTGCAGAAGTGGGCCGACGAGCACGAGATCGAGGTGGAATAGGGGCTCGCGATTTGCGCTCCCGCCTTGACTTGAGGGGTGCGGTCTTCTCTCTGTCGCCACGAACTTGCCGGCTGGAGCAGGAATGACCGATACCGTTGCAGAGGAACCGCCCCCGCCATTCCCCGGCGGCATCGGCGGGCAACTGCGCGCCGCGCGCGAGGAGCGGGGGTTGACGCTCGACCAACTCGCCGCCGAGACGCGCATTCCGCAACGGCATCTCGCGGCGATCGAGGACGGCGAGTTCGCTGCGCTGCCGGCGCGCACGTACGCCATCGGCTTTTCGAAGACCTACGCCAGGGCGGTCGGGCTCGACGAAGGCGATGTCGCGGCCAGCGTCCGCGCAGAGCTCGACGCGCAGGAGCTCGGACCGCGTCCGCGCCCGCCGGGGTTCGAGCCGGGAGACCCCGCGCGCGTGCCGTCGAGCACCTTGGCCTGGCTGGCGGGCGCAGCGGCGGTTCTGCTGTTCGTCGGCGGATTCTTCTTCCTGCGCCCGCTGTTCGCGCCGACGGCCGAGCTGCCGTCGCTGGTGGAACAGGAGGAGGCCGAACAGGCCGCGCGCGCGGCAGCGGCGGCGGAGGAGGCGGAACCGGCATCGGCGCAGGTCGCTTCGGGCCCGGTCGTCTTCACCGCGCTCGAGGAGGGGGTCTGGGTTCGGTTCTATGACGCCGATGGCCGGCGGCTGCTGGAAAAGCTGATGGCGCTGGGCGAACGCTATACTGTCCCGGCGGAAGCGGTGGGGCCGCAACTGTGGACCGGGCGTCCCGACGCGCTGGGCATCACCGTCGGCGGCCGCCCGGTGCCGAAGCTGTCCGAAGACGATGGCGTGATGCGCGACGTGCCGGTGTCCGCCGAAGCGCTGCTGGCGCGGAACGCGGAAACGCTGGCTTCGGCCGGCTCGCCCACAACCTAGATTCGGCCTCGCCTCGACAAGCGAATCCGCTGTTGGCACAAGGGGCGGCGGGCGTTCATGCGCGGTTTGCGCACCCCGCGTCAAACCGCGCGGTGTAAGGAAATGGGAGGTTTGCGAACGATGACGAGCGGCTGGAACGCCACCCGCAAGATTGTGGCCGGGCTCCTCGCAGCGGGAATCGTGGCGACGGCGCTGCCCGCGCCGGCCTTCGCGCAGAGCGACGACACCCGGATGCGCCGGATCGAAGCCGAGATCCGGGCGCTGCAACGCGCGGTGTTTCCCGGCTCGGGCGGGCGTTATTTCCCTCCGGAAGTGGACACGTCGTCGCCCACGCCCGCGCCGCAACCGGTCGGCACGCCATCTAGCAGCGCGCTGACCGATGTCCTGGCGCGGCTCGACGCGCTCGAAGCGCAGCTCGCGCGGCTGACCGCGCGCAGCGAGGAGACCGCCAACGAACTGGCGCAGCTCCAGGCCCGGTTCGAGGAGGCGCAGGCGGCGCGCGCGCAGCCGCCCGCGACCGGCGTGATCCGCGTGCCCGATACCGGAGGATCGGCGAGCGCGACGCCGGCGCCCACTCCGGCTTTGGCGCCTGCTGCCGCGGCGCCGAGCGCCGAGCGGGTGGCCGCGGTCCAGGGCATCGTCAAGCCGGCGACCGAAGACGCCGGCGAGGACGAATACACCTATGGCTTCCGGCTGTGGGACGCGGGCTTCTATCCCGAGGCGCGGCAGCAGCTTTCGCTGTTCCTCGAAAGGTATCCGAACCACCGCATGGTGAGCTTCGGCCGCAACCTGCTCGGCCGCGCGTTCCTAGACGACGGACAGCCGCGCGAGGCGGCGACGCATTTCTTCAACAATTACCAGGCCGACAAGAACGGGGCGCGGGCGGCGGACAGCCTGCTGTTCCTGGCCGAAGCGATGACGGCGCTGAACGACACCAGCCGCGCCTGCATCGCGCTGGCCGAATTCGGCGACACCTATCCCGCGCTCGCGACCGGGCGGCTGAAGGAACAGTATGACCGGAACCGCGCCAGGGTTTCATGCGAGTGACGGGGTAACGCCGGAACAGGCGGACCGGTTCGGGGCCGACCTTTCGCGGGTGTGCCCGCAAGTCGATTTATCCGGCCCGTCGCCGCCGCTCGGCCTTGCCGTGTCGGGGGGCGCGGACAGCCTTGCCTTGCTGCTGCTGGCGCATGCGGCGATCCCCGGCCGGTTCGAGGTAGCGACGGTCGATCACGGCTTGCGCCCGGAAGCCGCCGGCGAATGTGCGCTGGTCCGCGACATTTGCCGCGAGCGCGGCATCGCCTGCGCGATCCTGCGCGTCACTTGCCCGCCCGGCAATCTCCAGCAAGAGGCGCGTCTGGCGCGCTACAAGGCGCTCGACGACTGGGCGCGCCCGCGGCTGTTCGGCATCGTCACCGCGCACCATCTCGACGACCAGGCCGAGACCCTGCTGATGCGTCTCAACCGGGGTAGCGGACTTGCGGGGCTGGCCGGGATGCGCCCGGTCAGCCTGCTTCCGGGAAGCGCGATGACACCTCTCCTGCGCCCCTTGCTCGGCTGGGACCGCGCCGAACTGGCCGCGATCGTCGCTGCGGCCGGGATCGAGCCGGCGCGCGATCCGTCTAACGCGGATCCGAAATACGATCGCGTCCGCATCCGGCAGGCGCTCGACAGGGCCGACTGGCTCGATCGGCGGGCCATCGCCCGCAGCGCGGGCCTTCTGGGGCAAGCGAAGGAATTCATCGACTATGCCGTGGCGAACGACTGGGCCGACAATGTCGTGCGGGAAGCGGAGCTGCATCGCTATCGCGTTCGCCGCGCGGGAGAACCGCGCTTTCGCAAGCCGGTGGCGATCGGCGTCGTCGCGCGCATTCTCGAACAGATGGGCGGGACGGCTCGCGGCAGCGAGATCGCGCGTCTGACGGATGCGCTGTTGGAGGGCAAGCAGGGCAATCTGGCCGGGATACTGGCGCGTTGCGATGGCGATGACTGGGTGTTCGAGCCCGAACCCCGACGGTTGCATTAGACAGAGTCTAGCCCCTGACCGACCTCACCCTGCAATGACGAATGTTTGGTCAAAGATGATTGAGCGGACCGGCTAAACCGCCAGCGACGTTCCCACGCCGGCCTTCCTGCCGCGCGTGATGATGACCTTGTCGCCCTTGCTGGCGATGGCGAACAGGCGGCTGACGAATTCGTCCGGCGCGCCGATGCAGCCGTGGCTGGCGTAGCCGCGTTCGACCGTCGAGCCGCCGTGGATCGCCACGCCGTCCCAGGTCAGTCGCAAGGTCCACGGCATCGGGGCGTTGCCGTATTTTTCGGAAACGTTGTGGCGTTCCTTGGTCAGGATCGGGAATACGCCGAGCGGGGTCGGGTGCTCGTCGGTGCCGAGCAGCACCGCCGCCGCGCCGATTTCGTGCCCGTCGCGGAACACCGATATGACGCGCGCTTCGAGGTCCACCGTCATCACCAGCGGGCCCGTTTGCGGGGCGCGGCTTTCATCCCAATGCCACTCGCCATACCTGATCGGGCCTTCGATCGGCAGGATCGACCGGATGGCGAAGGGTCGTTCGGCCGCCGCCGGTGGCGTTTCGGCGACGATGGGCGCGGGCGTCTCTTCGGGCGCGGATGAAGCCGCTGCCGCCGCCGGCCGGGGCCGATCCTGCGCTTCGAGCGCCTGACCGGCGATCACCGCCGAGCCCAGCAGCACCGCGGCGACCACCGTGCTGCCGCCGATCCATTTCCATGCTTCGCTCATATGGCTAACAATGCATTAACCGTGCGCGAAACGCCACGGCCGATGATCCGCCGTCCCGGCGGGGGACGGCGGCCCGTGCGAAGTTAAAGCCGCCTATCCGCGCAGCGCTACCGCCTCGCGGGCGAGCGCTTCGATCTCGGCGAGGCTCGCGCCGGACGGGGCGACCCAGCTTCCGCCGACGCACAGCACCGGCTCCAGCGCCAGCCATTCGGGCGCGGTCGCGGCGGTGATGCCGCCGGTGGGGCAGAACCGGCACTGGCCGAACGGCGCGGCCAGCGCCTTCAGCGCCGGAATGCCGCCGGCGGCGGTGGCGGGGAAGAACTTGAATTCGGTCAGCCCCATGTCGAGCCCGCGCATGATGTCGCTCGCGGTAGCGATGCCGGGCAGGAACGGAACGCGGCGCTCGATTGCCTGTTGCGCTACCCGCTCGGTCAGGCCGGGCGAAACGATGAATTCGGCGTCCGCGCCCAGCGCTTCGTCAAGCTGCCCCGGCGTGGCGACGGTGCCCGCGCCGACGATCGCGCCTTCCACCTGCTTCATCTCGCGAATCACATCCAGCGCGGCCGGCGTGCGCAGCGTGACTTCGAGCACGCGCAGCCCGCCCGCCACCAGCGCTTCGGCCAGCGGACGCGCCTGGGCCGCGGTTTCGATCACCAGCACCGGGATGACCGGCGCTTCGCGCATGATCGATTCGATTGGATTCACGCAAGATGCTCCCTGGCGAAGGCCGCGGCGGCGCCATAGAGGCCGGGCTGGGGGTGGACGATGAGCTTGACCGGGATGGCGGACATCATTTCGGTGTAGCGGCCCTTGAAGCGGAAGCGCTGGCCGAAGCCGGAGTGCGGCAGCAGTTCGCGCAGGCGGTAGCCGAGCCCGCCGGCGAGCACCACCGCGCTGGCCCCGTGCGCCAGGGCATAATCGCCCGTCACGCTGCCGAGCGAGGTGCAGAAGCGGTCCACCGCCGCCGCGCACAGGCTGTCCTCGCGCGCGATGCCGCGCTGCCAGATGGTCTTGTCGTCGAGCGGATGGGCGACGCGCTTCTCGATCGTCGCCAGCGCACGGTAGATTTCGAGGATGCCGGGCCCGGAATGGACGCGTTCGGTCGAGACCCGCAGGTGCTCGCGCCGCAGCGTCGCCATCAGCCAGTCGTCGATGGCGTCGAGCGGGGCGAACTCGACATGGCCGCCTTCGGTGGACTGGACATGGTAGCCGCCGGGATAGCGATGGAAATGCGCCACGCCGAGCCCGGTGCCGGGGCCGATCACGCTGACCGTGCCTTGCTCCGGCAACGGAATGTCGGGGCCGGCGATATGGACGAACTGGTCCACAGGCGCGCGCGCGACGGCATGGGCGACGGCGCCGAAATCGTTGATCAGCGTCACCCGGTCGAGCCCGAGCTGGTCGTCGATCGCGCTGGTACGGAAGATCCAGCTGTTGTTGGTCATGCGGATCGTCTCGCCGACGATGGGCGCGGCGATGGCGATGGATGCCGCGCGCGGGACAGGCGCGCCGATGCGGCGTTCGAACTCCTCCCACGCGGTTTGCAGGCTGGCGAACTCGCCCGTTTTCAGCATCACCGGCTCGCCCAGCGCGATTTCACCGTCCGCGGCGATCTCCGCCAGCGCAAAACGCGCGTGTGTTCCGCCAACGTCCAGCGCAACCAGTTCGGTCACAGGTCCGCCATGGCCAGCATCGCCGACCCTCCCTTTTCGGCCTCGTCCGCGCCGAGGCGGAACATCGCGAACAGCTCGCGCGCCGTGCCGGCCTGCGCCGCCGGGGCGGGGGCAGGCGTCCGCGCAGCGAGGTCCGCCGTCGTCGCCAGCGTGCCGTCGCGCCCGCACAGGCGCACCAAGTCGCCGTCGCGCAGCAGCGAGAGCGGGCCTCCACCGAGCGCCTCCGGGCTGACGTGGATCGCCGCCGGAACCTTGCCGCTGGCGCCGGACATGCGCCCGTCGGTGACCAGCGCGACCCGGTGACCCCGGTCCTGCAATACGCCGAGCGGCGGCGTGAGCTTGTGCAGTTCGGGCATGCCGTTGGCGCGCGGGCCCTGGAAGCGCACCACCACCACCACGTCGCGGTCCAGCTCGCCCGCGGCGAAGGCGGCGGTCACGTCCTCCTGCCGCTCGAACACGCGACACGGGGCCTCGATGGTCCAGCGTTCGGGATCGACGGCGCTGGTCTTGAAGCAGGCGCGGCCGAGATTGCCTTCGACCAGCGTCATGCCGCCGTCGGGCAGGAACGGATCGGCTGCCGGGCGCAGCATCGCCTCGTCGCCCGAGGGGCCGGGATCGCGCCAGGCCAGGTCGTCGCCGTCGAGCCACGGTTCGCGCGCGTAGTCGCCCAGGTCGTCGCCCGCCACGGTCACGATGTCGCGGTGCGCGAGCCCGGCGTCGAGCAGTTCGCGGATGACGAAGCCCATGCCGCCGGCATGGTGGAAGTGATTCACGTCGCCCGCGCCGTTGGGATAGACGCGCGCCAGCAGCGGCACCGCGCGGCTCAGCTCGGCCAGATCGGTCCAGTCGATGACGATCCCCGCCGCGCGGGCGAAGGCCGGGATATGCAGCGCGTGGTTGGTGGAGCCGCCCGTCGCCAGCAGGCCGACCGCGGCGTTGACCACCGCCTTCTCGTCCACGCAGCGCGATAGCGGGCGGTAATCGTTGCCCTCGCGCGTGATCGCGGCCAGCCGGTGGGTCGCGGCGCGGGTCAGCGCCTGGCGCAGCGGCGTGCCCGGATTGACGAAGGCCGCGCCCGGCAGATCCAGCCCCATCAGCTCGACCATCATCTGGTTGGAATTGGCGGTGCCGTAGAACGTGCAGGTGCCGGGTGAATGATAGCTCTTCGATTCGCTTTCGAGCAGTTCGGCACGGGTCGCCTTGCCTTCGGCATAGAGCTGGCGGACGCGCTGCTTTTCCTTGTTGGCGATGCCGCTGGGCATCGGGCCGCTGGGAACGAACAGCGCCGGAAGCCAGCCGAACCGCAGCGCGCCGATCAGCAGCCCCGGCACGATCTTGTCGCAGATGCCCAGCAGGGCAACGCTGTCGTACATCTGGTGCGAAAGGCCGACGGCGGTGGCGAGCGCGATCACGTCGCGGCTGAACAGCGACAGCTCCATGCCGTCCAGGCCCTGCGTCACGCCGTCGCACATCGCCGGCGTCGCCCCGGCGACTTGCGCCGTCGCGCCCGCTTCGCGGGCGTAGAGCTTCATCTGCGGCGGGTAGGCGCCGTAGGGCTGGTGGGCGGAAATCGTATCGTTGTAGGCGCTGATGATGCCGATGTTCGGGCCGGCCTGTGTGGCGATGCTGGCCTTGTCCTGTTCGGCGGCGGCGAAACCGTGCGCGAGGTTGGAACACGGCAGCGCGCGGTTGCGGTCGCGGTGCCGTTCGCCCTCGGTCTCCATCAGTTCGAGATAGGCGCGCCGGCGGTCACGCGAACGCTCGATGATACGGTCGGTGACACGGTCGATGGCGGGGTGGAGGTTACTCATGCCAGCTCACCCCGTCGCGTTCCGCCAGGGCGATGGCGGTGCTGGGGCCCCAGCTTCCGGCGTTGTAGGTCTTGGGCTCCATTCCCTCCTCGGCCCACAGCGCGCGGATGCGGTCCACCCAGGCCCACTGCGCCTCCACCTCGTCGCGCCGGACGAACAGCGTCTGGTCGCCTTCCAGCAGGTCGAGCAGCAGCCGCTCGTAGGCGATGCGGCGCACGGCGCCGGTGAAGGCGTCGGGCATGGCGATGTCGAGCGGCACTTCGCGCAGGGCGATACCTTCGCGGTCCAGCCCCGGCACCTTGGCCATCAGCGTGAACGAGATGTTCTCTTCCGGCTGGATGCCGATCACCAGCCAGTTGGGCTTGAGCCTCGCCCCGGTGAACATCGAATGCGGCACGTGGCGGAACTGGACGATGATTTCGGTCACCCGCCGGGGCAGCCGCTTGCCGGTGCGCAGGTAGAACGGCACGCCCTTCCAGCGCCAGTTGTCGACGTGGGCCTTGATGGCGACGAAAGTCTCGGTCGAGCTTTCGCGCCCGAGTTCCTCGTCGTAGCCGGGGACGAGCTGCCCGCCGACCGCGCCGCCGCGATACTGGCCGGTCACGCATTCTCCGGCCGAAACTGGGCGCAGGGCGCGCAGCACCTTGACCTTCTCGTCGCGCACCGGATCGGCCTCGAAGCTCGACGGCGGCTCCATCGCCACCAGCGACAGCAGTTGCAGCATGTGGTTCTGCACCATGTCGCGCAGCGCGCCGGCCTGATCGTAGAAGTCGGCGCGCTTTTCGAGGCCGACCGTTTCGCCCACGGTGATCTGGACGTGATCGATGTGGGTGGCGTTCCACAGCGGCTCGAACATGATGTTGGCGAACCGCAGCGCGAGCAGGTTCTGGACCGTTTCCTTGCCCAGATAGTGATCGATGCGGAATATCTGCGTTTCGGGAAAAGCGATCGCGACGGCGTCGTTGATCTCGCGGCTCGATGCGAGATCGAGGCCGAGCGGCTTTTCGAGGCCGATGCGCGCGCCCGCTTCGGCAAGGCCGGCGCTTTCGAGGCCGCGGATGGTCGGTTCGAACAGGCTCGGCGCGGTTGACAGGAAAATCGCCAGCCGTTCGGCCGAACGCCCCACCACGCGGGCCAGCTCCGCGTAGCCGGCCGGGTCGGTGACATCGAGCGCCTGGTAATGCAGCCGGTTGAGGAAGTCGGCCACGCCGCCCCGGCGATTGGCGGGCAGGAACTTCTCCAGCGCCTGCCGGGCGAAGTTGCGGAACTCCGCATCGCCCATCGCCGAACGCGCGGTGCCGACGATCCGCAAGTCCGGATCGAGCAGCCCGTCGGCATGGAGCGCGCACAGCGAGGGTAGCAGCATCCGTTGGGCGAGGTCGCCCGTGGCGCCGAACAGGAGCAGCGTATCGGCCTTGTCCTTCATCTCTTTGCTGCTTTCGTGGCTCGGTACACGATTTCGGCCCCCTGTCTTGTGCTCTGCTCGTGCTGCACTGCAAAACGCCGCGCCGCAAGGCTCAGGCGCTTTTGGTAGCGCTCACATTTTTGTCAAGGAAGCGTGCATCGCCAAATGTGGTCATGAAGCTCACATCGGCGGCGTCGCGTCCCACGCCGATCTTCACCGTTTCGGCCGGGTCGGCCATGCCGGTCGCGTCGACGATGTGCCACGCGCCGCCGCCGGGGATTGTCGGATCGGCCAGGAAAACTTCGGCCACGGCGTGGAAATCCGGTGGATCGACGCCCGGCGCATAGACGCTGGCGTAGCGTGCGGGGATTCCCGAAGCGCGCGCCATCGTGACCATGACATGCGCGTAGTCGCGGCAGATTCCGCGCCGCTCGACGAAGCTGTCGAGCGCGGTCGTGGTGGCCGTGCTGCTGCCGGGGACGTAAGTGAAGTTCGCCGCGATCCAGTCGCGCATCGCCAGCACCCGCGCGCCGCCGCTCGCCGCGCCGAACTCGGCTTCGACGAAAGTCTGGAAACGGTCGGACGGGCAATAGCGCGAATCGAACAGGTACTGCACGGTTTCCGCAGGGAGCAGGTGCGGCGCGAGCCGCTCCAGCGCGCCGATGTCCGCCAGCATCCGCTCGACCTCGACGCGCGCCCGGTAGGACACCGCGCAGTCGCCGTGCAGGCGCATCCATGCCCGTTCGCCGACATCGTCCTGGGCGGGAATCCATGCGCAATGCTCGCTCGGCGGAAGCTTGCGCTCTTCCGAGAGGATCGTCTGTTCGGGGATCGCCGCGGCAGTGAACTGCAACAGCACGTCGGCCGGCTGGTCGAGCGCGAAGGAGAACCGGGCCTCGATGTCGATGGTCATATCCGTTGCAATGCGCCGCCCCGCCGGATGTTTCGTCTATTCGCCCGCAAGGTGAGCGGCGATGGTCCGCCGGTGCGGCCGGCTGCGGTATTCGGCGAGGTAGATGCCCTGCCATGCGCCCAGCATCATCCGGCCATCCGCTACGGGGATCGACAGGCTGTTGCCGGTCAGCACGGCCTTGAGATGCGCCGGCATGTCGTCGGGCCCCTCGTCGTCGTGCTCGTAGCCGTCGCGCTCGGGCGCGAGCCTGTCGAGCCAGCGTTGCAGGTCGCGGCGCACCGCCGGGGAGGCGTTCTCGGTGATGAGCAGCCCGGCGCTGGTGTGGCGGCACAGCAGGGTGAGCAACCCCTCCGCCACGCCGGTGTCCCGCAGCCAGCGGGCGACCTCGTCGGTGATTTCCAGCAGCCCAGCGCCGGGGGTGTCGAAGGTCAGCATGGTGCGGGACTGAATCATCGGCGCCGGTCTATAGGGCGCAATCGCCATCCGGAGCCAATTCTTTCCCGCGATCCGCACATCCTGCGCTGCTGTAACGCGCTGTAACGCGCCAGTTACCGTAATTTACTGACGCAGGCCCTCCGCCCAACCTATCCGCGCAGGCGAAGGGGTTCAAACACAAGAAAATCCAGGAAATCGCAGGTAGGAAAAATGGGTAAAATGAGGGCAATTCGGCTGAACGTGCTGCTTGCAGGCGCGGCAGGAACGGCATTCTTGGGCGCGAGCCCGCTTTGGGCGCAGAGTGACGCGGCGGAGGATGAGGATTCCAACCGCTCCACGATCATTGTGACGGGGGTTATCGAGAACCCGCTGCTCCAGGAGGCGCCCACGGGCAGCCGGCTGGATCTGACGCCGCTCGAAACGCCCGCGAGCGTCTACTCGGTCGATGGCGATTCGATCAGGGCGCGGGGCGATATCGATTTCAACGACGCCGTGACCCGCGCGCCCGGTCTTGCGCAGTCGCAGAGCCCCGGCAGCGGCAGCATCGACATCACCTCGCGCGGTTTCGGCGGGAGTTCGGTGCTGCAATTGTTCAACGGCGTTCGTCTGTTTCCCAACAACGGTTCGCTCAGCTTCCCGTTCGATACCTGGAACGTCGAGCGGATCGAAGTGCTCACCGGGCCTGGTTCCGTGCTCTATGGGCAGGGCGCGATGGGCGGCGTCATCAACGTAATTCCGAAGAGCGCGAACTTCGACCGGATCGAGGTCGAAGGCGAATTCGGTTACGGCAGCTTCGACACGCGGCGGGCGGCTATCGGCCTGAGCGCGCCGATCGCCAAGAGCCTGGCTTTTCGTGTGGATGCCAGTCTGCGCGCCTCCGACGGCTATGTCGATCGCGGCGATTCCGAGAGCCTCGCGGTTTCAGGCTCGCTCGAGTTCCGGCCATCGGATGCGTTCTCGCTCGTCCTGCGCCACGATCACGGCGACCAGGAACCAATGAACTACTGGGGCACGCCGCTCGCCAACGGAACGACGCTCGATACCTCGATCCGCGAGCGCAACTACAACGTCAAGGACGCGGTGCTCGATTTCAGGGACGACCGCACGCAGATCAGCCTCGACTGGGCGGCGTCCGACAGCCTGTCGTTCAGCGGCACAGCGTTCCACCTGACCTCGCGTCGCCAATGGGAGAACGCGGAGTACTACGAGTACGATGCGGATGCAGAGCTGGTGCTGCAAGCCGACAACCTCGGCATCATACACGATGTCGAGCAGACCGGCGGCCAGGCCCACCTCAAGCTCGACACGCCGTTCGGTACAGGAGTCACGAACCAGCTGGTGGTTGGCGTCGACTTCAACGTGTTCGAATTCGACTATTCGCACAATGGCTTCCCTTGGGAAGAAAGGGTGCTCGACCCGCATGATTTCGATCCCGGCTTCTTCTCCGACGCGGAAATGAAGCCGCGCTATCGCGGTCGGACCGAGACTTGGGCGATCTACGCCGAGGACCGCATCGAGATCGGCGAGCAGTTCTCGCTCATCGGCGGGGCGCGGTTCGAGAAGGACAAGGTCGAGCGCTTCAACTATGTCTACGATGCGAGCGGCGAAACCATCGTCGATGAAACCGCCGCGTTCGTGGGCGGTTCGCGTGAATTCGAGGACTTCACCTGGCGCGTCGGCGCGGTCTATCAGCCGACTCCGACGATCTCGCTGTTCGCCCAGTACGTGACCGGCGTCGATCCGCTCGGCATGCTGACCACGCCCTCGACCGCGCCCGACCAGGTCACCTTCACCAACGCCCGCGGCAACCAGATCGAAGGCGGCGTCAAGGCGACGTTCCTCGACGGCGCCGGCTGGGCCACCCTGTCGGCCTATCGCATCGTCAAGAACGACCTCGCCGTGCAGCGCACCGTGGGCGGCCCGATCGAACAGATCGGCAAGCAGTCGTCGCAGGGCATCGAGGCTGCCGTGTCGGTCAACCTTCCGGCCGGTTTCGGTATCGACGCCAATGGCACGATTCTCGACGCCAACTTCGACGACTATCCGGGCTTCACCGACAACACGCCCCCAGGCGTGCCACAGGCCACCGCTAACGCGACGCTGCGCTACACGCTTGGTCAATTCGAGGCGCGCGGCACCATGCGCTATGTCGGCAAGCGGTTCTCGAACATCCAGAACACTGTCGTCATGCCCAGCTACCTCGTGCTCGACGCTGGCGTGACTTACGCGGTCACCGATCAAGTGGCGGTCGATTTTCGCGTCTTCAACCTGACGGACAAGGACTACGTGATCGACAATTACGGCAGCCAGCAGTGGATTCTCGGCCGTCCGCGGTCGTTCGAAGTTGGATTCCGAACCAGCTTCTGATCCGCATTCCGGCATAGGATCCGAACGATGTCCGGGCACGTGCTCAAGCGATGGCTGTATCTGACACACCGATGGATCGGGATCGTCAGTTGCCTGTTTTTCGCGATGTGGTTCGTGTCCGGGCTCGTCATGGTCTACGTGCCGTACCCCGCGCTCGACCGTGAGGAGTGGCTCGCGGGACAGGCGCCGATCGAGTGGGCGAATGTCCGTACCGCGCCCGGCGCGGCGTTTGCCGGCTCGAACCCGGACGATCTGCGACGGCTGCATCTGGAGATGCGTGGTTCGGAGCCTGTCTGGCGGTGGCAGTCGTGGGATGGAGAAGAACGCGTTCGCTCCGCCGCCGACGGCCGACTCATCTCGGCCACCGCGCGTGACGAAGCGCAGGCGATCGCCGCCGCCTATGCGGGGGCGGAGGTCACCGATCTCGAGCCGATCCACAACGACCAGTGGACCGTTGCCAGCCGCTACGACAGCCACCGGCCGCTGTGGAAGGCGACCCTCGCCGGGGAGGAGGGGCTGAACCTTTACGTGTCCTCCATCACCGGCGCTGTTGTGCTCGAAACCACCGCGACGGAGCGTTTCTGGAACTGGCTCGGCGCCGTGCCGCATTGGCTCTATCCCACCGTGCTGCGGCAGCACGGCGAAGCCTGGCGCCAGGTTGTCCTCTGGCTCTCTGGCCCGTGCATCATCGCCGGCCTGACGGGCATCTGGATCGGCATCCTGCGTGTCCGCCTCGGCAAGCGGCGTTTCAAGGAGGGCCGGATCTCGCCCTATCGCGGGTGGATGCTGTGGCATCACCTGACGGGTCTCGCCGGCAGCGTGTTCCTGATCCTGTGGATCTTCAGCGGCTGGCTCTCGGTGGACCCCGGCCACCTGTTTCGCAGCGCGCCTCTGAGCGTCGAGCTACAGAAGCAATACGCTGGCGCCGTCGATCCCAGCCCCGACCTGGCCAAACTGGCGGCGGCGCTCCCCGCCGCGCAGCGCATAACCCTGACCTCAGCCGTGGGCGCGCCATATTTGCAGGTCGAGCAAGCCGGCAGTCCCTCGCGTTATCTCGATGCGCGCACTCTTGCGCCGGCGGCGCGGGATCCGGAGGGAATACGGCAAGCGGTCGCAAGCCTGTTTCCGGACAATTCCATCGCCTCCGTCGAGACGATCGCGGCGCCCGACGCGTACTGGTACGCGGTCCACGGCGAATTGCGGCTGCCCGTCATGAGGATCAGGCTCGACGACAGCGCGGCCACCTGGATCCACGTCGATCCCGCCACCGGCGAAACGCTGGGCAGCATGGGGCGCATCGATCGCATCTATCGCTGGCTCTACGACCTCTTCCACCGCTGGGATTTCAACATCCTGCTCGAAAACAGGCCCGCGCGCGACGTCGTCATCTGGATATTTTCGCTATTCGGGCTCGCATCGTCGGTGACCGGGGTCTGGGTCGGCTGGCGGCGGCTCACGCGCCAGGATGGCCGGAAGCCACCGCGCCGCCAGGCAGGGATCGATCAACCGAATCACCGCCCCGACCAGGCTCGCTCAGGCGCGCCTATCCCTTCGGCACGCGAGCGTGATGGCCTGACCAACGCTTCGCAGGCGGCGGGTTCAGGTGGTATCTCGTGATCCCACCATGCAACAGCCGCCCGCTAACCCGGAATCCGTCACGGGCCTCTCTCCCGTGAAGGACGCCGCGCCCCGCAACTCCCGGTCCGTCCGGGCGAAGCGTTGGGCGCGGCGCTTCCTCTTTCTGGTCCATCGCTGGTTCGGCATCGCTCTGGGCCTGCTGATGGCCGTCTGGGCCGTGTCGGGCATCGTGATGATGTACGTCGCGTTTCCCGATACGAGCGCCGAGGAACGGGCCGCCGGCCTCGCGCCGCTCGACCTTTCGGCGTGCTGCGACGACGCGTTGCTCTCGCCCGGCGCGACGGGCGCCGCGCGCGTGGAGATGCTGGGCGAGGAGCCGGTCCTGCGGTTCAACGGGCCGGAGGGGCCGGCGATGTTCAGCCTGTCGCGCACGGCCTTGCCCGAGGTGGATGCGCGCAAGGCGGGCGACATCGCCGCCGGCCACATGCGCCGCGCCTTCGGCGTCGAGCCGGCCATGACGGTCGAGGAAATCGACCGCGACCAGTGGACCGTTTACGGCCGCTTTCGCCAGCACAAGCCACTCTACAAGGCGAGTTTCACCGACGAGCGCGGAACCGAGCTCTACGTCTCGGGCGTGACCGGGCAGGTGATGCAGGACACGAATGCCCGGGAGCGGTTCTGGAACTGGCTCGGCGCGGTGCCGCACTGGCTCTATTTCACGGCGCTGCGCGAGAACCAGCCGCTGTGGTATAATCTGGTGGTCTATGCCTCGCTGCTGGGCACGTTCCTCACCGCGACCGGAATCTATGTCGGCGTCGCGATGTGGGGGAAGGGCAGGCGCCTGTCGCCCTATCGCGGCATCGCCGCCTGGCATCACTGGACCGGGCTCATCTTCGGCGTGGTCACGTTGACCTGGGTGGCCAGCGGGCTGTTCTCGATGAACCCCTGGGGCTGGTTCGAAAGCGAGGGGCCGGGGGAACAGATGCAGGCGCTGGCGGGCCGTCCGCCCGACGCATCCGACGCGATGGCGCTGGCGCGCGCGCTCGCCGCCAGCCCACAGGAAGGCGTCGTCGCGGCGGAAGTTTCGATACAGGGCGGAGAGGCCTACGCGATCCTGGTGCGCGCCGACGGTTCGCGCGACCGCGCGACATTGCCGGGCCTTGCCCCCGCGCCGCTCTCCGAGGCGGATCTCGCGGCCATGGCCCGCGTGGCGAGCCTCGGCGCGCCGATTGCATCCGAAGGGCTGATCCACGGCCCCGACGCTTATTACTACGGCCACAAGCGCGACATCGTGCTGCCGGTGTACCGCATAATCTACGGCAACGAGGACGAGACGCGGTTCTACTTCGATCCCGCCACGGGGGAGCTTGTCGGGTTCGCCGATGCGCCGCTGCGGGCCTTCCGCTGGTGGCACAACGGGCTCCACAGTCTGGACTTCTTCCCCTGGCTGCGCAGCCGGCCGGTGTGGGACATCGTCACCGTGCCGCTGATGATCGGGGTTTCGTTGCTATGCGCGATCGGCGTGTGGATCGGCGTGCGCCGGCTCAGGCGAGACCTGGCCGGGCGTAGACGCGGGATCGCCGGCCGGCGCGAATGACCGCCGCCGCTACGGCGACAGCCAGCGCGATCCAGAAGATCGCTGCGAACGGCGCGGCGTTGCCGGCCGCCAGACGTACCGCCAGCGTCAGCGCCAGCGCCGCCGGCGCGCCCCAGACAACCGCATGCCAGGCGGCGCGCAGGCGCGGTTCCTCGATCCCGCGCCGCCGCCGCTTGCCGAGCCAGATATAGGTTCCGGTCGCCGCCACGGCTGTCAGCGCCAGGCCGAACACGAAGTAGAGCGCCTTGACCGGCAGGCCGCCGAAGTTGCCGAAGTGCAGGTTGTAGTTCGACGCCACCGCCTGTCTGCCGAGCTCTCCGTCGGCCATGCCCGCGGCCCCCGTGAAGCGCCCGTCGGCGTCGAACGAATAGGTCTCGCCATAGATCAGCCTGCGGGGGTGTTCGGCAGTGATCTGCACGTGCTGGCCCACGGTGCCCGGCTCATGCACGGTGACGTACAGCGGCCGCACCTCGGGATAGTTCGCCGCCACGAAGCGCAAGGGGGTAGCGATGTCCGGCAGCGGCGCGGCGGCGGGATTCGGCTCGCCTTCCTCGACGAACATCGTGGCGTAAAGCGCTTCGACGTCGTTGTCGTAATACAGCGCCGCCGCGGCGTAGGCCGTAACGGAGCCGAGCCCGATGACCGCGCCGGTCAGCGCGATGGCCACGCCGAACGGCAGCGTCCACACGCTCAGCCGGTTGTGCCAGTCGGACAGCGCGACTCCGCCGGTGCTGCGGGCGCGCAGGCGGAAGGCGTCGCGGAATATCTTGGGGTGCGCGATTACGCCCGAAATCGTCAGCGCCAGCATCAGCATGCCGAGGATGCCGACGATGGTGATCCCGACGAGGCCCTGCGCCACCGGAATGTTGAGCGTGTAGTGGAGCCCGTAGAGGAAGTTCGACCATTCGATCTCCTCAGGACTGGCGAGATTGCCCTGGGCATCGATGTGAAACGATTCGGTGTCGGTGATGACCCGCGTCGTCGGCAGCTCTTCCAGCGGCATGTCGATGTAGAAGTGCGTCGTCGGCGTCTTGCCGGCTTCGCGCGCCAGCATCGCCTCCATCCCGCGCTGGGCGGCGTCGGGATCGATCGCGGTCATCTGCGGCGGTGTCGGCTGCTCGAACCGTTGCCATTCCTCGTAGAACACCAGCAACGCGCCGCTCAGGCACACGATATAGAGCAGAGCCCCGGCCAGCAGTCCGATCGCGGCGTGAGCGGACAGCGCCCGCTTGACGGTCGATGTTTCGGGCGCGACGGTCATTGCAGGACTCCGATCAGCAGCACGGGCGCCACCGGCGCGCAGCAGACGAGCAAGGTCGCGATCTGGCTGCGCCGGCTTTCCTGCATCAATAGCACAAAGACCAGCACCGACCACGTCAGCGGCACACAGTACAGTGCGATGACGTTCGCGTTGGCTTCGCGCCATCCGAGCAGGCCCCCGAGCCCGCGGAGCGCGAGCGCGAGGCCGACCGAGACCGCGAACCCGGCCACGACCGTCAGCGCGAACGTGCCGGCGCGGCGGCCGATCCGGCGCGGCTCGCCCTGTTCGGGAAGCATGTTGGCGCGGCGGGCCGGGGCCCTGGTCCGCCCGGCCGGCGCGCGGAGGCCGGCGACGGCGAGCGCGGCGAAGGCGGCGCTCATGCCGGTGAGCGAGACCATCGCGATCCCCCAGGCCCCCGCCGCCGCGCCCCCCAGCGCGGCGGCGAGGGCAAGCAGCGCCCAACCCGCGCCGTTCAGCGCGTGCGAGCGCTGCTTTCGCGACCATGCCAGGCGAAGCGCGGCTACCCCGGCGATGGCGCTGGCATGCGCGAGGTAGAGGGGCAGGTCCTCCATCAGAACCGGTAGGTCGCGCCCAGCGTGTAGTTGCGCGGCGCGCCGTAGCGGTACTGGCTGTAGAAGCCGATCTGGCTGTAATAGGTCTTGTCGAGCAGGTTCTCGAGATTGGCCTGGAACCGGAGATGGTCGTTCACTTCGTAGCGCGCCATCAGGTTGACCAGCGCGTAGCCGTCCTGCTGGAAGCGGAACGGGTCGGTGGTGACCGGATTCTCGCCGTCGGAATAGGCCTTGCTGCGATAGTTGACGCCGCCGCCCAGCACGAGCGCGCTGTCGTCGAAGGGCACGCGATAGGTGGTGAACAGCTTCAGCAGCCTGCGCGCCTGGTCGGTGTTCACGGGATTGCCGCTGGCATCCTTGGCCTTGAACTGGCTGTAGCCGAAATTGACGTTCCAGCCGGGCAGCGGCTCGCCCGTCACCTCGACCTCGAAGCCCTTGCTGGTCGCGCCTTCGGCCGCGATGTAGGTTTGCTGCGGCAATCCGCCGCCCGGCGGCGTGACGACGATGTCCGGCTGGGCCAGGTTGTCCTGTTCGATGCGGAACAGCGCGATCGAAGTTTGCAGCGCTTCGTTGAAGAAGGCGCTTTTCAGGCCGATCTCGTAAGCCTTGCCGTCGAGCGGCGGCAGGAGAACGAGATTGCGGTCGCGCGCATCCTGCGGCTGGAAGATCCTGGTGAAGCTGGCATAGAGCCGGTGGTCGGGCGTCAGGTCGTAGAGCGCGCCGACATAAGGGATGAAAACGCCGTCGTCGCCGAAGTCGCTGGTCACGCCGAAGCTTTCGCCCCGCTGCTTCCAGCTCGCCACCCGGCCGCCGCCGATCAGTTTGAACGCGTCGGTCAGGTTGAAGCGCAGCGCGCCGTAGGCGCCCGACTGCTCTACCTTCTCGTCGACCGCCAGATCGCCCGTGGTCGAGAAACCGGGGTTGGGGAAGGCCGAACCGTCCCAATCGACATATTGCAGGTCGCCGGGATAGGCGAGCGCGGCCCAGGTTGTGTCGTCGCGGTTCTGCACGCTGTGCAAGGCGCCGAACACCAGCTCGTGTTCTCTGCCGAACATGTTCAGCCGGCCCTTGATCTGGGCGTCGAAGCTGTCCTGGATGGCCTTGCCCTTGTCCTTGTAGGGATAGCTGTACTGGATCGTTCCGGTGGCGGAATCGACCAGCCCGGAAAGATAGAGCAATTCGGTGTTCTGGGCGTTCTTCAAACGGTTGTAGTTGGCCGTCACGCTCCATCCGCCGCCGAAATCGTGGCTCAGCGTGGCGAAGAAGTTCTGGTTGGTGGTGTCCCAGAAGCTCCAGCTTGCCGAAGCGGTCTTGGATCGAGGCCATTCGGCGAAGCTGCCGTCGGTGTAGAATGACGGGAGTGCGCCCCAGGCGGGCGCATCCGGCTTGCCTTCCTGGTGGCTGATACCGGTGCGCAGCAGCGTGTCGTCGGTCAGGTCTGCCTCGAGCACGCCGTAGAGGACGAACTTCCGGTTCCGGTAGAGGTCGATATAGCTTTCGCCCTCCTCGTACCGGCCGACGGCGCGGACGCGCAGCCTGCCGTCCGGTGTAAGCGCGCCGCCGACGTCGCCGGAAACCCGCCAGGTGTTCCAGCTGCCGTAGCTGGCGTTCGCGTAGCCGGTCCAGTCGGCGCTGTCGGCGTGCTTGCGGACGAGATTGACCGAGGCGGAAGGATCGCCCGCGCCGCTCAGCAGCCCGGTTGCGCCGCGCACGATCTCCACCCGTTCGTAGATGGAGACGTCGGCCATCGTCTCGCCCGCGCCGCCGGCCAGGGTCCAGGCGGTGGGCACGCCGTCGATCTGGTAGTTGCGGATCTCGAACCCGCGGGCGAAGAATTCGTTGCGCACGTCGTCGATCTCGCCGACGGTCACGCCGACGCCGTTCTCGACCACGTCGGCGACGCTGACGAGATTCTGGTCGAGAATGCGCTGGGCGGTGACCACGCTGACCGACTGCGGCGTTTCGCGCAGGGTCAGGCCGAGCCCGGTGGCCGTGTCGATCCGCTCCTCGAGCGTGTACTTGCCCGTCACGACGATCGTGACTTCGGCATCGTCGTCGGCCGTTTCAGTCGGTGTTTCCTGCGCCTGGGCCAACGACGGAGCGGTAAGCGCCGTGCAGGCCAGCAGGATCGTCCCGGCGAACTTCATCTTGGTTTCCCTCATGATCTTTAGTGCTGGAAGCGGGGCACATAGCGCCTTCCCGGCGCGCCGTAATGCGAGTCAATTTCAATAGCAAGCGCAACGATTTTTCTCGGCGTCGCTATTGCGAATAATTCGCATGTCAGCTAGGCGCGCGGCTCTTCATGCAGGGGAATACGGGAATGCGACATCGTTTGGGTCTCCCCGCGCTCGGGCTGGTTCTGGCGAGCCCGGCCATGGCGCAGACGGCGCCGGCGGATGGCGCGGACGGCGAGAGCGCCGAAAACGCGGAGATCGTCGTCACCGCGCGCGCGGCCAGGCTCTATCGGGTGGACGAAACCGCCAGCGGCAAGATGCCGACCGAACCGCTCGCCTCGTCGCAGACGATCACCGTCATCACCGAGCAACTGATCGAGGATCAGGGCGCGCGCGACGCGCAGGATCTGTATCGTAACATTTCGGGCGTCAGCTTCTTCTCCTACGCCGGAGTCACCGCGCGCGGCTTCCGCCAGGAACAGAACTTCTACGACGGCCTGCGCGGCGATCCGTACATCGGATTTTCGGTTCCGCAGCTGTTTAACATCCAGCGGGTCGAGTTCCTGAAAGGTCCGGCGGGCATGCTCTATGGCCAGACCGCGCCGGGCGGCCTGTTCAACTATGTGACCAAGAAGCCCTCGCTGACCGATTTCTCCGGCTCGGTGAAGGTCGTCGGCGGGACCGAGGATCGCTATGGCGGGCAGGTGGAGGCAACCGGCGCGGTTGCGGACGGGATCGGCTTGCGCGGCGGCGTGTTCTTCGAGGATCGCGACTTGCCGCGCACCTGGGCGGGCAACAAGTCGCTGATTCTCGACGGCGGCGCGCTGTTCGATCTCGGGCCGGCGCGGCTCACCGTTCAGGCGCTGCGGATCGAGCAGGATCTCGCCGCCAACCGCCTGCGCGGGGTCCCGGTGGACGACGAAGGCCACTTCCGCGCCGACCGGGAATGGAGCCACAACGAACCGAGCGATTTCCTCAACCTGCGTTCGACCTCGTTCTTCGCCAAGTTCGAGGCGAGCCTGCTCGACGGCCTCGACATCGATCTCGCCGCGCGCCGGATCGATTCCAACGAGACGCAGAACTATCACGAGCCCTATCTGATCGACAGCGCCGGAGGCATAGTCGACACCGACGGCGACGGCGAGCCCGACGGCATTTCGCGCCAGTTCCGCGATCAATATCGCGACAACGGCGTCTGGTCTTTCGGCGGCAACGCGGTGTGGTCGGCGGATCTGTCCGACACGATTTCCAACCGGGTTCTCGCCGGGTTCGACTACAGCATGGAGGATGCGCTTTCGCGCTCCGCCCTGTTGCGCGGTTTCGCAACGCCGCAGGCCGGTTTCCCCTGCCCGCTGACATTCCAGGATCCGGTCTATCGCGCGTGTGATCCGGCGACGTACAATCTGCCGGCGCAGACCGAAAGCAACAGCGAGACCGACCGCTACGGCTTCTACCTGCTGAACGAACTGACCGTGGGCCCGTTGATCGTGGTCGCCGGCATCCGCACCGATACGTTCGACGACGCCAGCATCGCCGCCAACGGCACCGTCACCACCTTCAAGGGCAGCGACGAAACCTATCGCCTCGGCGTGGTGTGGCGCGCGCGCGACGACCTGTCGTTCTACACCCAGTACGCGACCAGCTTCGAGCCGCAGTCGGCCTCGGCGCAGATGCCGGAGCGCGGCGGACCGTTCGCGCCGACCACCGGCAACATGTTCGAAGGCGGGTTCAAGACCGCGCTGATGAACGATCGGATCCAGAGCACGGTCGCGCTCTATCGCATCGTGCGCAAGAACCTGCTCCAGGCGACCGGCGAGGACCCGGAAGGCGACGGGTTCGAGAACTCTATCGCTTTCGGCGAAGTCACGTCGAAGGGCATCGACGTCGATATTGCGGCGGACATCACCCCCAACTGGGTGCTGACGCTGAACTACGGCTATAACAGCACGCGCATCACGCAGGACAACGGCAACACGACGATCACCAATTCGCTGCCGGACGGCACTTTCGTCAACGCGCCGGCGCACATGCTCGGCTTCTGGAGCCGCTATCAGTTTCCCGACCTCGGGCTCGCCTTCGCGTTGGGCGGCGACTATGTCTCCCGGCGCTTCAGCTTCGCCGGGCAGCCGGTCAACCCCTATATGGTGTTCGACGCATCGGTGACCTGGACGCGCGGTCCGTTCGAGTTGCGGCTGCGCGCCGACAACCTGTTCGACAAGACCTACGCCGCCTCCGGCTTCGACGAGCGCGGTGGGCACTTCCCCGGCAGGCCGCGTTCGGCATTCATCGAGGCGGGATACCGATTCTAGCGCGATGGCCACGGTTGCCGCTCCTTCCCGACCGGCATCCAGGCCGAAGAAGACGAGCCGCGTGTGGTGGCACGTCCACCAGTGGGTCGGGCTGAAGCTGGCGATCTTCATGAGCTTCGTCTGCCTCACCGGCACGCTGGCGGTGCTGTCGAGCGAGATCGACTGGCTGTTCCAGCCGAGCCTGCGCGTCGCGCCATCGACGGTCGAGGGGGAGCCGCGCTGGGAGCGGATCGTGGCGGGGGCCGCGGAGTGGCCGGGCGTCGAGCGGGTTCAGTACCTCTCGGCTCCCGTCGCCGGCGCGTTCGCCGCCACGGCGGTCGTCGAACGCGAGGACGGGACGCTGCGCATCCTCCACATCCACCCGACCACCGGAATGGTTCAGGGCGAGGGGACCTGGGTCGGCGCGCAGCGCGTGCTGCGCAACATGCACCGGCACCTCAACCTGCCGGTCAAATACGGCGTGCCGATCGTCTGCACGCTGGCGTTCCTGCTGCTGGTGTCGCTCGGCACCAGCCTGGTTGTCTACAAGCGCTGGTGGCGCGGATTCTTCAAGCCGGTGCGCTGGCGCGATGCGCGCACCGCATGGGGCGACCTGCATCGTCTCGCCGGCGTGTGGTCGCTGTGGTTCGTGCTGCTGATCGCGCTTACCGGAGTCTGGTATTTCGTCGAGGAACTCGGGCTCGACGCGCCGCCGGCCCCCCGCGCCGAAGCCGCCGGTCCGTTCGATCCGGCCGACATGGCCACGGCCTTCCCCGCCAATCTCGCCGCCGCCCAGGGCGCGCTGCCGGGCCTCAGGATAGAGCGCATCCTGCTGCCGCGCGAATCCGGCGACGCCTTCCAGTTCCAGGGCCAGCTCGGCGCGATCCTGGTGCGCGAACGCTCGAACAGCGTCGCCACCGATCCGTCGAGCGGCCGGGTGCTGCTCGCGCATCGGGGCGAGGAACTGACGGCGCACCAGCGCATCTCGGAAATGGCCGACCCGCTGCACTTCGGCTATTTCGGCGGCTACTGGACCAAGATCCCGTGGTTCGTGTTCGGCCTGCTGCTGACCGGGCTGTCTGTTTCGGGCATCGCCATCTACGGCCTGCGCGTCGGGCGGACTATCCCCGGAGCGAGGGCTGTAGCGCTGGCCTGGCGCGGGATGGGCCGCTGGCGCTGGCTGGCGCTGGCCCCGGTCGTCGTCGGTTTCGCGCTGTTGCCGAAGCTTATCGCGCAGGGATAGGCGCGGGCGCTTCGCCGTCGTGCCGCTTGCCGATGGCGTAGCCGAGCGCCGCCCACAGGCCGGCAATGACCGCGCCCGCCAACGCCACCGCGCCCGTAGAGGTCACCGCCACGATGCCGGTATAGACCCAGCCCGACAGCGCATCGCCGCCGCGATAGACGAATGTGTCGATGGCGTTCTTGGCCTTGTACTTGGTTTCGGCGTCGACCGGCGCGAACAGCATCTCGCGGCCTGGGCGGACCAGCGCGTATTCGCCCACCCGGCGCACCATCATCACGAACACCAGCACCGGGAACGTAGCCGCCAGCGCCAGCAGGCCGAAACCGAACATCATCGTCGCCGGCACCGCCACCAGCAGCACTGTGACGCCCAGCCGTTTCGCCAGCCGGCCGGTGAAGAAGATCTGGATCAGGATGGTCAGCGACTGCACCGCCGTGTCGATGGCGGCGAAGACCTGGGTGCGCGCGGCGCGATCGGGATAGGCGGCCTCGACTATCCGCGCCTGCTCGAAATAGAGGAAGGTGGTGACGGTGGTCAGCAGCAGCACGAAAGCGGCGATGGCGATCAGGTAGGGCGAGCGCGCGATCAGCGTCAGCCCCGCCCAGATCGAGCCGCCGATGCGTTCCGGCGCGGGAGTATCGGCGCGCGGCCCCATCCTTTCGCGCCAGCCGAGCAGGTAGCGCACGACGACGAGCGAGGACAGCAGCAGGCCGGCGGAAACGAACAGCAGCCCCGCTTCTCCCAGCGGCATGACCAGCAGACCGGCGAGCAGCGGCCCGGTCAGCCCGCCGAGGCTCGCCCCGGCCGCGATCTGGCCGAACAGGCGATGGCCGCGCTCGCGTTCGAACAGGTCGGCCATCAGGCTCCAGCCGATGGAGATCGCGAACAGGTTCACCACCGAATACCAGATGTAGAACGCCCGGCCGGTCCATACGCTGTCCGGATTGAGGGCGAGGCTGGTGGCGAAGCCGGCCATGACCGCGGCGGTGATTATATAGAGGATCGGCAGCAGCCGGCGGCGCGGCATGCGCGCGGCGACCCAGCCGTAGAGCGGCACGACCGCCAGCGTGGCGACGAAAGTGCCGGTGAACAGCCACGGCAGGTCTTCCCCCCCGCCGACGCTGCCGAACGCCTCGCGCACCGGGCGCAGCATGAAGAACGAAGTGAAGATCAGGAAGAACAGCAGGAAGCCGCCGACGACGGCGGGCGCTTCCTCGCGCTCGGCCGCGAACAGACGGGTGAAGGGATTGCGGGACGATGCGTTCAAGCCGGCCTCCTGTGCGTGTCAGAGCCCGTCAATGAACTGCTCCATCCGCGCCCGCATCGCCGCGTCGGGCAGCGGCGCGCGCGCCGCGCCGAGGTTGTCTTCGGCATAGCGGACCTGCGCCATGCCGGGGATCGCGATCGGGCGCGAGGGGTGCGAGACGACGTATTTGAGGAACACCTGCGCCCAGGTCGCCGCGCCGATTTCCGCCGCCCAGTCCGGCAGCGGCAGGTCGCGCGTGGCGTCGAACAGCCGGTCGCGGCCGAACGGCAGGTTGATCATCACCGCCACGCTCTGTTCCTGCGCCAGCGGCAGGATCCGTTCGGCCGCGCCGCGATTGTCGAGCGCATAGTCGATCTGGATGCAATCGAGCTGCTCGCGGCGCATCACGGCCTCGAAATCCTCGTATTGCCGCGCCGAGGAAGTGGTGATGCCGAGCGCGCCGATGCGCCCTTCGTCGCGCAAGCCGCGCAGGATGGCGAGCTGGTTGTCGACGTCGCGCAGGTTGTGGACCGCGATCAGGTCGATCCGATCGGTGCGCAGCTTGCGGAACGAGTCCTCGATCTGCGCCGCGCCTTCCTCGCGCGTGTTCGCGCCGACCTTGGTGGCGAGATAGAGCTTGTCGCGAATGCCCAGCTCCTCGACCAGCCGGCCGACGACTTCCTCCGCCTGGCCGTAGGAGGGCGCGGTGTCGATCACCCGCCCGCCCAGCTCCGAAAAGCGGCGGATCGTGTCGCGCAGCGGCGCCAGCGCGGTTTCGTCCGCCGGATCGGCATAGCGCCGCGCGGTGCCGACGCCGATCACCGGCAGCTCCACGCCGCGCAGCGGACGGGTGATGAGGGCGGCCTCCGCCTCCTCTTCCCGCGCTCCGGCGGGCGCACCGCGCGCGCAGCTGGCGAGGATCGGAACGGCGGCCAGCGCCGCCACGAATCCGCGGCGATCGAAATGCGCCATGCGTGCTCTCCCCCACGTTGGGCCCACGTTGGACGGCGAAGAGTAACACCCGGCGCGCCAGAGGCCAGTCGCATTTTGTCGCAACACGGGGCGCGAACGCCTTCACGAGCCGGAGGAACTTGCCAAGCCCCGCGCGACCGGACATCATCCGGCGGGGGGACGCAAGGGGGCGGAAATGCACATCGGTAGGTCGGCGCTGACGGTCGCGCTCTGCTGTCTGGCGGCGACGCCGGCCATCGCCGGGGAAGAGCTTCTTTACGGTCCTCCGGCGGCCTGGGTGGCGGCGGACGAAGGCGCTCCGCCGCCCGGCGAGGAAAACGGCCTGCCGGCGCGGGTCGAGCTGATGGACAGCCAAGTCCGCTTCGAGGACGACCGGCAACAGGTTTACAGCGCGCTCGCGATCAGGTTCCAGACGCCCGAGGGCCTCGGCGGAGGGAACCTGACGTTCGCGTGGGACCCCGAAACCCAGGACATCACCATCCACCGCGTGCTCATCCGCCGCGCGGACGAAACGATCGACGTGCTCGAATCGGGGCAGACTTTCACAGTCCTGCGGCGCGAGCAGAACCTCGAACAGGCGATGCTCGACGGCACGCTTACCGCGACGATGTTTCCCGAGGGCCTGCAAGTCGGCGACGTGCTCGAATTCGCCTCGACGCTGACCACGCGCGATCCGGTTCTGGCCGGACACGGCGAGATCGCGATGGGGCCGCTCAACGCGCCGCTCGATCGCCTGCGCTGGCGGATCCAGTGGCCGACGGGCAAGCACTTCGCGCTCGCGGCCACCGACGACCTGCCCGATTGGCGGCAGACCCGCGAAAACGGCTTCGAGACCGCCGAGCTTTCGCTCGACGACGTCGAGCCGGTCGCATTGCCGCGCCTCGCGCCGCTGCGCTATGCGATGGTCCGGTTCGTGGAAGCGAGCGACTATTCCTCGTGGGCCGATGTCGCCGCGCTTGAAATTCCGCTCTACGCCAAGGCCGCGAGGATTCCCGCGCAAGGACCGCTGCGCAACGAGGTCGAGCGCATCCGGGAAAGCTCCACCGACCCGGTGGCGCGCACCGAAGCGGCGCTGGCGCTGGTGCAGGGCCGTATCCGCTACGTCGCCCTGGCGATGGGCGCGGGCGGGCTGGTTCCCGCCGATGCCGAGGAGACCTGGGCGCGCCGCTATGGCGATTGCAAGGCCAAGACCGCGCTGCTGCTGGCCATTCTGGGCGAGCTGGGGATCGAGGCGCACGCGGTTACGGTTCACACCGAACTCGGCGACACCCTGGCCCGGCGCCTTCCCTCGATCGGGGCGTTCGACCACATCCTGGTCCGCGCGCGGATCGGCGGGCGCGACTACTGGCTCGACGGAACCCGCACCGGCGACACCAGCCTGGCGAGGCTTCAGACGCCTGATTTCGGCTGGGGCCTGCCGATCGTCGAGGGCGCGGAACTTGTCCGCATGGTTCCGGCGCCGTTCGAGGAGCCGCATTCGGACATCGTCATCCACATGGACGCCAGCAAGGGCGTGCGCGCGCCGGTCCCCGCCCGGATCGAGCTCACGCTGCGCGGCGACGCGGCGATCGGCGCCAACCAGGCGTTCGCCAACTTCGTCGGCGAGGCCCGCGATCGGTCGCTGCGCGAATTCTGGCGCCGCCGCTTCGATTTCGTCACGCCCGAGAAGGTCGGCCTCGCTTTCGATCGGGACGCGGCCGAACTGCGCCTGACGCTCGAAGGCGCGGCGGCGCTCGACTGGAACGGCGTGTGGTACGAAACCGACGAGACGGGCCTCGGCTACAAGGCCGACTTTACGCGCGAGGCCGGGCCCGGCAGCGACGCCCCGTATGTCGTCGGCCATCCGTTCTACACCCGCACCAGGCAGACGATCGTCCTTCCGCCCGGCTTCGCCGCGCCGGGCGGCGAGGACATGAATGTCGACGAGACGGTCGCCGGTGTCGAATACAAGCGCACGGTCGCGTTCTCCGCCAATACGCTGACGATAGAAGCGAGCGAACGCAGCGTCGCTCCGGAGTTCGCGGCGCGCGATGCGCCCGCGTTCGAAAAGCGGCTGCGCGAGATGGCCGACAACGCGGTCTATCTGCGAATCCCGAACGGCTATCGCCCGACGGCCGGCGATCTCGCCGTCACCGAAGCCGAGATGCCCGAATCCGTGTCCGGCGTTCTTGCGCAAGGCTATGCGCTGCTGGATTCCGCGCGCTACGACGAAGCGCTGACGCATTTCCGGCGCGCGATCGAACTGGAGGCCGACAACGCCGACGCCTGGGCGAACCTGGGCATCACCCTGGTCTGGAAGGGCTCGCTGGAGGAAGCGGCCACGGCGCTGGACAAGGCGGAGACGCTGAACCCGCGCCATCCGGTGATCTTTCGCGCCCGTGGGCTGATGGCCCAGCAGCGCGGCGATGCCGTGGCGGCGATCGCGGCGTTCGACACCGCGCTCGAACTCGACCCGGAAAGCCTGTTCGCGATGGGGAATCGGGCCATGGCGCACATGGCGGCCGGCGACGCGAACCGGGCGCTGGCCGATGCCGCGGACGCGATCGAGCGATCCCCGCAATACATCGAGATGTACGCGGTCCGGGCCTTTGCCCTGTCCAGCCTCGGACGGACCGGGGAAGCGGTGGCCGAACTGGACAGGATGCTGGCCGCCAATCCCGAGGATACCCGTGCGCTGACGGTGGCGGCAACGCTCTATCCGAACTTCGGCGCTCCGGAAAAGGCGCGCGATCTGGCCGACGGGCTGGCGCAGGCGTCGCCGTCCCCGATGTCGCTGACAACCAGGGCGCAGCTGCGCGATCCGGCGGACATCGACGGCCAGCTTGCCGATCTCGACGAAGCGTTGCGTCTCGATCCGGCGTACCAGCCCGCGTTGATGGCGCGCGCCTCGCTGCGCCAGGCGAACGGCGAGCGCGAAGCGGCATTGGCCGACACCGAGGCCATTCTCGATCTCAATCCCCAACTGCCCGAGGTCAACCTGCTGCGGGCCAACATCTTCCGCAGCATGGATCGCCGTGACGATGCCCTGGCCGAGGCCGAGGCGGTGGTCGCGGCGAACCCCGACGACGCCTGGGCCCATGTCGCGGCGGGCAAGATCTACGGCTACTTCGGCGAGCGGGAGAAGGCGCTTGCGGCGATCGACCGGGGGATCGGCATGGAGCCGGTCGCCGCCTACTTCGTCGACCGGGCCCAGGTTCGCGAGGAGTCGGACAAGGCGGGGCGGATGGCGGACCTCGAGGAAGCCCTGCGCCTGTTTCCCGGCGACCAGACCGTGCTTGCGGCAAAGGCCGACCTGCTGGTCGGCATGGGCGAACACGAACGGGCGATCGCCGTCTACGACGAAGCGCTCGACACCTCGGTCGACAACGCGATGTGGCGTCACCGGCGCGGAGTCGCGCTGTGGCGGCTGGGGCGGCTGGTCGAGGCCGAAGACGATTTCGCCAGGGTGCGGTCGCTGACCCATGACGCGATGATGCTCAACAACATCTGCTATATGAAGGCGGTCGCCGATGTGGCGCTGGAGCGGGCGCTGGAGGAATGCGAGGAATCGCTGCGGCTGCGGCCCGATTTCGCGCCGACGCTGGACAGCCGGGGTGCGGTGCTCCTGCGGCCCGGCCGGCTGGACGAGGCGATCCGGGACTTCGACCGCGTGCTCGAACAATCGCCCGATCTGCGCAATTCGCGCTATCTGCGGGCGGTGGCGCGATCGCTGAAGGGCGATTTCGCCGGAGCCGGGGAAGACCTCGCCATCGTGCGCGAGGACGGTTCGCAATTCATCGAGTCGATGGAACGCGAGGGCTTTGTGGTCGCCGTCGCGAACGCGGAAGCGGCCGAGTAGCCTCGCCTCAGGAAATCACCCCGAACAGGTCGTGCGCGTCGGCGTCCTCGACCGCGACCTGCACGATAGCGCCGGGCCGCAGCGTGGCGGGGACGTTGCGCAGGTAGACCGCGCCGTCGATCTCGGGCGCGTCGGCCTGGCTGCGGCCGGTGGCGCCGATGTCGCCGTCCTCGTCCGCTTCGCCGACCTCGTCGACGATGACCGGGATCGTGCGGCCGACCTTGGCCTGTAGCTTGGCGGCGCTGATCCGCTCGGTCACTTCCATGATCCGGGCGTAGCGTTCTTCCTTCACCGCTTCCGGCACCGGATCGGGCAGGGCGTTGGCCGCCGCGCCTTCGACCGGTTCGAAGCGGAACGCGCCGACGCGGTCCAGTTGCGCTTCCTCCAGCCAGTCGAGCAGGTAGCGGAAATCGTCCTCGGTCTCGCCGGGGAAGCCGACCACGAAGCTGGAGCGGATGGCGATGTCCGGCGCGATCGCGCGCCAGCTCTTCAGCCGTTCGAGCACCCTGGCCTCGTTCGCCGGGCGCTTCATCGCGCGCAGAACCGCCGGGCTGGCGTGCTGGAAGGGAATGTCGAGGTAAGGCGTCAGCAGCCCTTCGGCCATCAGCGGGATCACCGCATCGACGTGGGGGTAGGGGTAGACGTAGTGGAGGCGCACCCACGGGGCATGGCCTTCCGCGGTGCGGAGCTGGCCCAGCTCGCGGGCGAGATCGGTCATGTGGGCGCGGACCGGGCTTCCCTTCCACATCCGCTCCTCGTGCCGGGTGTCGACGCCATAGGCAGACGTGTCCTGGCTGATGACCAGCAGTTCCTTCGTGCCCGCCGCGACCAGCTTTTCCGCTTCGCGCAGCACTGCGTCCACGCGCCGGCTGGCGAGCTTCCCGCGCAGGCGCGGGATGATGCAGAAGGCGCAGGAGTGGTTGCAGCCCTCCGAAATCTTCAGGTAGCCGTAGTGGCGCGGGGTGAGCTTGACGCCGCCCATGTCGTCCAGCGCCTGCGGGATCAGGTCGACGAACGGCCCCTGCGCGGGCGGCGCGGCCTCATGCACCGCCTCCACCACCTGTTCGTACTGGTGCGCGCCGGTGACCGCGAGAACTTGCGGGAAGCGGGCGCGGATAATGTCCGCCTCCTCCCCCATGCAGCCGGTGACGATCACCCGGCCGTTCTCGGCAATGGCCTCGCCGATCGCTTCGAGGCTTTCCTCCTTGGCCGAATCGAGGAAGCCGCAGGTGTTGACCAGCACCACGTCCGCGCCGGCATAGTCGGGGCTCATCGCATAGCCGTCGGCGCGCAGGCGCGTCAGGATGCGCTCGGAATCGACCAGCGCCTTGGGGCAGCCGAGCGAAACCATGCCTACTTTCTTCGCCTCCGGGATGGAGCGAGCTTCGGGCGATGCGGTTGTCACGATGCGCGCGCCCCTACACCGGAACTGCGCGTTGCGCTAGCATCGGCGACGAAACGACGGAGGCTGGCATGGGCGACAAAAATTACCTGGCGGTGCTGTTCGGGGCAGCGGCGTTCTTCGCGGTCGGCGCGGCGTGGTACACGGTGCTGTTCGGCAAGGCGTGGCAGCGCGCCGCGGGCCTCGGCGACGAGCAGCTCGCGGGCGCGAACATGGGGCTGATCTTCGGCCTGTGCTTCGTGCTGGAGCTGGTGGTCGCATGGATGCTCGGGCACCAGTTCGCTCGCACTTCGCCTTCCCCGCGCGCTATGATGATGATCGCGATCGGCTTCGGCGCCGGGCTGATGACGCCCGCGATCGGCATCAGCTACCTGTTCCTGCGGAAGCCGCTGAAGCTGTTCCTGATCGACGCCGGGCATTTCATCGTCGGCATGGCGGCGATGGGCGCGGTGTTCGTGGCGCTGCGATAGGGACGCCCGATGCTCCCCGGAACGGGGAGGATGTGGCGTGGGCATTTTTTGGCGCTCACGGAGGCACGGGGGCACGGAGGGGTCGTGTTCGGGGCGGAGCCCCTTTGCCTTCCGATGGCGCCGCTGACCGGAAGGCCGGAGAGCGAAGGCGGCTGCGCCGCAAGCGCGACATCTCCGTGCCCCTGTGCCTCTGTGAGCGCCAATCGCAGGGCGTGCGGGATTATCCGGCGGCGAGGCCGGACTGTTGAGCCTTGATGCGCGGACGGTGGGGCCGGCGCTTGCCGGGGCGTCACAGGATTGCCTGCGCACGATCTTTGCGAACGGCGGGAGGGGCCTGCG
>JBIQKC010000026.1:0-45085 GCA_044506885.1 Sphingomonadales bacterium
GACCGCGGCGGCGTGGTCATCGAGCCGTGGCTGACCGACCAGTGGTACGTCGACGCCGAAACCCTCGCCCAGCCGCCGATGCAGGCGGTGCGCGACCGGCGGATCGAGATCGTACCGAAGTCCTGGGAAAAGACCTTCTTCAACTGGATGGAGAACATCCAGCCGTGGTGCGTCAGCCGCCAGCTCTGGTGGGGGCACCGGATTCCGGCGTGGTACGACGAAGACGGTGGCTGCTACGTCGCCGAAACCGAAGAAGCCGCACAGGCGCTCGCCGGCAACAGGAAGCTGACGCGCGACGAAGACGTCCTCGACACCTGGTTCTCCTCCGCCCTCTGGCCCTTCGCCACGCTGGGCTGGCCGGATGAAAAGCCCTCTCCCCTTCAGGGGAGAGGGTTGGGAGAGGGGCCTGTCTCCTCCATTTCCGGCAGCGACAGCCCCCGCCCCCCGACCCCCTCCCCTGAAGGGGAGGGGGAGTCCCTCCTCGCCCGCCACTACCCCAACGACCTGCTCATCTCCGGCTTCGACATCCTGTTCTTCTGGGACGCGCGCATGGCGATGCAGGGGATGCATTTCATGGGCGATGTTCCGTGGAAGCGCTTGTATCTCCACGGCCTCGTGCGCGCGGCGGACGGGCAGAAGATGTCCAAGTCCAAGGGCAACGTGGTCGATCCGCTGGGCCTGATCGACACATACGGCGCGGATGCGCTGCGTTTCTTCATGGCGGCGATGGAAAGCCAGGGCCGCGACGTGAAGATGGACGAGAGCCGCGTCGAGGGATACCGCAACTTCGCCACCAAGCTGTGGAACGCCGCCCGCTTCTGCCAGGCCAACGGCATCGGCGCGAGCCGGTCGCTTGCCGCGCCTTCCGCGACATCGGCGGTAAACCGCTGGATCATCGGCGAAGTCGTCGAAACGCTGGCCGAGCTGGACAAGGCCATGGCCGACCTGCGCTTCGACGCCGCCGCCAACGCCATCTACCAGTTCGCCTGGGGTACGTTCTGCGACTGGTACCTGGAGCTGATAAAGCCGGTCCTTTCCGAAAAGCCCTCTCCCCTTCAGGGGAGAGGGTTGGGAGAGGGGAATGTCACCAGCGCTCCGGACAGCCCTCGCCCCCCGATCCCCTCCCCTGGAAGCGAAGCTGAGCCGGAGGCTCAACGGGAGGGGGAGCTGGCCGCAGAAACCCGCGCTGTCGCCGGCTGGGTGCTCGATCAGATCCTCGTCATGCTGCACCCGTTCATGCCCTTCGTCACCGAGGAGCTGTGGCACGCACAGGGAACGCGGCCTTACGAACTGATCCTCGCAAAGTGGCCGCAGCCGCGGGCCGCCGTCGATGCCGGGGCCAAGGCGGAGGTCGACTGGCTGATCGCGCTCACCTCCGGCATCCGCGCCGCCAAGAACGAACTCGGTATCGCCCCCGGCGCGAAGCTCGACGCCTTCGTCGAGAACGCCAGCGCCACCGCGCGCAAGGTGATCGAAGGCAGCGGCGCGGCGGTCGAACGGCTCGCCCGCCTGTCGTCGATCGCGCAGGGCCCCGCGCCCGCCGGCGCGGCGATGCAGGTCGGCGTGGGGGAAGACAGCTTCGTCGTCCCGCTCGAAGGCGTGATAGACATCGCCGCCGAAAAGGCCCGCCTCGCCAAAGCCCGCGACGCCTCGCTGAAGGAACGCGACACCCTCGCCAAACGGCTCGAAAACCCCGCCTTCGTCGAAAAGGCCAAACCCGAAGCGGTCGACAAGGCCCGCGCCGACCACGCCCACCACGCGGCCGAAGCCGAACGGCTGGAGGCGGCGCTGGCAAGGTTGGGGTAATCTCCCCCTTTCCCCTTTTTCGTCGCCCTGAACTTGTTTCAGGCCCCATTGTGCCGCTTTGACCGAAGCTTGCCGATCAAACGCAGCCATGCGGTTGGCTTTGCTCGAGAGTCGAGGGTTCGGTGCTGGCTGACGAATGGCTCCTGAAACAAGTTCAGGATGACAAGGAAGGACGACGAAGCGCACCCTCATGCGATCGCCCGCCCGCCCCAAAAACACCTTTCCTACAGCGCCCCCTTTCCGGCAAGGCCCGGCGATGAACACGGCGCGGCCCACCACCCCTTCTTTCGTCATCCCCGCGCACGCCGTCGTCGTCCCCGCGCATACCTTCGTCATCCCCGCGAACGCGGGAACCCAGTTGCGTTTTGCGCCGCCAGGGAGAATCGACCCGGTTCCCGCTCCTGAACTCGTCGAAGGGGCGGGAATGACGAAGCGGGGAGCTCGCAATGGCGAAGGGATGGGATTCAAACCGACCCGTTATTTTTTTCCATGCGCCGCGCGCAATTCGTCGCCCGCACAAAAATCCGGCGTTCTCAATTCGTTGCGCCGTATCTGTGAGGGTTACACGGTGTCGCTTGTGTCACCCTCGTCGGGCGCGCCATGCCCCTAGTCCTCGCCGCCACCACCCCCGGCGAGCCGGAGATCTTCGCCTCGCTCCAGGGCGAGGGCCCCTCGCAGGGCAAGCCCTGCGCTTTCGTGCGCCTGTCGCGCTGCAACCTCGCCTGCCGCTGGTGCGATACGCCCTACACCTGGCATTTCACCGGCGACAATCGCCCGCATCGCGGCGGCGAGACATACGATCGGGCGGAAAACCAGCTCACGCTCGGCGAGGAAGACACGGCCGCCCGCATCGCCGCGCTCGGCATGCCGCGCCTCGTCGTCACGGGCGGGGAACCGCTGCTCCAGGCCCCCGCCCTCGCCCGGATGCTGGCCCACCTGCCGGCCCTGCTGCCGCCGATGGCGATCGAGGTGGAAACCAACGGCACGGTCGCCCCGCACCCTGCGCTCGACGCGCTCGTCGGCCAGTACAACGTCAGCCCCAAGCTCGCCCATTCGGGCAATCCGGCGGATCTGGCGCTGCCCCCCGAACGCCTCGCCCACTGGGCCGCCGAACCCCGCGCGATTCTGAAGTTCGTGATCGCGGAACCGGGCGACGTTGCCGAAGTCCTCGCGCTGATGGACCGCTTCGCCATTCCCGCGGGGCGCGTGTGGCTGATGGCGGAGGGCGTCGACGCCGCCACTCTCGCGGCGCGCGAACGCTGGCTGGCGCCGCTCTGTCTCGATCACAATTTGACTTTGTCCAAACGATTGCACATCGAACTTTTCGGGGATGCGAGGGGGACCTGAAAGCTCGATGTCACAAGCCGCTTCCGCACCCTTCAAGGGCGACCTCACGCAGGGGCCCATCCTCAAGACGCTGCTGCTGTTCAGCATCCCGACGCTGGCCAGCAACATTCTGCAATCGCTCAACGGCACGATCAACTCGATCTGGGTCGGCCGCCTGATCGGCGAGGAAGCGCTGGCCGCCACCGTCAACGCCAACATCATCATGTTCCTCGTCTCCGCCGCCGCATTCGGCTTCGGCATGGCGGGCACGGTCAAGATCGGCCAGCGCTACGGCGCGCGCAACATCGACGGCGCGCGGCGGACCTTCGGCACGGCGGTCGGGTTCTGTTTCCTCGTCGCGCTGGTCATCGCAGCGGCCGGATGGATCTTCGCTCCCCTGCTGCTCGACGCTCTCGCCACGCCGGGCGAGGCATGGGGGATGGCGCTCGGCTATCTTCGGATGATCTTCGTCGCGATGCCGGTGGTCATGGTCTCGATCATCCTCTCGATGGGCCTGCGCGGCGCCGGCGACGCGCGCACGCCGCTGATCTTCATGAGCCTGACCGTGGTGCTCGACATCGTGCTCAACCCGCTGTTCATCACCGGCTGGGGCCCGTTCCCCGAGCTTGGCATCGTCGGCTCGGCGCTCAGCATGGTCATCGCCGCCGTGGTCGCGTTCATCGCCATGGCGGCCTACGTTTACGCCAAGGACCTGCCGCTGCGCCTGCGCGGGGCGGAACTGGCCTACCTGATCCCGGACCGCGAGGAACTGCGCTATATCGTCTCCAAGGGCCTGCCGATGGGCGCGCAGATGCTCGTGATGAGCGCGGCCGGCATCATCGTCGTCGGCCTCGTCAACCGCGAAGGCCTGCTGACGACCGCCGCCTATGGCGCGGCGATGCAGCTTTTCAACTATATCCAGATGCCCGCCATGGCCATCGGCGGCGCGGTCAGCGCCATCGCCGCGCAATATATCGGCGCGCGCAAGTGGGGCGCGCTGGAAGACGTGACCCGCGCCGGGGTGTGGATCAACTTCGCCATGACCGGGGCGCTCACCGTGCTCCTGGTCATGTTCGACCGCCCCGCGCTGGCGCTGTTCCTCGGGCCGGACAGCCCGGCCGTGCCGCTCGCCCGCCACATCCAGTGGCTGGCGAGCTGGAACTTCATCTTCTTCGGCGTGACCATGGTCATGACCGCCACCATGCGCGCCGGCGGGGCGGTGTGGACTCCGCTGGCGATCCTCACGGTATCGCTGTTTCCGGTGCGGCTCGGCTTCTACTACCTGACCTACGACTGGCTCGGCGCGGATGCGATCTGGCTCTCGTTCCCGGTCGCCGCCTTCTCCGCACTGCTGATGGCGTGGTGGGCCTATCGCTACACCGGCTGGCGCGACAGCGCGCGCGCCGAAAGCGAGGCCGAGGCAATGGAGCAGGCCCACGCCGACGGCCAGCCGGCGGGTCGCATGATGCCGGACCTTTGAAGGCCATTTCCGCCCCGCCCTCGCGGCGGTAGGATCGCGTCGCCATGCCCGCGTCCGGTCCCGACGATAGCGGCGGCGATGCCGCCGGCCTGCGCAAGATCATCCATGTCGACATGGATGCCTTCTTCGCCAGCGTCGAACAGCGGGACTTTCCGGAACTGCGCGGCAAGCCAGTGGCGGTCGGCGGGTCGAGCGCGCGCGGCGTGGTCGCGGCGGCGAGCTACGAGGCGAGGCTGTTCGGCGTCCGCTCGGCCATGCCCTCGCTCACCGCGAAGCGCCTGTGCCCGGACCTCATCTTCCGCAAGGGCCGCTTCGACGCCTACCGCGAGGTGTCGCGGCAGATCCGCGCCATCTTCCGCGACTTCACCCCGCTGGTCGAACCGCTCAGCCTCGACGAAGCCTATCTCGACGTGACGGAGGACCTGCCCGGCATCGGCTCCGCCACCCGCATCGCCGAACTGATCCGCAAACGCATCCGCGAGGAAACGCAGCTCACCGCCAGCGCCGGGGTCAGCTACAACAAGTTCCTCGCCAAGCTCGCCAGCGACCACAACAAGCCCGATGGCCTGTGCATCGTCCGTCCCGGCGAGGGGGCGGCCTTTGTCCGCGAACTGCCCATCCGCCGCTTCCACGGCGTCGGCCCGCGCGGGGCGCAGAAGATGGCGAAGCTCGGCATCGAAACCGGCGCCGACCTCGCGGCGAAGGACGTCGCCTGGCTGCGCGCGCAGTTCGGCGGCTTCGGCGAATACCTCTATCTCGCGGCCCGCGGCATCGACCTGCGCCCGGTGCGCGCCGATCGCATCCGCAAGTCGATCGGCGGCGAGCGCACATTCCATGAAGACCTCTCCAGCGGCTCGGCGCTGCGCGAGGCGCTCGACCGGATCGTCGACATCGTCTGGGACCGGATCGCCGAAACGGAGGCGCGCGGGCGCACCGTCACGCTGAAGATGAAGTACACCGACTTCCGCATCTCCACCCGCGCCCGCTCGCTGCCGCATCCGGTCGCCGGCAAGGCGGAGTTCGCGCGCCTCGCCAATGCGCTGCTCGAAGAACAGCTGCCGCTGCCGCTGCCGATCCGCCTGATGGGCCTGACGCTCGGTTCGCTCGAAGGCGCGGAGGAACGGCAGCCCCCGCCCGGTGCCGACGCGCAGCTCTCGCTGCTATAGCGCGCCGCGCGCCAGCCCGACCCGATGCTCGACCCGGCGGTCGAGCGGGCGCGGCAGGGCGTCGTGGTCAAAAAAGCCCGCCTCCACCACCTCGCGCATGTCCACTTGCGGCTCTCCCGCCACCCGCGCCGCGTAGAGGTGCAGCAGGTCGATCGAACCCGAGGTATCCTGCACCTTCGCTTCCAGCTCGGTCAGATCGGAGAGGCCGCAGGACAACTCCTCGCGGAACTCGCGCATCACGGCCTGCTCCGGCGCTTCGCCACGCCGCATTCCGCCGGCTGGCAGCGTCCACACGGGCGGGCCATAGGAATGGCGCACCAGCAGCACCCGCCCCTCGCCATCGAAGGCGACCACGCTCACGCTGCTGCGGCGCGGACGGCGAACGCCCCACCAGCGCCGCCGCAGCCGGTCGGCGATCCGGTAGAGCACGCGATGGAGCGGCGCGGGGATCAGGTGAAGCACGTCACCGCCTGCCGCGCCGCGCCCAGCAGCCGCGCCACCGGCAGGTCGTTCTCGCCCTTCAGCGCCGCCTCGAACACCGCGCGCTTGTCCGCGCCTCGAATGACGAACACGATCTCGTCGCAATCGAGCAGCGCCGGTATGGTCAGCGTCACGCGCGGAAAGGGCGCTTCGGCCGGCAAGGGATCTGGCGTCAGCCAGCGCACGCGCTGCGGATCGTCGGCCTGCGGATCGGCGCTCGGGAACAACGACGCGATGTGCCCGTCGCCGCCCATCCCCAGCCATACCAGCGCGAAATGGGGCGGCGGCTCCCCTCCGTCCAACGGCGCCACCCGCGCGCCCGCCGGTTGCAGCAGCGCGCGGATCTTGCCGACATTGCTCGCCGGGTGGTCTTCGGGAACCTCGCGGTCGTCCCCCGGCCACACGACGATGCGATCCCAGTCGAGTCGCATCCCGGCGAGCTGCGCCAGTATCGGAAACGGCGTCGAGCCGCCCGGAACGGCAATCGCTACGACACCATCGGTCGCGCCCAAAGCCCGAGCCAACCGCCCGTGCAGCCAGCCGGCGATGTGCTCGTCGCTCGCCGATTCGACAAATGTCACGTCCGCCATGGCGGCGACACTAGGAGCTATCCCCCTCCAGGGAAATCGCCCGCGCTTACTTCAGCACCTGCGACAGGAACCACACCCGCTCCTCGGCCTGGTCGATCCAGTCGTCCACCATGCCGTTGGTCGCGTTGTCCCCGGCCGCTTCGGACGTATCCTTCACTTCCTCCAGCCGCTCGAGCAGCTTGGCGTTGTCATCGCGCAGTTCCTTGACCATCTTGTCCGCCTCCAGCGAGGTATCGTCCTCGTCGGCGATGGCGGTCGCGGCGGCGATCGAGCCGATCGAGGTCAGCGTATCGGCGTCGATCTTGCGCACCCGCTCGGCGATGGCGTCGGTCACGCCGATGATCTGCCCGGCCTGGCTGTCGAACAGCAGGTGCAGGTCATGGAAGCGCGGACCCGCCACATGCCAGTGGAAGTTCTTGGTCTTCACGTAGAGCGCCAGGTGATCCGCCAGCGCTCCGTTCAGCGCCGCCACCAGCTTGGCTTTCGAATTGTCGCCCTTGCCTGCCATGTCGTGAGCCCCTTTCCTTGAATGTAGTCGCCCCATCAACGGAGCTTCGCCCGGTCGGTTTCCCGCACTTTGCGTCTATGAGTAATCGACGCCCTCGATCAGCCAAGCAACCCCCTCGCCGACAACCCGATCCAGATCCCGGCGACGAACAGCGCCGCCGCAACCGACAGACGAATCGCCTTGAGCGGCAGCCGCTTCTCCCATTCGCCGCCGGCCAACCACGCGCCGGTCAGCACTGCGCCTGCCCCAAACGCGCCGCCTACGGCGGCAAGCCATGGCGTGCCGCTGGCGGCCGCCAGCGCGAACACCAGCAAGCCGGCGGCAGCGGTCAGTTGCCCCGCCCCGAGCACCAGCGCGATGGCCCCGAACGACCGCGTCGGCTCGGCCGGGGCCTTTGCGGGGCGGAGGATCGCCAGTTCCGCCGCGCCGGCCGCCAGGGCAAACGCCACCAGCATCGCCTTCGCCTCGCCCGCCATTTGTCCACCAATCGCCGCGCCGAGCCGGGCGGCGAGGGCGAAGGCGACGATGCAGGCCAGCCATGACGCCGCCAGCAGCGGCGCAGCGCGCCCCAGCCCCGCCGAAAGCCGCGCCACCCTCACGGCTTCCCGTCCGCCGAAAGTGGCGGCCGCGGCGGCGATCAGCGCTAGGAAGAACGGCGGCAAGGCGCGGGATCGAACTAGGGTCAGGCCCCATTAACTCCACGCTCGAGGCGTCGAAATGGCGAAGATCTCGGGTTCGGGTGGCCGCCGCGGGTAGCATCGCTACCTGCAAGGCCGCGCGGACACGAGATCGAAGCCATTTCGGCGTCCCTGCGGGATTTGACCGATTTTGCCCAGGGCAGCGTCGGCAGGACTTGAAATATCGACATATTCCTGCGCCCTGCCTCCTTACCCTGAGCAAAATCGCTGCAAACCTCGGGCGTGCAGTTAATGGGTCCTGACCCTAGCTCACCGTCGCCTTGACGATCTTGCCCGGCTCGCGCGGCGGTTCGCCCTTGGGCAGCGCGTCGATATGCTCCATGCCGCTTTCGACCACGCCCCAGACCGTATACTGGCGGTCGAGGAAGCGCGCGTCGTCGAAACAGACGAAGAACTGGCTGTTGGCGCTGTCGGGATCGCTGGTGCGCGCCATCGAGCACACGCCGCGCACGTGCGGCTCGGCGTTGAACTCGGCCTTGATGTCGGGCTTCTCGCTGCCGCCCATGCCGGTCCCGGTGGGATCGCCGCCCTGGGCCATGAAGCCGGGGATCACGCGGTGGAACACCACGCCGTCGTAGAACCCTTCCTTGGCCAACTCGGTAATACGCTCGACATGGCCGGGCGCCAGATCGGGGCGCAGGCGGATGACGACATCGCCGCCCTCCCCGCTGCCGGTGTCGAGGGTCAGGGTGAGCGTTTCGTCGGCCATATGCGTATCTCCTGAATGTGCCGCGCGGATATAGGCGGCATGGCCCGGATGTCACCCGCCGGGTTTGCATTTGCGGCGCACGGGAATAGGGGCGACTCATGGCCGACGACGACCTCCAGGGGCTCGAACCCGAAACGCTCCGCGAGGAGCGCGACGAGCTCGACGAGGAAAACCGGCTGAAACCCCGGTTCGTCGACGCCGTCGTCGAGGCGATCGGGCAAGGCGACGAAGGCCGCGCCTATGCGCTGGTGGAGCCGCTCCACCCGGCCGACATCGCCGACCTGTTCGAACTGCTCGGGCCGGAACAGCGCCGGCTGCTGGCGGCCGCGATCACCGACCTGATGACCGGCGAGGTGATCGCCGAGCTCAACGATTACGTCCGCGACGACATGATCGAGGCGCTGCCGCCGGAAACGGTGGCGGAGATCGCCGAGCAGCTCGACACCGACGACGCGGTCCAGCTGATCGAGGATCTCGAACCGGAGGACCAGGCGGCGATCCTCGCCGAGATGGAACCCGAGGATCGCGCCGCGATCGAATCCGCGCTGTCCTATCCGGAGGAAACCGCCGGCCGCCTGATGCAGCGCGAGCTGGTGGCGGTGCCGGAACACCTGACGGTCGGCGACCTGATCGACTACATGCGCGACCGCGACGACCTGCCGACCGAGTTCTGGGAAGTGTTCATCGTCGATCCGACGATGAAGCCGGTCGGCACCTGCCAGCTTTCGTGGATCCTGCGTTCGCCGCGCGACGTGGCGCTGAGCGACGTGATGAAGCGCGACCAGACGCTGATCCCGGTGGCCATGGATCAGGAAGAGGTGGCGCTGCGCTTCCAGAAATACGCGCTGATCAGCGCCGCGGTGGTCGACGAGAGCGGGCGGCTGGTCGGCCAGATCACCGCCGACGACGTGGTCCACATCATCCAGGAAGAAGCCGGCGAGGACGCCCTGCTGATGAGCGGCGCGGGCGACGGCGACATCAACGAGCCGATCCGCGACGCCTATTCCAGCCGCGTACGCTGGCTGATCGCCAACCTCGGCACCGCGCTGGTGGCGAGCCTGATCATCTCCGCGTTCGATTCCGCGATCGAGAAGCTGGTGGCGCTCGCCATCCTGATGCCGATCGTCGCCAGCATCGGCGGCAATGCCGGCACCCAGACCATGGCGGTGACCGTGCGCGCCATCGCCACCAACCAGCTCACCCGATCGAACACCCGCCGCATGCTGTGGCGCGAGCTGCGCGTGGCATTGCTCAACGGCGCGACCGTGGCGGCGCTGGTCGGTGTGGCGACCGCCCTGGCGTTCTCGTGGTGGCTCGACCCCGCGACCGGGATGAAGCTGGGGGCGGTGATCGCCTCGGCGATGGTCATCAACGTCTTCACCGCCGGGCTGGCCGGCGTCGCGGTGCCGGTGATGTTCGACCGCATGGGGCAGGATCCGGCCGTCGCCAGCACCGTGTTCGTCACCATGATTACCGATTCGATGGGCTTCTTCGCCTTCCTCGGCCTGGCGGTGGCCAGCGGCCTCGTCGGCTGACAGTCTCCCCCCGTTTGCGGGAGGGGCCGGGAGTGGGCCATACTTGCCCTCCTCCGGCCACCCCCTATCTTGCCGCCATGCCCCTCAGCATGACCAAGATCGCCTACCGCTCCGGCTCCATCGACAACCTGCGCGAATGGGTGGAGCGCGGCCCCGAAGCGCTGATGACCACCCGCTACCTGCCCAAGCGGCATGAGGAGATGATCGGCGGGTCGCTCTACTGGATCATCGAGCACGCCATCGTCGCCCGCAGCGAAATCCTCGGCTTCGCGCGGCGCGACGACGGCCGGTGGACCATCCGCCTCGCGCCGAAGCTGGTTCTCGTCCACCCCCGCGCCAAGCGGGCGCACCAGGGCTGGCGCTATCTCGAAGAGCGCGATGCGCCGCGCGACCTCCGGGAAGGCGAAACCGCCGGCGATGTCCTGCCGGGCAACCTCGTCCGCGAACTGAGCAAGCTGGGCCTCGCCTGACTCGCCGCCTCCCGAACCGTTGCCGTCAGCCGCCGCGGATCAGCCTGATCGTCAGTCCCGCGGGCAGCTCGCCATCGTACGGCAGTTCGCGCCGCACGGCGTCGGCGCGGGCGCGGTAGAGGATCGCGGTGGAGATGCCGGGCTCGTAGAGGATGCAATCGGCGCGGCCGAGCAGCCGGGCCTGGCGCAAGGTGAGATCTTCAGGATCGTCGCCGGCGATCGTCAGCGTGACCGGCTCGGCGCGCATGATCGCGGCGGGATCGGCAAGCCATGACTCCACCCGGCCCGCGCCGCCCTCGGCAAGCGGATCGAGCGGGCCGCCCGGTTCGAGCGCGGCGTCGATAGCGTCCCGGCGTTCGGCCGCGCCCGGCCAGTGCCGGCGCAAACGATCCCGCGCGCGGTAAAGCGCTTCCGCGAGCCGCCCGAGATCGGCCGGCAGGAACGCTTCGAGCCGCAGCCGCAGGTGCTTGGCCAGCCCCGCCGAGGTTCCATCGGTTCCGACCGCGATCAGGACCGGATCGCGGTCGAGCACGCTCGGGACCGTGAAATCGCACAGGTCCGGCCGGTCCACCACATTGATCAGCACGCCTCGCGCCCTCAGCCGTCCGGCTGCTTCCTCGGGCTTGGCTAGCGCAACGAAAGCGATCCGGGCTTCGGCGTCATCCTCGCCGACGGACCTTCCCCCCGCCCGCTCGACCAGTCGCCGCCTGGCCTCGGCCGCCTCGCCTTCCCCCAGCACGATCACCGGTTTTCCGGCCACGCGATGGAAGAGCGGCAGCGCGCGCATCAATCGAGCCAGTCGGGCACCCGCTCGGCGGCGGTGATCTCTTCGGGAAGGATGCGGTCGGCGACCACGGCGAACCTGTCGCCATCGACCATGACTTCGGCCACGAAGCCCCGGCTGTTGTAACTCGACGCCATTGTCGCGCCATAGGCCCCGGCGGTGCGGAATACCGCCAGGTCGCCCGCCTCGACGCCTTCGATGTCGCGGCCCATGGCGAAGGTATCGCCGGTCTCGCAGATCGGACCGACGATGTTGGCGCTCATCCGCCGGTTCGACGGGCGCACGGCCTCGAAATCGTGCCACGCGCCATAGAGCGCCGGGCGCGCAAGGTCGTTCATCGCCGCATCGACGATCACGAACGGATCGTTGACCCCCTTCTTCACCCGCACCACGCGGGTCAGCAGCACTCCGGCATTCCCGGCGATAACCCGCCCCGGCTCGAACATCAGCGTCACGCCCCAGTCGCGCGTGACCCGCGCCACCATCGCCCCGTAGTCGGCCGGGCTCGGCATGACGTCGGCCGCCTTGTATGGCACGCCAAGCCCGCCGCCGAGATCGGCATGGCTGACGGTGAGCCCCGCCCCGCGCAGTTCGGCGATCAGCGCGCCGAGCCTGCCGAACGCCCGCTCCAGCGGCGCGAGGTCGGCCAGCTGACTGCCGATATGCACCGCTACCCCGCGCATCTCGAGCCCCGGCAGCGCGGCGAGGCGCGCGTAGATTTCGCCGGCCGCTCCGATCGGCACGCCGAACTTGTTGTCGGCCTTGCCGGTCGAGATCTTGTCGTGCGTGCCGGCGTCGATGTCCGGGTTCACGCGCAAGGCGCAGCGCGCCCGCACCCCGCGCCCGGCGGCGATGGCCGACAGCTCCTCGCCTTCCTCCTCCGATTCGATATTGAACTGGCCGATCCCGGCATCGAGGCCCTGGGCCAGTTCGCGGTGGGTCTTGCCGACGCCCGAGAATACGATGTCCTGCGCCGCCATGCCCGCCGCCAGCGCACGCAACAGCTCCCCGCCGGAAACGACGTCTGCCCCGAACCCTTCCCGCTGCATGACCCGCAGCACCGCAAGGTTGGGGTTGGCCTTCACCGCAAAGGCGAAATGCGCCGGCCCGACACCCGCCAGCCCTTCGCGGAACACCCGCGCGTGCCGTTCCAGCGTCGCGCGCGAATAAACGTAGACCGGCGTGCCGACTTCCTCGGCGATGCGGGCCAGCGGCACGTCCTCGGCGTAGAGCTCGCCGTCACGGAGGTGGAAGTGATCCATCGGTTACCCTTCGGGTGGGAGGTCGAACGGATCGTCCTCGCGCTCTTCGGATTGGCTGCGCAGTTCGACGTTGCGCTCGGGCGCGGCGAGCGGATCGAGTACGAGCAGTTCGGCCGCCGCCGGCGGATCGGTGCGGCCGTAAGGCGCGGATGGGAGCGTTTGCCCCGCCCTCGGTTCGAGATCGCGCGGCGCGCCGCACGCCGACAGCGCGGCGACAAGCAGCAGGGCGGGGATCGCGGAACGCGTCATCCGCCCATCTCTAGCGCTTCGCGCGCCTCTGCGATACGCCGCCGGACCTGTTCCGGGGCCGTCCCGCCGTAACTGGCGCGCGCCGCCACCGATGCCTCGACCGAGAGCGCCGCATAGACGTCTTCGCCGATCCGGCCGTCGATGGCCTGCAAGTCATCGAGCGACAGCGCCTCCAGCGCCACGCCCCGGCTTTCGGCCAGCTTCACCGCCGCGCCGGTGATATGGTGCGCCTCGCGGAACGGAATGTTCGCCTGACGCACCAGCCAGTCGGCCAGATCGGTGGCGGTGGCATAGCCCAGTTCCGCCGCCTGCCGCATCCGGTCGGTGCGGAACGTGGCATCGGCCACCATTCCGGTCATCGCCGCGATCGACAGGCCGAGCAGCCCGGCGGCTTCCATCACCGGCGGCTTGTCGTCCTGCATGTCCTTGGAATAGGCGAGCGGCAGGCCCTTCATCGTCACCATCAGCGAAACCGCGCAGCCCGTGATCCGTCCGGCATGGCCACGCACCAGTTCGGCCGCGTCGGGATTCTTCTTCTGCGGCATGATGCTGCTGCCGGTGCTTAGCGCATCGGGCAGGCGCACGAAGCCGAACGGCTGGCTGGCCCAGATCACCAGTTCTTCGGCCAGCCGCGACAGATGCAGCGAGCATTGCGCGGCGGCCATCAGGTAATCGAGCGCGAAATCCCGGTCGGACACGGCATCGAGGCTGTTGGCGGTCGGCACATCGAAGCCCAGCGCCTGGGCGGTCATATGCCGGTCGATCGGAAAGCCCGTTCCCGCCAGCGCCGCGCTGCCGAGCGGACACTGGTTGAGCCGCGCGCGCGCATCGGCGAACCGCGAACGGTCGCGCCGCGCCATCTCGTAATAGGCCATCAGGTGATGGCCCAGCGTCACCGGTTGCGCCGTCTGTAAATGGGTGAAGCCGGGCATGATGCTGTCGGCGTGCTCTTCCGCCCGCATGACCAGCGCCCGTTGCAGCGCTTCCAGCCCGGCGTCTGCCTGATCGATCGCCTCGCGCACCCACAGGCGGAAATCGGTCGCCACCTGGTCGTTGCGGCTGCGCGCGGTGTGCAGGCGGCCGGCGGTGGGGCCGATCAGTGCGGCCAGTCGGCTTTCGACCGTCATGTGGATGTCTTCGAGCGACCAGTCCTCGGGCACTCCCTCGGCCTCGTACTCGGCGGCGATCCGGTCGAGCCCATCGTCGATCACCAGCGCGTCCTCGGCGGAAATAACCCCGCACGCGCCCAGCATCGCCGCGTGCGCCTTGCTGGCGGCGATGTCCTGCCGCCACAAAGCCTTGTCGAACGGGATGGAGGCGTTAATCTCGCGCATCACCGCGCTCGGCCCCTCGGCAAAGCGTCCGCCCCACATCTTGTTGGAGCCCGTAATGCCCCGATTGCCCTTGCTGTCGCTCACGTGCGCGTTCGCCTTGCTTGTGGCGGGCTGCGATAGGCAAAGCACGGAAAGCGCGCAACAGGCGGAAAGCGGAGAGGCAGAAGCCGGGGCCGAACTCACCGGAAAGCTCGACCGCAGCTTCGCCGGGCAGGAAATCCCGGCGGTCGAAGTGACCGACCCTTCGGGCGTTACGCTGTCGCTCGCCGAACTGCGCGGCAAGCCGGTGCTGCTCAATCTCTGGGCCACCTGGTGCGCGCCGTGCGTGATCGAGATGCCGCTGCTCGACACGCTTGCCGGAGAGCTGGGCGACAGCGTGCGCGTGCTTACCGTGAGCGAAGACATGAAAGGCGCCGAGGTGGTGGAGCCGTTCTTCGCCGAGCGCGGCTTCGAGAACCTGCCGCAATGGATGGACCCGATGAACGACCTCGCCATCGCCTATGGCGGCGGCGCGGCGCTGCCGCTGACCGTGCTCTACGATGCCGAGGGCAAGGAAGTCTGGCGGGTGATGGGCGGCTACCACTGGGACAGCGAGGAGGCCCGCGCATTGGTCGCGGAGGCCACGCCGGCCGAGACATGACGGCGCCAAGCGCATTCCAGCGCGATCTCGCCGCCTCGTTCGACCGGCGGCGCGTGGTCGGCGGAATGGCGCTCGGCATCGGCGGGGCGCTGCTGGCGGCCTGCGGCAGCCGCGCGGGGGCGCAACCGGGCGGCGATGCCTGCCCGGCCACGCCGACGGAAACCAAAGGCCCGTTCCCGGCCGACGGCAGCAACGGCCGCCCACGGCCGATCAACGTGCTCGAGATGGAAGGCGTGATCCGGCGCGACATCCGCCCCAGCTTCGCCGGGATGGAAGACCGCGCCGAAGGCGTGCCGCTGGAACTGGAACTGACGCTGGCCGGCGGCGACTGCAATCCGCTGGGGGGCCGCGCGCTCTATCTGTGGCAGAACGACGCCGCAGGGGCCTATTCGCTCTACAACCTGCCCGACGCCAACTACCTGCGCGGAATGCAGGCAGCCGACGCCGACGGGCGCGTGCGCTTCACCGCGATCGTTCCCGGCTGCTATGGCGGACGCTATCCGCACTGCCATTTCGAGGTGTTCGAGAGCGTTGCAGCGGCAGCGCGCGGCGCCCCGCCGCTGCTGGTGTCGCAACTCGCCTTCCCCGACGCCGAATGCCGCGCGATCTATCGCGACGACGCGCGCTATGGCGAAAGCCTGCGCAACCTCGACCGCTTGCCGATCGAACGCGACTTCGTGTTCGCGGACTCGGACGCTGCCGGGCGCGCGCGGCAGACGATCGTCCTCGCCGGCAGTCCGACATCCGGCTATCGCGGCACGGCCACCGTCGGCGTGAGCTGATCGGGAGCCGATGGCGCCAGGTCCACTTGCGCCGCCAGGCTGCCTGCGCCCGACACACTGGCATCGACCGCGAACACGTCCCGCACCAGCGCAGAGGTCAGCGTCTGCGCGGTCGGCCCGAACGCCGCCAGCCGTCCTTCGCGCAGCACCGCGACATGCGTCGCGTAGCGCGCGGCCAGGGTCAGTTCGTGGATCGAGGCGATCACCAGCTTCCCGGCCTCCGCCAGCCGGCGCAACCGGCCGACGCTGTCGAGCGCGTGGCGCGGGTCGAGCCCGGTGAGCGGCTCGTCGGCCATCACTATCGCCGGATCGCCGACCAGCGCGCGGGCCAGCATCGCGCGCGCCAGCTCGCCGCCCGAAAGCGTCGTTGCCGACTGGTCGCGGTGGGCAGCGAGGTCCGCTTCCTCGATCGCCGCCGCCACGCGCGCGCGCATCGCCTCGGGCAGCCCGCCGAACGCGGGCAGTTGCGGAGTGAGGCCGAGGGCGATCAGCCGCTCGACCGGGACCGGCCATTCGGCGCGCGGATTCTGCGGCAGATAGGCGCGGATGCGCGCAAGCGCGCGGCGCTCGAGCGCGGCTATCGGCGCGCCCCCGATCGTGACCGCGCCGCTATCGGGCGCAAGCAGGCCGGCAAGCACCGACAGCAGCGTCGACTTGCCCGCGCCGTTGGGTCCGATCAGGGCGACGAACTGGCCGCCCGCCATCCCCAGCGACAGATCGCCCAGGATAGCGCGGCCGCCCCGCACCACCGTCACGCGCTGGGCGTCGATCCGGGTCATGGCGATGTCCGGCGCAGCCGGACCACGAGCCAGAAGAAGAACGGCGTGCCGAGAATGCTCGTCAGCACCCCCAGCTTCACTTCCTGCCCGGCGGTCGGGATGATCCGCGTGGCGATGTCGGCGAACAGCAGCAGGATCGCGCCGAAGACCGCCGAGGGCAGCAGCACGCGGCTCGGTTCATGCCCCGCGAAGGGGCGGACCAGATGCGGCGCGACAAGGCCGACGAAGCCGATCGCGCCGACCGCCGCCGTCGCCGCACCCACCGACAACGCCGTCCCGGCGAGCGCGAGCAGGCGCGTCCGGGCGACGTCTATGCCGAGGCTCTCCGCCTGCGCCTCGCCCAGCGTCAGCGCGTCGATGTCGCGCGCGGTGAAGGCAAGGCAGACCCAGCCGAGCAGGATGAACGGCAGGGCCAGCAGCACCTGCCCCCAGTCGCGGTTCTCCAGCGTGCCCAGCAGCCAGATGGTGATTTCGTAAGCGGCGGAGGGATTGGGCGAGAAGTTGAGCGCGAGGCTCAGGCCGGAGGCCATCAGGCCCGAAACCGCCGCGCCGGCGAGAATCATCGTCAATGTGCCGCCGCGCCCGATCGTCAGGGTAAGCGCGGCCGCGACCAGCGCCCCCGCTATGCCCAGCGCCGGAGCGGCGAGCGAAAAGGCGGCCGAGAGCCCGAAGTAGATCGCTATCACCGCGCCGAGCGCAGCGCCGGCCGAGACTCCGAGCAGGCCCGGCTCGGCAAGCGGATTGCGCAGCAGCCCCTGCAACACGGCTCCCGAAAGCCCAAGAGTCGCGCCGACCAGCAGAGCGAGGACCGTGCGCGGCGCCCTCAGTTCGCTCAGGATCAGCCACGCAAGGCTGGGCTCGGGATCGAATGCCGAGCGCGCCAGCAGGCCGGGATCGAGCCAGACCGGACCGGTCCCCAGCGAGACAAGCACGCCGGCGAGGAGGAGCACGGCCGCCGCCACCGGCCACAGACGCTTGCCTACCACGGCGGGCTTCCTTCCGGCAGCCCTGCCAGCGCCCGGCGCAGTTCCACCGCGGCATCGGCGGATTGCGGCAACCCGCACGTGTGGAGGAAAACCGGATAGGCGATCTGGCGTCCCTCGAACGCTTTGCGGATCGCCGCATGATCGTAGACCGAGTCCTCCATCGAAGGTTTGTCGTAGTCGGCGCGGCCGCGCACGATCGCCTGGGGGCGGGCAGCGAGGATTTCCTCGATGCTGAAGCTGGAATAGCTGGCGCCGGGCCGCTCGGCGGCAACGTTCACCGCGCCGGCCGAACGGACGATCTCGTCGGTCAGCGTGCCCCTTCCGGGAACGGTGTTGGCCGTCCCCAGGGCGACGATCTCGATCGGGCGGGCCGGCCGTTCGCGCGCGAGATCGGCCAGTTTGCGATCCATCCCGGCGATCAGCGCTTCCGCGCGTTCGGGCTCCCCCACCAGTTCGCCGACCTGGCGCGTGATCCGGCGGATGTCCTCGAAGCTGTTGGCCGAATCGATTTCGACCAGCGGCGCATCGACCTTGCGGGCGAGCCGGCGCATCGCCGGGGTCGTCCACGGGCTTCCCAGGATCAGGTCCGGCTCCTGCCGCACCACCTCCTCCGCAGCGCCGCGATTGGTCGCCACGCCCGCGTCCGCTCCGGGCATCATCGCTTCGACGGCGTCATGCGCGAGATAGGTCACCGACGCGATCCGCTCCCTGGGCGCCAGCATCAGCAGCAGCAGGTCGTTGCACAGGCTGGTCGACATGATGCGCTGCGGCTTGCCGGGCAGCGCGGGCTCCGCGGCACGCTGCGCGAGCGCGGCGGCGAGCGCCATTGTGCCGCAAGCAGCCCCCAGCAGCAGCACCGCAGCGGAAACGGCCGTCGTCCCGCGAAGCCCGCGGCGCGCCCGCCGATCGCACCGTCCGGCGGCAGTCGCGCCGGAGGAGCGAGCGGCATCGGGATCGGGGTCAATGGCGATTGCGTTGTCCAGGATCGTTCGCGCTCCCACCGGGATCCGGCATCCCCGCGTCGCAATTAGAACGATCGCCGACGATTTCAAAAGTATCCGCCGAACCGAAGGCGCAAACCGAGCCCTTGTCGAAGATCGACCGTGCCGCTGGCGCGAGCCGCCCCAGCGGGTCGTAGCGCAGCGTCGCGCTTGTGCCCGACGCTCCTGCTCACCAGCCGGTTCTCGACATCGTAGTAAGTGTGCGTCCCGTCATTCCCTCGCGTCTGTTCCAGTGGCGGCGGCTGGCGCGGCGGCAGTCGTCGTGCCAGCTTTGCCCGCATTAAATTCTGAACAAATGATGGAGTACTCTTCACCAGTACGCTGATTAACCGTCTTTGCGGCGTAGTTGCGCGGGCGGCCATAGGCAGGATCGACAAGGCATAGCCGCTCAACTTCCGCCTTTCTTTGCAGCCTCGATCCCTCAATCCACGAGGACGATGCGGCCTGCTTCCGGTAAGGCTTCCATTCCTTCGCGTTGTCATTGGCGCTTGCCACGCCCGGAATCCCCAGCAACAGGGCGGCGGCCACATAATGCACCTTCATAAATCCTACCCCCACAATTCAATTCCGCTCAATTTCGTAATTCAGGGGGATTCCGGAAGCAATTCCGCGAGTTTCGGGGAACAGGGGATTTCGGGGATAGTATACTTATTCCCACTCTGCCGCCCGCCGTTTCGGTCTTTCTACGCCCCGGCCGCCGCGACGCAAGGCTGCGGCCGATGGCGGTTTCACCGTGCAGTTGCGGTCGACCGGCGACGCATTGGGAAAATGGTGGGCGGTGACGGGCTCGAACCGCCGACCCTCTCGGTGTAAACGAGATGCTCTACCAACTGAGCTAACCGCCCCCGAACCTGTCGAGGCCGCGCGCCTTTAGCCGATGCCGCGCGATGGCGAAAGGCCGCCGGTCAGGCAAGTTGCGCCCCCTGCCGTCCCAGTTCGGCGAAGTAGCGCGCCATGGCGTCGGCGGCCATGTCGGACAGGGCGATGAAGGCGCGCCGGCGGTCGGTGTCGTCGTCTATCCGCCGGAACAGGCCCGCCCCGGTCATCTGGCCGATCCAGCGCAGCGCGGTGGTCGGCGGAACGCCGCTGGCGATGCACAGCGAGGTGACCGATACGCGCGCATGCTCGGCGCGGGCGGCGGTCAGGTCGAGCAGCATGTCCCACGCCGGATCGGCGAAGAGATCGCGGTCGAAGAACTGGGCGCGCATCTGCCGCTGGCGGATGATGCGGCGGACAAGGCGCGGGTCGGGGAGCGGCGGACGGGTCTTGCGCACCAGCGCATCGCCCGGATCGGCCCCCTTGTACGCAGGGCCAGGGCTTTCCAGGCGGAAGGCCTTGCCGTCGCCCAGCACCGTCGGTTCGATTCCGCCCAGTCGCTCGAGCCGCTGGGCGATCTCGCCGACCTGCTGGGTCAGGCGCAGGAGCGTCAGGCGGTCGTCCTCCGCCAGTTCGCGCAGCCGCAGGCCGGATCCCCCGGCCAGCACGCCGCCGAGCGCAATGACTCTTTCGGAACGGGTCGGATCGACGAGGATCAGCGCGGCCGACTGGTCGCAGCACGCGAAAACCGCGTCCAGCGCCTCGACCGTGGTCGAGATAATGAGTTGGCCCCCCGAACGCGCGGCGCGCGTGTCCAGCCGGGCGATCGCCGCGAGCATCGCCGGATCGGCGCGCGGGCAATCGACCACCACGACTTCGCCCAGCGGCCGGGACTCGCCATCGGGCAGCGCGGCCGCCTCGCTGCATTCGCGCACCGCCAGCCCGGCGGCCTCCGCATCGTCGCGGATTTCCGCGCGGACATGCGGGTGATCGGCGAAGATCGATATGGCGAGCGGCGCGGCGGCAGAATCCGCCGCGGGCGCGTAAGCGAAATCGGCCTGTGGCATCGTAATCCCCCCAAAACAGAGAGAACAAGATGGGAACATGCTGGCGCTATGTCAAGAGACGCTACGGCCTGATTTCTATCGGGGTGCCGTCGGGCACGAGCCGCCACAGCTCCTCGATTTCGGCATTGGCGAGCGCGATGCAGCCGTCGGTCCAGTCGCCCGGCAGACGTCCCGCGGGCAGCCAGTTGGGTTGTCCATGGATGAATATCTCGCCGCCGGGGGAGCGGCCATGCGTAGCGGCATAGGCGCGGTCGGCGGCGTCGGGATAGGATATGTGCAGGCTCAGGCGATAGGCGCTTTCGGGATTGCGATAGTCGATCACATAGCGCCCCTCCGGCGTGCGCTCGTCGCCTTCGAAGCGCTTGTGGCCGATGGGAGCATCGCCGAGTTGAACACCGCGATAAGTGCGGATCGGCTGCCCGTAGGCAAAGACCGCCAGAGTGCGATCGGACTTGTCGACCACGACCAGATCGGCCTGCGGCAGCGGCGCCCGCTCGACAGGGCCGGGGGCGCAACCGGCAAGCAGCGCAAGGGTGAGGAGCGCGGCGCGAGCTATCGCCCGGCCCAACATCCTAGCGCAGCCGCTCGCCCATCAGCGTGCCCTTGGCGCCCGGCAGCATGGTGAAGCGGAAATCGGGCCAGGCGCGTTTCCACCGCGCGGCCACCACCCGCTCGCCCGGCCGCGCGGCATCGTCGAGCAGGACGATGCCGCCGGGCGCGATGCGATCGAACAGCACTTCGGCCCGCCCGCGCACGAACGGGTTGTAAGTCCACGGCGGCCCATCGATCACCAGCAGGTCGATCTGCGCCGGAACACCGGAAAGGTCGTACCAGGTGTGCGACCACGCGCTGGGGTCCTCCACCAGCGGAGCGTGCCGCAAGGTGGGATTGAGGCCGTGCCCGGCCAGCCAGTGGGCCGTCGCCTCCACGAAATCGGCGTGCTGGTCGAAGCTCGTCAGCCGGCCCTTGCCGTTCAGCTCCAGCGCGCGGGCGAGGACGAGGCTCGACGCGCCGCACCCCAGCTCCACCACTTCGCGCGGACGCAGCTTCTCGATCGCCGCGACGATCCGCCACAGGAACCAGGTATCGGCCTTCCAGCTGCCGAGATGCGGCAAGGCGTCATGCGGCAGGCCGATCCGGTCGAGCAGCGCGTGCTTGTCCGCCAGCTTGCCGCCCCACAGGCTGCGCAGCAGCCATGGCCACTGAATGGCCGCCCATGCGAAAGTGAGCGCCTTTTCGCTCAGCGGCCGTGCGGGGCCTGCCTCGTCCAGGGTCAGGAGCCCCGTCTTTTCACGCGATGTCATGGTACGACAGCAATCTCCAGGACCGACCGGCCATCACTACGAGCCGGGCGAGACGCGGGCAATGGTCAGTCGGCGAACGGATCGCGCACCAGGATCGTGTCGTCGCGTTCGGGGCTCGTGGAAACCGAAGCGACCGGGCACTCGATCAGTTCCTCGATCCGGCGGATATACTTGATCGCCTGCGCCGGAAGGTCGGCCCAGCTGCGGGCGCCGACCGTGGTGCCGCTCCACCCATCCATTTCCTCGTAGATCGGCTCCACCCGCGCCTGTTCGGCGGCATGGGCGGGAAGGTAGTCGAGCACCTGTCCGTCGAGCCGGTATCCGGTGCAGATCCTTATCGTGTCGAAGCCGTCGAGCACGTCGATCTTGGTCAGCGCGATGCCGGTGACACCGGAAATCGCGCAGGTCTGGCGCACCAGCACCGCATCGAACCAGCCGCAGCGGCGCTTGCGCGCGGTGACGGTGCCGAATTCGTGGCCCCGCTCGCCCAGCTTCCGGCCGATCTCGTCATCCAGCTCGGTCGGGAACGGACCGGATCCGACGCGCGTGGTGTAGGCCTTGACGATACCGAGCACGAAACCGGCCGATGACGGCCCCATACCCGATCCCGAAGCGACCGTGCCGCTGACGGTGTTGGAGCTGGTGACGAACGGATATGTCCCGTGATCGACATCGAGCAGCACGCCCTGCGCGCCTTCGAACAGGATCTTCTTGCCGGCCTTCTTCGCATCGTTCAGCCGCTTCCACACCGGCTGCGCGTACTTGTGCACGAAGGGCGCGATTTCCTTCAGGTCCGCGATCAGGCGGGCGCGGTCGATCGGCGGTTCGTTGAAGCCCGCGCGCAGGGCGTCGTGGTGGGCGCAGAGCCGGTCGAGCTGCGGCTCCAGCTCGTCGAGGTGCGCCAGATCGCACACGCGAATCGCGCGGCGGCCCACCTTGTCTTCGTAGGCCGGGCCAATGCCCCGTCCGGTCGTGCCGATCTTGCCCGCGCCCGCGGCGCTTTCGCGCAGCACGTCCAGGTCGCGGTGAATGGGCAGGATCAGCGGGCAGTTGTCGGCGATGCCGAAGTTCTCCGGCGTGATCGAAACGCCCTGTTCCTCCAGCCGCGCGATCTCGTCGCGCAGCGCCCAGGGGTCGAGCACCACGCCGTTACCCACCAGCGACAGCGTGCCGGTGACGATGCCGCTGGGCAGGAGGCTGAGCTTGTAGGTCTGGTTGCCGACCACCAGCGTGTGCCCGGCGTTGTGGCCGCCCTGGAACCGCACCACCAGGTCGGCGCGGCTGGCCAGCCAGTCGACGATCTTGCCCTTGCCCTCATCGCCCCACTGGGCGCCGATAACGGTTACGTTGGCCAACGGTGCTGTTGCCTTCTGCGGTGCGGGAAACGCGGGCGGCCCTAGGCGGTGGGGAAGGCGAGGGCAAGCGGTTGCGGGGTGCGGGTCAGCCTATTTCACCCGGACCCCGCAATCGTCGATAGCCTCCAGCGCATCCTCGAGCGCCGAATCGGTGCGGTCATCGGGATCGTAGCCCCCTTCCAGCCCGCCGAGCGCGCACAGGTTGTCGGAGAACTGCTGGTGCACGGGGGCAACGGCGCCGCCGATGGCGAACATCAGCAAGGCGGGCACGGCAAGCCCGATAGTCCAGAACACGCCCTGGAGCGCGACGTCGCCGATGCGGTGATAGAGCGACGGATTGAGAATCGCATCGGCGACCGCAAGCAGCAGCCCGGCGATCGCGACGTAAAGCGCGAAAGCGGCGATGGATGCGCCGTTCACGCCGAGTCGCAACGGAAACACCGTTGCCGCCGCAATCCACACCACCATGCCGAAGCACAATGTCGGTTCGTTGAGTATCCGGTCCTTCATTCCACGCTCGGCTTGCTCCTGCCGTCATCCTACATCAGGCATCCGGGCCCGTGAACGAGGACTTAAGTGCGGCGCGGTTTCCGGCGCGGACGGACAGGGTGCGCGGTATTCGCGCTGTGGCCCTGACAGGTGTTTCCATGTTCACGGACGTGCTTCCACCGGAACGTTCAGCACATTTATCGCCGCATGGACCCGCGCCTCGATCTCCTCGCGCGGCAAGCCCGGCCCGATCGCATCGCCGAAGCGCACGGTGATCGCGCCAGGGCGTTTCCACCACCGCTGGTAGAGCGGGCCGCTGTCGACCGCGACCGGCACCACCGGCAGGCCGAGCATCTTGTAGAGCCCCGCGAATCCCGCCTGCAACGGCGGCCGCTGGCCGTGCGGAACCCGCGTCCCTTCGGGAAAAATCGCCAGCGGGCGGCCGGCGGCGGTGATGCGCCGCGCCTGTGCAAGCATCGCCCGCAGCGCCTTCGCGCCGTCCCCGCGCGCCACCGGGATCGCGCCGTAGGCGCGCGCCGCCCGCCCCCATCCGGGAATGGCGAAGAGCTCCTGCTTCGCCAGCGGCGCCGGATGATCGAGCAGTGTGGGCAGATCGATCGCCTCGAAGAAACTCTCGTGCTTCAGCGCGAAGAGCACCGGCCCCGACGGACGCTCCCCGCTCACCACGACGCGGATGCCCAGCAGGCGAACGCATCGTCGGTGAAACCGCGACCAGGCATCGGGAATCGCGCGCCCCCGCGCCGGGGCGATCGCCGCCAGGGCCACCGCGGCGGCGACGAACAGGACGCTGCCGAGGTAGAACGCGAGGTAGAACAACAGGCTGCGGATCACCACCATGGCGCGTCAGCCGGAAAGGAAACGCGCCAGCCAGGTCGCCAGCAGCTTGTGGTATTCGAGGAACAGGATCCACAGCGACGGCTCGCTGCGCACCGGATCGCGGACGATCGAAACTCCGTCGGGGAGCGCCTTCTCGAGTTCGATCCCGGCGCGGCGCATGTGCCAGTCGGACGTGACCAGCCGAACCGAACGCACCCGATGCTCCGCCACCCATTCGGCGGTTTCACGCGCATTGCCGCGCGTGTTGATGGCGGCGAAGCCCAGCGTCACGCAGCATTCCATCAGCTCTGCCGGCACGTCGTATTCGGCCCTGAACTCCGCCGGCTTCACATCCTCGAACACTCCGGTGACCAGCATTTCCTTCGCCGCGCCGGCGCTGAGCAGCTCGATCCCGCGCGCGATGCGCCCTTCGCTGCCGGTCGGCACCACGATCGCATCGGTCCGCCCCTCGCCCGCCGAGCGCGGCAGCGCGACGGCGAACCACAGGAAGCCGAGTATCCAGGCCACCGCGAGCAGGGAAACGATGCGCCGGATCACAGCCTGCGCCTCAGGGCCAGGAGCACGGTGATCCGCGCCGTCACTACCGCCAGCAGGATGCCGGCCACGGGAATGACGGCCAGCAGGGCCCAGTCGAGCGGGCCGAACGCCCCGCCGGCGACCATGCCCGATCCGAGGCGCGCGAACTGCTGGCCCAGCAAGGCGGTCGCCCCGAGCCCGAGCAGCAGGCCCGCCACACCGCCGAGCGCCGCGTCGATGCCTATCGAGCGCTGGAAGACGCGCGCGATCTGGCCGTCCGTTCCCCCCAGCAGGTGAATGATCTCGATCGTCTCGCGATTCGCGCCGAGCGCGCTGCGCGCGGCCAGCCACACCGCGGCGGCGGTCGTTGCGGCCAGCAGGACGATCAGGCCGCCGGCCAGCAGTTGCAGCGAGGCGACGGCATCGAACACCGGGCCGAGCCACCCGGCCTGCGCATCGATCCGCGCCGAGGGGACGGACGCCGCGAGCGCCGCGCGCAAGTCCCCGATCCGCCGTGCGGTCACCGGCCCGCTCAGGCGCGCGTCGATCAGCGCAGGGATCGGGATGGCGTCCTCCTCCGCCAGGCTCTGACGGCCGAGCCACGGTTCGATCAGCGCCGCCAGTTCCTCGTCGGGAACGCGGCGGACTTCGGCGATGTCCTCGCGGTTGGACAGCAGCGCGATCGCCACTTCGGTCTGCCGCGCCCGCTCGGCCGGCGCGGCCTCGACGATTTGCACCGTCAGCCCGCCGGCGATTTCCGCTCTGGCGTTCTGGCCGAGGTTGCGCAGCGCCAGCCCGGCCGCCGCTGCGATCACCGTCAGCGCGATCATGATCGCGATCACCCACGGCATCGGCCCGGTCAGCCGCGTCTGCGGCACGAGCCCGCCGCGCTTGCGGCCGAAGCCGAACGCCGCGAGGCGGCTGGCGGAGGCGCGCCCGGTCATTGCATCGCCGCTTCGCGCCGGGGCGGATAGCGCAGCGCCCCGGTAGGATCGTTGAGCCGGCCGCGATCGAGCCGCATGATCAGCGAATCCGGCACTTTCTTCAACAGGTGCACGTCGTGCGTCGCCACCACCACGGTCGTGCCGAGCCGGTTGAGCGCTTCGAACAGCCGCAGCAGCTTGAGCGCCATGTCGGGATCGACGTTGCCCGTCGGCTCGTCGGCGACGAGGATTTCCGGCCGCGCGATCACCGCGCGGGCGATGGCCACGCGCTGCTGCTCGCCGCCCGACAGCGTGGCCGGCCGCGCATCCGCCCGCTGGTCCAGCCCGACCCAGTCGAGCATGTCGGCCACCGGCTTGCGGATGCTGCTTTCGGGCATGCCCGATACCCGCAGCGGCAACGCGACGTTGTCGAACGCGGACAGGTTGGGGACGAGGCGGAAGTCCTGGAACACCACGCCGATCCGCCGCCGGAAATCGGGCAGGCGATCGCGCGGGGTGGTGATGAGGTCGGTGCCGAACATGCGGATCACCCCGCGCGATGGACGCTGGGCGAGATAGAGCAGCTTGAGCAGCGACGTCTTGCCCGCGCCGCTGGCGCCGGTGAGGAAATAGAAGCTGCCCGGATGAAGCGTGAAGGAAATGTCGCTCAGCACCTCGCGCTCGGTCCCATAGCGGAGACCGACGTTGTCGAACTGAACGATGTGCCCCTCCGCCCCGTTCACGGGAGGCCCCGGAAACGGCCTTTTCGGGCATTCACGATGGGGATCGAAGCGGCAGGCATGGGCCGCGGCTATAGCCGCTGTTCGATGTGGAAAAAAGCCGCGCCCCGCCGCATCCGTCACCCCGGCCGCTTGTTGCGCCGCGCGCCGGGTCCTAGGGTCCGCGCCCAAGAGCCAGCGCGCCCGAGGTTTGGCCCTGAGGCCCCACTGCAAGGAGAGAGGGCGAAGGAATATGCGCATATTTCAAGACCGATCGACGCGGCAGTGGGGCCTCAGGGCCAAATCCCTGCGGGACGTCCGGATGGCTTCCATCTCGAACGAAGCCGCGCTTGCCATGGCGGCCAGCCGTGGCCGCGCGCGCCTTCGTCCGATATGTTCGCCATCCGGACGCCTCGGGCGCGCTGGCTCTTGAGCACGGACCCTGGGGACCGGATTCCATGATTATCGCCTGCCCTGCCTGTGCGACACGCTACGTAGTGCCCGACAGCGCGGTCGGCCCCGAAGGCCGCACCGTCCGCTGCGCCAAATGCAGGCATAGCTGGTTCCAGGATCCGCCGGTTCTCGAACCGGCGCCCGAGCCTGCGGCGCAGGTCCCGCCGCCGCCCCCTCCGCCCAGGCCAGCGCCAGCGCCCCCGCCTCCTCCGCCGCCCGAACCCGAACTTCCGGCCGAGGACGAATCCGAAGCGTCCGGAGAAGCGGGCCTTGCTGACGACCTTCCCCCGCCGCCGCCGCGCGCGACATCTCCTGTCGAACCGGCTTCGACCGACTACGAACCCGGCGCGCCGCCGCAATCGCAGTTCGACCCCGCACCGCCGTTCCGCCGCCGCCGCAACCCGCTGCGGCTGTGGACCTGGGCGGTGGGGATCTTCGCCCTGTTCGCCACGGGGCGGATCGCCCCGGTGTCCTTGTGGGGTCTCCCCGACTGGGTTCCGGTCAGCCGCCCGACGTTCGGCGCGGCAATGCCGACCCTGCAACTCGATTTCCCCGCCGACCGGCAGGAACGGCGGCAGTTGCCGAACGGCACCGAATATTTCGGCGCCAGCGGCACGGTCACGAATGTCGGCAGCGAAGCGCAGCCCGTTCCGCCGATCCTGATCGTGCTGCGCGACGGGCGCGAGCGAATCGTTTACAGCTGGGAAGTGCGGCCGCCGAAAAGCACGCTCGCTCCGGGCGAGAGCATGACCGTCAACGAAGCGGTGACCGACGTGCCCCGGTCGGCCAGGTTCGCGGAGATCGGCTGGAAGCCGGACTGACGTCCGTGGAGACTACTGGCGCAAAGCCTACTGGAACTCGATCAGCACCATGCCGTCCCGCCGCACGATCAGCGGCTCCGGCGCATCGGCGGAGACGCGTTCCCACCCGCCGCCCTGGCGCACGATCGCGGGCCGCAGGATTTCGACCGAAACACCGGCGCTGGCGATCTGGACACCCGGCTGGGCCTCGGCGGCAGCCGGGCTCGCCGCCACGGCGGAAGCCATCAATAGCAAGGCGACCGACCCGCTCATCAGGATATATTACCACGATGCACACCATAAAAACAAACCGGTCGCTAGGTATGTTCCCGGCGTGCGGAAGATCCGTACAATTGCCTCTGGAAGCGCGCTTGCAGGGGTATGGCCGCTTTGCTAAGGGCCCGCTCCTACCCGGCGGGGGCGGTCATGTCCGGCCCGTTGCTATGATGCGGTCGTGGCGGAACTGGTAGACGCGCAACGTTGAGGTCGTTGTGGGCGAAAGCCCGTGGAAGTTCGAGTCTTCTCGACCGCACCATAGAGTCCTGCGGGCCCGGCGGCCCGCTTCGGGGAATCCGGCAATCGGCAGGAAGCTTGCGGCGGGCCGGCTGGCGATCAGCCGTGCGCGCCGAAGTGATTGGCCAGCGCCGTGCCGATGCGCAGCGTCAGGGCATAGGCATGCTCGATGGGCTCGATGAAATTGCGATGGATCGCCTCGTATCCGTGGTCGTCGCCGTCGAGGTATTCCGCTTCTTCCGCAAGGGTGAAATCGCGCATGCCGGGGGCGCTCGTCGGATAGGCGCGGCGCAATTGCGCCAGGGCTTCGTCCATGCGCAGCGCGAAGACCATTTCCAGCACGTCCTCGCGGGCGACGTCGTCGGCGCGGCTGAACGGCGGCACGCTGACCGCGCGGATGAACATGTACTGGAACAACGCCAGCCGGATGGCGTGGCAGGCGCCCAGCGCGCGGCGCGCCGGCTGGGTGTCGGCTTGCGGGCCGCTGTCCGGCGCCAGCCGCAGCAGGCGGTGCATTTTCAGCGCATCGACCCGCAGCCGCGAAGCGAGGCGGCGGAAAGCGCCGACCCGGTCATCCTTGATGAGGTATTCCGCCAGCGCCTCGCAGGCGGCGGATAGCTGGCTTTCGGTCCCGCGATAGGGGCGGCTGGCCCAATAGGCCGAATTGAACAGCTCGCCATAAGCGGCGACGGTCTTCACGCTGGCGAGCGAATTGGCCGCGCGCACGAGGCGCAGAAGCTGCCGCCCGCGCCCGCTTTCGCCCAGCATCGCGACGATTTCCTCGTAATTGCCGTCGGCCGCGCTGCCGAGCCCGGCGATCACGTTCACCGGATAGCCGAGCTGCTGGAGGATCGCGTTGTGCGGAATCGCCCGGATCTGGCGCAGGCTCATGTCGCGGCTGGCGGCAAGGTCCGACTGGCGGCGCGAGACGCGGCTGCCGGTGGCGTTGAGCAGACCGAGCCCGAACGCCGTCACCGTGCGCGAATAGGTCCGGCTCGCCAGATGGCGCAACTGGTGCTCCTTGATCGAACGGTAGAAGTCGAGGCTCAGGTCGATGCGGCGATAGAACGGGTCCGCGACCGGATCGGAATCGGGCTGCCCCTCCCGCCAGCCGGCCAACCGGCCGAGAGTCGCCAGCGCCAGTTCCTTCGTGGCGAAGAACAGGTAGCCGTCCCCGCCCTGGAAGCTGACTTCGGGCTCCAGCGCGATATGCGCGCGCGAAAACTGCCGCCTCGCCCATGGGCTGAGCGCCCAGTCGAGCCGGTCGGCGAACGATGTCGGGTGCGCCCCGCGCCCCATGCTCTCGCCATGGGTATTGAAGATCAGCGCGGCGACACCGGTCAGTTCGTTGGCCTCCATCGCCGCCGCCAGCCGGCCCTGTAGCCGCTCGATGGCAAGGCTCGCGGGAATCTGCCCGACGAAGCGGCCCGCATCCGAGAACCCGGTCTGGATCGCCACCCGGCCCCGGCGGCGCGCATAGTCGCGATAGTCCCGCTCGGCGAGCAGGGCGTCGAGGAACCTCCCGCCGTGTTCCAGCGCGCGCTCTGTTTCGAACAGCGGCGAGACATCGATCCGCTCGTCCACACCGAACAGGCGGGCGAAATAGAGCGCCGCCAGCACGGTCGCCGGGTCCTCGCATTCGGCGATCAGCATGCGGATCGGCGCGTCGGCGTCGATGTGGCTGACGATCTGCGCCATAGCCACGAACTGGCGGATCGCGGTCGAGCTTTCGATGGCGAGCGAGCCGAAGTTGGTCCGCACCGGCTTCACTTCGGCGAGCGCCTTGCGCAAGTGGACGACCGCGCTCTTGCTGCCGAAGTCGATCTCGCCCTTGGGGTCGAGCCGGCGGCGGACCGCGTTGTGGAGCTGCGTGGAATTCACCCGGAAATGGATCCACCCCATCCCCAGTCCGTCGGCGCACATGGCCGACGCCAGCGTTTTCAGGGCGATGGCGCGTTCCGCATCGGCCGAGGCGGCTTCCCGCTCCAGCGCCTCGATCGACGGCGCGAGCGAGAGGAGCTTGTGCGGATGGTCCGCCGTAAGGCGGTTGGCCGCTTCCGAGATCGCCGCCGGATCGGCGAGTTCGGATGCGAAGTCGGCCGCGCGCTCGGCGGCGAAGCTCGCCGCCGGACGAAGCGTTTGCAGCAGCGGGTGCCCGGCGTCGATCGCTTCCAGCGCCGCCGCATAGCGCGCCAGCCGCTGCGCCTTCTCCGCCAGCCGGAAGCCGATCGAGGTCCGCCAGCCAATATCGGTGCGCCCGTCCATGTCGTAGCCGACCCAGGTGGCGAAGCGGAACGGCAGCGGCTTCAGCTCGCTCCAGCGGTCCGGCCATTGCCGCCGCGCATGGGCGAGGATTTGCGTCACGATGGCGTCGCGCGCGTCCTGCGCATGGCCGATGGCGGACATCGCGCGGTCGTGTTCATGCCCTAGGTCGATCGTCGGCCGTTCCGTATGTTCCAGCCGCAGGTCCGTTTCGTCCGGGCTCGCCGCGCTCGCGACCCTGGCGACGGCCTCCGACTGCACCGGGGTCAGCAGGAATGTCGGATGCGCGGTGAACACCGCGTGGAGCCGCGGCTGCTCCCAGTGCGCGCGGAAGGCGTCGAAATCCGGCCCGGCCAGCGCGCTCTCCACCGCTTCGAGATTGGCGGCCGGGGATACCGGCGCGACCATGGCGCGGAGCCGCGCCGCCCGGCTCTTCAGGCCCTCGAACTCCAGCTCGGCGATCAGGCTTTCGCAGTCCGCCAGCGTCAGCTCGCCGCTTTCGAGCAGGCGCGACAGGTCGAGCGAAAGCTGGAACACCGGGTTGAACAGCGGTGTTTCCGCCGTGCGGCCATGCAGCGCCTGGAGCCGCGCCGTCAGGTCCGCCACCGTTCTCATCATCCTGCTGCCCCCTGTGCGCGGCAGGCAATCGGGGATGTCGGGAAGGCAGCATTCCAGCCGGCGAAAGGGAACCGGATCCGGTACCGCCTCTCCACCCGAATGCCTTTGTTATGAACCGCAATGTGCAGCAGATTCGGGCGCACGGCAACCCGCCCGTCGGTCGTCGCGCGCGTGACCGGCAACCGTCATGAGGCCGTCATTTAGCCGCGCCACGGTGCGCCCGATCAAGGGTATGGCGCATGCACAGAATCGCAATTCTCACCTCGCACCCGGACGCCGACAGCTTCGAGCCGTTCAGCCACGGCGAAATGCTGCTCGCCTTCGAAAACCTTGCGGCCGATGGGCCGAAGAGGCTGCTTGACGGCGAAGTGTGGGTCTTCGTGGACTGGATCATGCCCGAGTTGGCGGGTCTGGAGATGTGCCGCCGGCTGCGCGCCGATGGCCGGACCGCCGACGCGCACGTCACCATGGTGCTCGAAAGCGATGACGCGGAAGACCGGCGGCGCGCGCTGAGAGCGGGGGCCGACGATTACATGGTCGGCCCCGCCAGCCGGCGCGAAATGCTCGACCGGGTGCTCGCGCTCAAGGCGTCCGGCGTGCCGCGCGGGCGGCCGGAGGTGATCGAGTTCGGATCCTTGCAGCTCGATCTCGGCGCGGTGCAGGCGCGCTGGAACCGGCATCCGGTGCGCCTGAGCGACAAGGGCTTCCGCCTGCTGCGCTACATGGTCGAGAACCCCAACCGCCTGATAACCCGCAGCGAGATCATCGAGGCGATCGGCAAGGGCGGCGATCCCGATTACCTGCGCACGGTGGACGTATGGGTCAAACGGCTGCGCACCGGGCTGCGGCAGGCCGGCGCGGGCGACATCGTCCGCACGGTGAAGGGCAAGGGCTACGTCCTCGACGGAGAGTGACGCGGCCCGGCGCCGCGCGCACCCGAAGCCTCTCCCGTTCGTGTCGAGCGAAGTCGAGTCAACGGAACCGCAGAGACTGGCGATCCTCCCTTGCAAGGGAGGATCGCATGAACCGCCGCGCTTTCCGCGCTCGCCCTACAGCGTGAAGGCCAGCGACATCGACACCGTTGTGCCAAGGTCGTAGGCGTTCACCAGCACCCGATAGCCGGGGAAATCCTGCACTTCCTTGTAGTTGCGGCCGAGCAGGTTGCGCGCCTCCAGCTTCAGTTCCGCCGGCGGCAACCCGCCAATATTGAGCGCCTGCCGGGCGACGATGTCGAAGTTCACGCCCGGCTTTTCGACGATGTCCGGATCGACGATGCCGCCGGTGTTCGCCCCGCGCGAAACCACCCGGTCGCTGGCGTATGTCACCAGGAACGTGAGCTGCGAGAGGGTGTCGGTATCCTCGATGCCGAACTGCACGTTCGCCAGATGCTCCGACTGGCCCGTCATCGGGCTGCCGTCGGTGAACACTTGCGCGGCCGGGGCGACGAGCGGGTTGTTGATGTTGCCGGGGAACAGCACCGTCGTATCCCCGGCGCCGACCTTCAGCTTCGACTGGCTCCAGGTGTAGTTGGCCGAAAGCACCAACCGCCGGCTGGAGAAGAACGAGCCGCCGAGATCGTAGAGGTCGAAATATTTCACCGCCTCCGCCTCCACGCCATACAATTCGGCCTTCGGCGCGTTGGCGTTGGTCAGCGTCAGCTGGCCGGAGGAATCGATCGTGGCGATGGATTCGATCGGGCTGTCGATGTCCTTGTAGAACCCCGCCACCGACATCCGTTCGCCCCGGCCGGGATAGTACTCGGCGCGCAGTTCGGCGTTGGTGAGCTGGCTGTCGGTGAGGAACGGATTGCCGCTCAGCAGCCGGTCGGATTCCACGTCCAGCACCGGGATCGTCCCCAGCTCGCGGAACTGCGGGCGGGCGATGGTCTTCGATCCGTGCGCGCGAAGCTGGAAGTCCTCGGCGAAGTTCCACGTCAGCGTCGCGGCGGGCAGCCAGTAGTCGTTGATCTTCTCGATCACCGCCGGATTGCCGGCCCCGTTGGGACTGTTGCCGTAAAGGTCGGGCAGGGTCAGCGTCTGCGTGCCGTGCTCGTAGCGCACGCCCGCTTCCAGCCGCACGCCGGTAAGCAGTTCGGCGTCCGCGCGCAGGTATCCCGCGTGCGTGGTCAACCCGGCGTGGTACTGCGCCTGTCCGAACGCGCGGTTGGTCTGCCGCAGGCTGATGCTCTCATACTCGACGAACTCGGGCGTGAGAATCTGGTAGATCGGCAGATAGGCGTTGGGCGTGCTCAGGATCGGCGCCCCGCCGTCGTCGTAGACGTAGTTCAGGCTCTGGAAGACGCGCGCGGTATCGCTGTAGGCGTAGCCGGCGGAAACCTTCGCCAGGATCGCGGTCGGCAGTTCGTAGGCAAGGTCCGCCCCGCCGGCCCAGACATCCTCGTCCAGAATGCTGAAGATCACCCCGCTCGGGCTGCCGAGGTTGACCGCATAGCCGCCGGTCGAGGTGACGTAGCGGTACTGCGTCGTGCGCTCGTATGGCGAGGTGCGCTGCGAGTTCGAATAGCTGCCGCGCACGTCGAATTCGAGCCGGTCGAACTCGAATTCGCCCACCGCCTGCGAGGTGAACAGCTGCCGCTCGACATAGCTCGAGGCATAGTTGAGCGAATCGTAAGCGCCCGTCAGCCGGTCCTCTTCCAGGTCCTCGAACGCGGTCTGGATGTTCTCGTAGGCCCCGCGCACCCGCGCCACCTTGGAGGTGTCGTGGATGTAGACGTTCGTCATGCGCAGCTTGTGGCCCTGCGGCAGGTCGAAGCCGAAGCTGAGCAGGCCATTGGCCTGGATGCGGTTCTCGGTCCTGACGCCGTAGCTGCTGTTGAACAGCGATCCGGCGATGGCGGTCTGCTGCGTCGCGCCGCGCGTCTGCCAGCCATTGGAAAAGCCGAGGCTGGCGAGCACGCCGAAGCGCGTATCGCCGAGGTCCGCGCCGTAACCCGCGCTGGCCGATCCGCTGAAGTTCGCCGGAATGTCGCGGTTGCGCTGAAGGATCAGCGTGTCCTCGTTCTCCAGCACGCTGGCGCTGACGAGCTGGCCGCCGTTGTCGCGCAACGCGGCCGGCAGGTCGCGCGTGCCGTCGTCGTAGCCGACGATGTCGTACTTGCTGCCGTAATAGGTATAGCCAAGCTGGAGCGTGGTTTCGGTATCGACGCTCACGCCGGCGCCGAGCGTCAGATAGTTCTCGTCAGGCAGCGCGGCGGTGGTGAGGTTGATCACGCCGCCGCCGTATTCGCCGGGATAATTGACCGAATAGCTCTTCTGCACCAGCGCGCTGGAAACGATGCTGGTGGGGAAGATGTCGAGCGGCACCACACGCCGCAGCGGCTCGGGCGAAGGCAGCGCCAGCCCGTTCAGCAGCGCCAGCGAATAGCGGTCGCCCAGCCCGCGGACATAGACGAAGCCGTTGGTGTTGACCGACAGGCCCGTGACGCGCTGCAACGCGCCCGAAATGTCCCCGTCGCCGGCGCGGGCGATTTCCTCTGCCGACAGCACGCTCACCACTTGCGCGGTGTTGCGCACCGGTTCCGGAATGTACCGGCCGGTGACGATGATCTCCAGCCCGTCGCCGCCCGGCGCGGAAATCTCGACACCGCCGTCCGGCGCTTCGTCCGTTTCGGGCTGAGCGGGCGGCGGCGATGCGTCCTGGGCGAATGCAGATTGGCTGGCCAGGCCGGTCCCCGCGAGCAGCAGGGCGTGGATAAGGCGCGTACGGGTCATCGGTGATCCCCAAATGTGCAGGTGGGGAGCGGCGCATGGCCGCTCCCCTTCAATGCTCGAACCGGGTCAGGAAATGCGGATGTCGACACACGCGGTTTCGCCGCGCAGGTCCGCCACATCCGAATTGCAGGTCCAGCCCTGGGTCCACAGGTCGTCCGGCCCGCTGAACGCGCCGATGTAGTCCACCTGCTCGAAGAACGAGCTGATCGCGGTGAGCGCCGCGACCGCGGCCACGCCGGATTCGTTCGTTCCGTTGGCGATCTCGCCCACCGTCGAGCCGGTCAGCGTCCGCAGCGTGCTGGTGAAGTCGCGGACGAGACCGGTGTTGGCCGGATTGGCGAGCGCGGTTTCCTCGAACGCGTCGGCGTCGGCGTCGATCAGCAGCTGGCAGTCGAACACCACCGACTGGAACACCGGCGGCCCGTCTTCCTGCGCCGCCGCGCCGGCGGCCTGCACCGTCTGCGCGCCGTCCACGTCGAGGCAGCCCTGCTCCCCGCCGACCGGGGCCACGACCACGCCGTTCGCGAAAATCACATCGGCGCCGCCACGGATGCGGAAGACCGGCTCGCCAGGCGTCGGCTGGATGAAGGTGAAATTGGCCACCTTCAGCTTCTGCCGGGGCGTCGAATCCTCGGCGCCGGTGCTGTCGATCTCGAACGCGGTCTGGTTGGTCACCGAATCGCCGACCGCGCCGTTGGCGCGGCGCACGACCAGCGCGAACTGCATCGCGCCGTCATAACCGACGTCGGTATCGAGCGAATCGTCCGCGTTGCCGGTCAGGATCAGGTGGGACATGTTGATGGTCCCGCCGAACACTTCGATGCCGTCGTCGCGGCTGTTGTGGACCTGGACGTAGGACAGATCCGTCCCCCGGCCGACGCCGTTCAGGGTGATGCCCTGCACCTCGTCGCCGTTGGAGCCGACGCCGGTGAAGTTCACCTGGACGTATTTGAACACGCCCGAATCGTCGTTGGCCGCATCGCCGCCGTACAGGGTCTGCACCGCGACGCCTTCGGACTTGCGCCAGCAGCCGGCGCTGCCGCCGGTGAGCGAGGTCGACACGTCGGCGGCGCAATCGGACACCGGCGCGCGGCCGTTGACGATGATGCCGCCCCACAGGTTGTCGACCGCCTCGTCCATGCCGGCGCCGGTCAGGTTGCCGAGCGCAGTGAACACGATCGGCTGGGCCGCGCTGCCCTCGGCGAGGATCTTGGAGCCGCGGTTGACGATCAGGCTGGTGTCGCGCGTCGCGCCGAACACCGTCACGCCGGGCAGGATGGTCAGCGTCGCCGCTTCGCCGCCGGCAAGGTCGATGTCGCGGCCGACGTCGGTGCGGCCGTTGAGCGAATACATGATGCCGTCGGCGCGGCGGCCGCTCAGCGTCAGGTTGCCGGAAACCTGCGTCGGCACCAGACAGTTGCGGATCGTGCCGCGATCGTTCTGCAACACGATCGTGCCGCCATCGGTGGTTCCGGCGGTGCACGATGCGGCGGCGGTCACGCTGCCGGGAGCCGGCGTCGGAGTCGGCGCGGGGCCGGGGGTCGGCGTGGGAGTCACGATGTTGCCGCCGGGGGCGACGACGTCATCCGCACCGCAGGCGGCGAGCGCCAGGATGCTGCAGCCGAGAACGAGCGAGCGAATTGGATTGGTCACGGTAAACAGCCCCTCATGAACGGGATGAATCAAGCGAATCTCTCGGATCGCGAATCACCCGTTAGAGGCGCGTCGTGACAGTTTTCTTTCAAGACTGTTCTATACTTGGTGTGACTTTAATATGTTATGACTATGACAATTGTTACAAACCCGATAATGGCCAATTATTTCATCTTGATGACATAATTTCATTTTCATTGCAGCCGAATCAAATCTCCTTCATTCTTCCGGTCATACCGAGTGGGAGAAACAACGATGAACCTTGGCCTGATCGCATCTGTCGTCCTTGCAACGCAGGCCGCCGCCCCGACGGCGGTGGAAGCCGAAGTGCGCAGCACCGATGCCGGTTATGAACAGCTTGCCGCGGGCAAGACCGAAGCCGCGATCGCGCATCTGGAAACCGCGCTCGAACGCAGTCCCGGCGACCCCGTGCTCCTGATCAACCTCGGCGCGGCCTATGCCAGGGCCGGACGGACCGACGAGGCGCGCGCCATGTACCGTTCCGCCGCCGCGGGCGAACGCTATCGGGTCGAACTGGCCGACGGCTCGTGGGTGGATTCGCGCCAGGCGGCGCTGCGCGCGCTCGGCAATCTCGACAGCTCCACCGCCTTCGCCTCGAAGTAATCCGCGCGCCGGGGGCGCTGTCATCGAAATGTCATGCCGGCGCGCTAAGCGCGCCGGTCATGTTTCGCCGTTCGATCGCCGCCGCCTCCGCCCTCGCCCTGCTCGTCGCGGGCGCGCCGGCGCTTGGGGCGCAGCAGCCCGGCGAGGGCAAGCCGCAGCCGCAAACGTCCGGGAACCGGCAGGCCGATCGCGAGGCGTCGCGCACCGCGCCGCAACGCGAAGCGCGCACGCCCGAACGGCCGCGCCCGGCGCGAAGCGCCATCAACCCTTTCCGCGACCAGATCGAACACACCATCGCCCGCGTCTGACCGCGCGCGTCAGTCTTGCGCGAGCAAGGCTTCCAGATCCCGGCCGCCATAGAATACGCCGATCACGACCACCTCGTGCTTCTCGAGCACGAAGGCGATCGTCACGCGCCGCCGCCAGGCGAGCGTGCGCAAGCCGGGGCGAAGCTCATCGCGTGGCGTCGCCCGTGCGGGAAATTCCCGGAGCGCGTCAAGCCGGTCGAAGATGCCATCGACGAAGCGCTCGGCGATGTCGGCATTTGCCGCAGAGGCGATGAAGGCGTGCAGATCGTCGATCTGGTCGCGCGCTTCCGGAGTAAGAACTACGCGGTAGCCCGTCATTCGCGAGATCAGCGCCTACGTTTGCCGATGCTCGCGCGCGCTTCGCTCAACGGTATGCCGCGCGACGGGTCGGCTCGGTAGGCATCGTAGGACGGGAGAGCCTGCCGCCTCAGCCAGTCGTCCAGCGCCCGTTCGCGCGCGCCGAGGGCGCGCAGGCCTTCGCGAATGACCTCGCTCTCGCTGGCGTATTCGCCCGCTTCGACCCTGGCGCGCACTTGTGCGGCCATCTCGTTGGGAAGCGTGATGCTGAGCTGTTTGGTCGAACGCATTACGGCTCCTGTCGATAAGGTAGGATTTAATCCTATCCACCTCGGAAATCAACCCGATCGGAAACGACCCAAGGCACGGCTGTCGCGGACAACTTCGCGCGCGCAATTGTGCCCCGGCGCGCCTGTGACGCCGCCGCCGGGGTGGGTTCCGGCGCCGCACGTGTAGAGCCCGGCGATCGGCCCGCGATAAGCCCCGTGGCCCAGCACCGGCCGCGCGGACCATAGCTGGTCCAGCGTCATGGCGCCGTGCATGATGTCGCCCGCGACCAGCCCGAACGTGCGCTCCAGCCCCTTCGGGCTCAGCACCTGCCGGCCGAGGATCGAGGCGCGAAAGCCGGGCGCGTGGCGCTCGACGGTGTCGACGATCGTATCGGCGGCCGCGTCCTCCTCCTCGTCCCAGTCGCGGCCATCGGGCAGTTCGGGCGCGAACTGCTGGCAGAACAGGCTGGCGACATGCGCGCCCGGCGGGGCCAGGCTGTCGTCCACCGTGGACGGGATCAGTATCTCAACGATCGGCTGCCTGGACCAGCCGTATCGCTTCGCGTCGAGGAAGGCGCGATCCATGTAGTCGAGCGTCGGGGCGATGACGATGCCCGACCGGTGATGCTCGCCCGGTTCGGGCAGGCAGGAGAAGCGCGGCAGTTCGCTCAGCGCCACGTTCATCCGGAACGTGCCCGAACCGATGCGAAACCCCTTGATGCGGCGGCGGAATTCCGGATCGAGATCGGCCGGCGCCACCAGCCGCTCGTAGAGCAGCTTCGGCCCGACATTGGCGATCACGCGCGAAGCGGCGATCTCCTCGCCGCTTTCGAGCAGCACGCCCACGGCCCGGCCATGTTCGACCAGCACTTGCCGCACCGGGCTTTCGAGCGAGATCGCGACGCCTTGCTCTTCGCAGGCCCGCGCCATCGCCTGCGTGATCGCCCCCATCCCGCCGACCGCATGGCCCCATGCGCCCTTCCTGCCGTTCACTTCGCCGAACACGTGATGCAGCAGGACGTAGGCCGAGCCCGGCGTATCGGGCGAGGCGTAGTTGCCGACCACGGCGTCGAACCCGAAGGCGGCCTTCACCGCCTCGCTCTCGAACCATCCGTCGAGGAAGCCGCGCGCGGACTTGGCGAAGAGATCCAGCACATCGCGCTTTTGCGGCAGGGACAGCCGCGCCAGCCCGCGTCCCTGCAAGACCCCGTCGACCAGCGTCCGCCAGCCTTCGCCCAGGTTCGGCGGCGCCTTGAGCGCGAGGCCGCGCAGCACGTCAGCCACCGCATCCAGCGCCGCATGGTATTCGGGCAGCACCGCCGCATCGCTGGCGGAAAAGCGGGCGAACTCCGCCTGCGTCCGCTCCAGCCCGCCGCCCAGCTTCAGATAGCCCCCGTCCTCCTGCGGCAGGAAATTGGAGATCGGCCGCTCGATCACGCGATAGCCGCGCTCCGCCAGCCGCATGTCGGCGATCACTTTCGGCTGCAACAGGCTGACGGTGTAGCTGGCCACCGAGTTGCGGAAGCCGGGATGGAACTCCTCGGTCACCGCCGCCCCGCCGACAACGCCGCGCCGCTCCACCACGCGCACTTTCAGGCCCGCCCGCGCGAGATAGAAGGCGCAGACCAGGCCGTTGTGCCCGGCCCCGATCACCACAGCATCGCAGCGTCCGCCCATCGCCGCATGGTTCGGCAAGCGCGCGGTCAAGACAAGCGCCTTTTTCACGGCCCGATAGAGTTAACGGAGCCGCAACCGCTTTCGCCTATCGCGAGAGGCGGAAAAGATCACGATGACCGCGACCGCCGGAATATCCCTCGCGAAAGCCTTGCGCGCTTTCGCCGCCATGGCTTGCGCCGTGGTCTTCGCGTGCCTGTGGTCCGCGCCGGCGCAGGCCGCGAACTGCCATGGGGCGACCTCGCAGGGTTCGACCGGGCCGGCCAACTGGGAAACCTACTGCTGGCTCGATCTCGCCAGCTACAACCATGGCGTCGCGACCAGCACCAACGGGCAGCAGTTCAGCTACGACCTGCCCGACGGCACCACGATGACCTTCCGCCTGCGCGTGACCAGCGGGCCGACGCTGACCGCGGCCACCGCGCCCTCATGGACCGGAGCGGCGGTCGGCAACACGGCGTTCCTCGGCATCGGCGGGCGGCCGATCCTGTACCAGACGGCCGACGGCGGAACCTCGAACATCGTCATTTCGAACATCGCGCTGACCCCGCCGCCTGGTTCCGGCGCAATCACCGCCTACATGTTCGTCGCGGCCGACGCCGAATCGTCGAACGACGGGGAAAGCCTGCGCTTCCAGACCAATGGCGGCGCATGGACGCTGCTCGATCGCGCCGGGCCGACCTCGGGCAATACCTATCCGACCATCTCGGGTGTCGGCACGCAGACGGTCAACGTGGGCGGCGTCGGCGGAACCGTCGGCGCGCATATCCTGGGCAGCGTCACGCCGACGCAGGTCAACTTGCAGATGGTCGGCAGCGGATTGCAGGGCATGATGTTCGCCGTGCGCTTCGCCTCGATCCGCCTGAACATGCAGGTCGCGGGCGCGCGCGTCGCTCCATCCGACCAGTTCAGGTTCGACGTCCGGGCGACGGTCGGCGGCTCGGTTCTCGCCACCGGCGCGTCCAGCGGTTCGGGGCTCGGGCCCTTCACGGCGGCCACGCTGACCACCGCCTCGGCGCTGCCGATCACGCTGACTCAGGCCATGGCCGGCGGCAGCGCCAACACGATCGACCATTACCGCTCGACGCTCACCTGCACCAACACCGCCAGTTCCAGCACGCCGTTGCCGAACAACCTCGTCGCCACGTCCTACAATTTCGGCGCGCTGCAATTCGGCGACAACGTGCAGTGCACTTTCACCAGCACCCCCTATCCGCACATCCAGTTGCGCAAGCTCCTCGGTTCAGGTGGCAGGCGCTTTAATAGCGACCAGTTCGTGCTCAACGTCCTCGACGGATCGGCCGTCGTCGCCACCACGACCACCTCCGGAACCGGATCGACGGTCAACAACGGCCTGACTCCACAGTATCAGGCCACCGCCGGAACGACCTACGCCATGACGGAAGAAGGGGCGGGAAACACCGGCCTCGACCAGTACACCGCGACGATGAGCTGCTCGAACTCCTACGGCGGATCGAGCACGGTCTTGCCCACCGGCCCCGGCGGCACACTGACCCCTCAACTCGGCGATGTCATCCTGTGCACGATCACCAACACCAGGCGCGGCGCCAACGCCACGATCAGCGTGACCAAGACGGCCCAGGTGCTTTCCGACCCGGTCAACGGTTCGGGCGGCGCGTTCGCCATTCCGGGCGCGATTGTCCGCTACAGCTTCCAGATCTCGAATTCGGGCAGCAGCCAAACCACCAACAACACGATCGAGATCATCGACGCCTTGCCGGAAAATATCGAAGTCGGAACCGCGGCAAATCCCGTGCTGGTGCAAGGCTCCCCGACGAGCACGCTTACCTTCAGCGCGTCGGGCAACACGCGCTACTCCAACTCGCTTACGCGCCCCAATTCCTACAATGCCTGCACCTATACGCCCACCGGGCCATACGATCCCGCGGTGAAGTACATCTGCTTCAATCCGCGCGGGCGCATGGCGGCAAGAATCGACGGCAACGCGCCGCCGAGCTTCACGCTGAGCTTCAACGCGCGGGTGAAATAGCCCCGCGTCGGCGGAGCGGTTGCAACAAAACTGTAACAGCCCTCGCCCAAGGCGGTGTATGTGACCGCCCCTGACGCAATGAGCAGCGCCGCCCCCGAACCCGTCCGGCCGGACATGTCGAGCCCGGAAGACCGCTATTTCAATCGCGAGCTGAGCTGGCTGGCGTTCAACGAGCGCGTGCTCGCCGAAGCGCGCAATCCGGCCTACCCGCTGCTCGAACGCCTGCGGTTCCTGTCCATCTCGGGCAGCAATCTGGACGAGTTCATGATGATCCGCGTCGCCGGCCTCGCCGGGCAGGTGCGCAGCGGCGTCGGCCGGATGTCGATCGACGGCAAGACTCCGTCCGGCCAGCTCGCCGCCATCACCGCCAAGGTGCGCGAAGTCGAGACGGCGCAGCAGGAAAGCCTTGCCGACCTGCGCCCCCGGCTTGCCGAAGCCGGCATCCGCACCGGCGCGGGCGATCTCGACGAAGAGGCGGAAGCCTGGCTCCAGACCTATTTCCTCCAGGAGATTCTCCCCGTCATCACGCCGCAGGCGATCGATCCGGCGCATCCGTTCCCGTTCGTCGCCAGCGGCGGCATCGGGGCGCTGTTCACGCTGGCGCGACGCGCGGACGACAGCCGCCTGGTGGAGATGGTGCTGATCCCCAACGCCATCCGCCGCTTCGTGCGCATCCCGATGGAACAGCCGATCTACATCGCGGTCGAGCGCGTGATCGCGCGCTATGCCGCGCTGCTGTTCCCCGGTTTCCGCGTGGAAGGCCACGGGGTGTTCCGCGTGCTGCGCGACAGCGACATCGAGGTGGAGGAGGAGGCGGAAGACCTCGTTCGCTATTTCCGCACCGCGATCCAGCGCCGGCGGCGCGGCAAGGTCATCCTGCTCGAACTCGACCAGACTTTCGATCCCGAAGCCGAACTGCTGCTGCGCGAGCAGCTCGGGCTCGAACAGGCCATCGTCACCAAGACCGCCGGGATGCTCGGCATCGCCGGCCTTGCGGAAATCGTCGGCGAGGATCGTCCGGACCTCAGGTTCCGGCCCTACCACCCGCGCTACCCGGAACGGATCCGCGAGCATGACGGCGATTGCTTCGCCGCGATCCGCGAGAAGGACATCGTCATCCACCACCCCTACGAAAGCTTCGAGGTGGTGGTCGATTTCCTGCGCCAGGCGGCCGCCGACCCGGCGGTGATCTCGATCAAGCAGACGCTCTATCGCGCGGGCAACCAGTCGCCGGTTATCGCCGCGCTGATCGAGGCGGCCGAAGCGGGCAAGTCGGTCACCGCGGTGGTCGAGCTCAAGGCGCGCTTCGACGAGGAGCAGAACCTCAAGTGGGCCGACCAGCTCGAACGCGCCGGGGTGCAGGTGATCTACGGCTTCGTCGACTGGAAGACCCACGCCAAGGTTTCCATGGTCGTGCGGCGGGAAGACGACATGGCGGGCGGCGGCGGCTATCGCACCTACTGCCATTTCGGCACCGGCAACTATCACCCGGTCACCGCGCGCATCTATACCGATCTCAGCTTCTTCACCGCCGACCCGGCGCTCGGGCGCGACGCGGCCAAGCTGTTCAACTTCGTCACCGGCTACGTCGAGCCGCAGAATCTCGAAGGGCTGGCCATCTCGCCGCTCGACATGCGCGAGACGCTCTATGAACTGATCGAGCGCGAAACGGACAATGCGCGACAGGGGCGGCCGGCGGAAATCTGGGCCAAGCTCAACGCAATCACCGAAAAGGGCCTGATCGACAAGCTCTACGAAGCCGGCCAAGCGGGCGTGCGGATCGTGCTGGTGGTGCGCGGCATCTGCTGCCTGCGTCCCGGCCTGCCGGGCCTGTCGGAAACGATCGGCGTCAAGTCGATCATCGGCCGGTTCCTCGAACACAGCCGCATCTGGGCCTTCGGCAACGGGTCGGCCCTGCCGGGGCCCGACGCCAGGGTGTTCATTTCCAGCGCCGACGCGATGAGCCGCAGCCTCAACCGGCGGGTCGAGGCGCTGGTGCCTGTCCGCAACCCGACCGTGCACGCCCAGGTGCTGGAACAGGTCCTGCTGGCGAATCTTCTTGATACCGAGCAAAGCTGGCTGCTCGATGGCGCGACCGGCATCTACGAGCGTGTGGAGGCGGAAGATGGCGATGGCTTCAACTGCCACTCCTATTTCATGACCAACCCCTCGCTCTCCGGCCGCGGAGACGCGCTGGCGGACAGCCGCGTGCCCAAGCTGACGCTGCGCAAGGGCGCGACGTGAATCCGGCCCGCGCGGCCGTGGATGGCATGGCGGACGGTCCCGACCGGGCGGTGGTCGACATCGGCTCCAACACCGTGCGGCTGGTGATCTACGCCGGTTCGCGGCGCGCGCCCGAAGTATGGCTCAACGAAAAGGTCGCCGCGAAGCTCGGGCGCGACCTGTCGGATACCGGACTGCTGCCCGACAAGGCGATGCAGACCGCATTGAAGGCGCTGGCGCGCTATGCCGCGCTGGTCGCCGATCTCGGCATCCCCGACGTGCAGACGGTCGCCACCGCCGCCGTGCGCGAAGCGGGCAATGGCCCGGCGTTTCTCGACGAGGTCCGCGCGCTCGGGCTGTCCCCGCGGCTGCTGTCGGGCGAGGAGGAGGCATTGGGCGCGGCCCACGGGGTGATCGGCGCATTCCCCGAGGCGCAAGGCACGGTCGCCGATCTCGGCGGCGGCAGCCTCGAACTGGTCGCTATCGAAGACGGGGCCTGCCGCGACGGAACCAGCCTGCCGCTCGGCACGCTGCGCCTTCCCGCCCTGCGGGCGAAAGGCGGCGCGCCGTTCCGCAAGGCGGTGAAGAAGGAACTGGCGCGCGCCAGGCCGGCGGCCGCCCGTCCGGGACCGCTCTACATGGTCGGCGGCGCCTGGCGCACGCTCGCGGTCTTCGCGCTGCGCGACGGCAAGTACCCGCTTACCGACCCGCACGCCTTCGCGCTCTCGCGCTGCGATGCGGAAGCCCTCGCCCGGCGCGTGGCGCGGATGGATCCGGCGCGGCTCGCCGCCGTCCCCGGCGTGCCCGGATCGCGCGCCGCCACATTGCCCGATGCCGCCGCGATGCTGCGCGTCATGCTGTCCGAATTGCGGCCGGACGGGCTGGTGTTCTCCTCATGGGGCCTGCGCGAAGGGCTGCTGTTCCAACGGCTCGCGCCCCAGGTCCGCGAGCGCGACCCGTTGCTTGCCGCAATCGCGCACTTCGCCGCGCCGCGCGGCGGCCCGGCCAGGCTGGCGC
>JBIQKC010000027.1:0-44363 GCA_044506885.1 Sphingomonadales bacterium
AAGAGCTCGCTCGCTCCCGCACCCGTCGCATTGCCAACCTATGGCTGACCTCCACTCTATAACCCATATGGTTCATGATGTCAAGGGGAAAGTGCGCCTCCATGCCCTTCCCACCCTAACCTCTCGTCATTCACGCCCACGCAAAGAGTCCACTGGGTCCCCGCTTTCGCGGGGATGACGAGGGTGGGGTTGGGATGATGAAGGGTGGGTTGGCGGTGTGTGGTCGGGAGTTGGGGAGCGGGGGCGATGAAGATGGTGGGGGGAATCTATTTCCGGCCGGTTTCTTCCGTGGCGACGATTTCGACGATGGTGTCGCCGGCGGCCAGTTCCGCCGTCTCGGGTTCCCAGAAGCCGTAGGCCTTGCCGTCGCGATAGATGCGCAGGCCCTTGCCGCCGCTGGCGAGCTGGTTGAGCGAGCGGCCGATCTCCTCTGCCTGCACCGGCCGCTCGACGAGCTGCACCCGCCCATCGGCCGAGGCCAGATCGGCAAGATAGTCGGCGAGGTGCACGCCTTGCGCGCTGCCGGCCAGCAGCAGGCCGGTGAAGCGCACCGGATTGATGACGTTGTCGGCCCCGGCCTGGTGGGCGAGAAATTCGTTGTCGCCCGCGCGCACGACCACGCTGATCGGCACGTCGGGCGCGAGGTGGCGGGCGGTGAGCACGATCAGGATCGAGGAATCGTCGCGCCCGGCGGAAACCAGCACCGATTTCGCCCGGTCTATTCGCACCGCGCGCAAGTCGTCGTCGCGGGTCGCGTCGCCGACGATGACGTTGCAGCCGAGTTCCTCGGCCAGTTGCAGACGGCGCTCGCTCGGGTCCATGACCACAATCGTGTGCGGATCGGCGCCGCGCGCGATCAGTTCGGCCACCGCCTCGGAGCCGGAAACGCCATAGCCGAGCACCACGACATGGCCGGAAAGCTGCTTCTGGATGCGCGCCATGCGCCACTTCTCCCAACCGCGCTTGATGACGAAGTTATAGGCCGCCCCGACGAAGATGAAGAGCACCAGGAAACGGATCGGGGTGACGATCAGCGATTCCATCAGCCGCGCGCGGTCGCTCACCGGCACGACATCGCCGAAACCGGTGGTGGTGATGGACACCATCGTGAAATAGACCACGTCGAGGAAGCTGACGTGGCCGTCGTGCAGATCGGCGAGGCCGCCCTTGTCGAGCCAGTGGAGCAGCACCACCAGCGCCACCAGCGCCAGCGCCGAACCTATGCGCAGGCCGAGATCGCCCCAGACCGGAATCTTCACCGCCCGGCGCAGCGGGCTGAAGCGGAGCGCGCGCTGGGCCTGCTCGTGCAGCCGGGGGCGCCATCGCAGCACGGTTCAGCCCCCGCGCCTCACGCGGCATAGCGTCCGGCGAGCGTGTCGATCGACGGATAATGCGTCAGGTCGACATGCAGCGGGGTGACCGAAACGTATCCGTCTGCCACCGCCTCCAGGTCCGTGCCATGGTCGAGCGTGTGCTCGACCTCTTCCAGCCCGAACCAGTAATAGGGCCGCCCCTGCGGATCGGCGGACTGGACCAGCGCTCCGCGCGCGTAATCGTGGAACCCCTGCCGGACCACGCGGATGCCCTTCACCTCTTCGGCGGCGAAGGCGGGAAAGTTGACATTGATCAGCGTGCGCTTCGCCATCGGCAGGTCGAGCAGCGGCGCGAGCACCCGTTCCGCCCAGCCGTGCGCGGCGGCGAAGCCGTGGCCCCGGTCGCGGAACACCTGGCTCAGCGCCACCGCCGGGATACCCGCCAGCGCCGCCTCCACCGCCGCCGAGACGGTGCCCGAATAGGTCACGTCGTCCCCCAGGTTCTCGCCCGCATTGACGCCCGAGATGACGAGATCGGGCGGGCTGTCGGCGAAGAACTTGCGCAAGGCGAGGTTGACCGCGTCGGTGGGCGTGCCGGTGACCGAGAAGCGCCGCTCCCCATGTTCGCGCAGCCGCACGGGCAGGTGCAGCGTCAGCGAATGCCCGGCGCCGGAGTTTTCCTCCGCCGGGGCGCAGATCCAGATGTCGTCCGACAGCTTGCGGGCGATGCTTTCGAGCACTTCGAGACCCGGCGCATGGATGCCGTCGTCGTTGGTGAGGAGGATGCGCATCACGGCTCCAGCCGTTCGATCCCGCCCATCCAGGGCGCGAGCGCGGAGGGCATGGCGACCGAGCCGTCCTGTTGCTGGTAGTTTTCCAGCACCGCGACCAGCGTGCGCCCTACGGCGAGGCCGGAGCCGTTGAGGGTGTGGACGAAGGCGGCGCCTTTCTGGCCTTCCGGGCGATAGCGGGCGTTCATCCGCCGCGCCTGGAAATCGCCGCACCAGCTCACCGAGCTGATCTCGCGATAGGCCTGCTGGCCCGGCAGCCAGACTTCGAGATCCCAGGTCTTCCGCGCGCCGAAGCCCATGTCGCCGGCGCAGAGCAGCACCTTGCGATAGGGCAGCTCCAGCGCTTCGAGCACCATTTCGGCCGAGCGGACCATGTGATCGTGTTCCGCCTGCCAGTCCTCGGGCCGGCACACCGCTACCAGCTCTACCTTCTCGAACTGGTGCTGGCGAATGAACCCCCGCGTATCCTTCCCCGCCGCACCCGCCTCGCTGCGGAAGCAGGGAGTGAGGGCGGTGAGGCGGATCGGCTGTGCGAGATCGTCGATGATCCGCTCGCGCACCGAATTGGTCAGGCTGACTTCGGCGGTCGGGATGAGCCAGCGGCCATCGGTGGTGCGGAACAGGTCTTCGGCGAACTTCGGAAGCTGATTGGTGCCGAACACCGCCTCGTCGCGCACCAGCAGCGGCGGCGCGCATTCGGTGTAGCCGCGCGTCCCGGTCTGGAAATCGAGCATGAACTGCGCCAGCGCCCGGTGCAGCCGCGCCATGGGCCCGCGCAGGAACGCGAACCGCGCGCCTGACATAGCCGCCGCCGTCTCGAAATCGAGGCCGAGCGCAGGGCCGATGTCGGCGTGTTCCTGCGGCGTGAAAGCAAAGTCGCGCGGCGCGCCCCAGCGGGCGACTTCGACGTTGCCGCTCTCGTCCGCGCCTTCCGGCACATCGTCGGCCGGGATGTTGGGCAGGGCGGCCAGCAAGGCGTCCAGTTCGCCGCCGAGCGCGCGATCTTCCTCCTCCAGCGCCGGGAGGGTGTCCTTGATTTGCGCCACTTCCGCCTTCAGCGCTTCGGCGGTTGCCGTGTCGCCCTTGCCCATCGCCGCGCCGATGGCCTTGCTCGCTTCGTTACGGTGCGCCTGCGCCTCCTGCGCGCGGGTGGAAACCTCGCGCCGACGGGCGTCGAGTTCGAGGATGCGGAGCGAGGCCGGCTCCAGCCCGCGCCGGGCGAGCCCGGCATCGAACGCGGCGGGATTTTCGCGGATGGCGCGCAAGTCGTGCATGGCGGCTCGCACTATGCGCCTGCCGCACGGCTGGCAAGCGCGGCCGGCGCGCCGGCCCGCGACGATGGCCGGAAGGAGGGCGAAGGGACTGACGCTCCTCCTTCCGGCGCGGCTTCGGCCTGCGTGTCAGAACCCCGTTCGCAGGCCGAAGACGAAGTTGCGGCCACGCAGCGGGGATGCGTCCTTGATGAACGAGGCGTGGTTGAACGCGAGATCGTTCGTCAGGTTGGTCCCCCGCACGAACAGCTCGGCATCGGCGCGCGCGCCCAGTTCCAGCTTGTAGGCCAGCGTGGCGTTGAGCATGTCGTAGCCCGGCGTGACGGTTTCGAAGCCGGCGATCCTGTCCTGCTCGAAGACGCGGTAGTATTCGACATCGGCCGACACCGGCCCCCACGCGCCGTCTGCGCGCGCGCCCAGGCGGCCGGCGGGAATGCGCGGCAGGTTGCCCCCGCCATGCTTGAGCCTGGCGCGGACGTAATCGCCGAAGACCGAGACGCCCAGGCCGGGAGCGACCTGGTGGCGGATTTCGCCATCCACGCCGGTGAACCGGGCGTCCGCGGCGCTGTAGCGGATCAGCCGGAAATCCTCGAACCGGTCGAGCGTTTCGGCGAAGATGTAGTCGTCGAAGTCCTGATGATAGGCGCCGATCGTGAAGGTCGTCGGTCCGGCCGTCTTGCGGAAGGTAAGATCGACGGACTTCGCCGTTTCCTTGCCGAGCGTCGGCGACCCCAGCTCGTATGTGTTGGTCGCCAGGTGGATGCCGCGGGCGAAAAGCTCCTGCACGTTCGGCGCCCGCTGCGAGCGGGCGAGGGACAGCGCCGCCGAAAAATCCCCGCCGAGGTTCCAGATCGCCGCGCCGGAAATCGAGAACGGGCTGTGGCTTACTTTATCGCCGGGGTCGGCTTCGATCGCGATGTTCCGCCATTCCTGGCGCGCGGCAAGCTCGAAGCGCACGGGGCCCGCCTGGAGCGTTTCCATCAGGAACACGGCCACGTTCTGCGTGTCGCTTTCGGGTATGAAGGCTTCTTCGCCGAGCGCGCTGAAGTCGCTGTTCGAATACTGGGCCCCGACGACGCCTCTCAGCCCCCCGACGGGCGCATGAGTCACTTCGAGGCGGATGTCCTGCGCCTTGTTCCTGAACGTGGTGCCGACTTCTTCCTCTTCGATCTCGTCGTGCTCGTAGTCGGTGAACGACGAACGCAGGCGGATCTTCTCGATTCCCGGCAGCGGATCGCGAACTTCGCCGCGAATGTCGAAGCGCTCGCTCCTGAGCTTCACGAACGGCGCTTCCTCATGGTCATGGTCGTGATCGTGATCGTGATCGTGTCCTTCCCCGTGGCCGTGCCCATCCTCGTGGTCGTCTTCCTCGTGGCCGTGGCCGCCGCAATGCAGGCTGGCGCCGTGCGGGTGGCAGTCTTCGTATTCGTGCTCGTGGCCGGGCAAGCCGTATTCGCTCCGCTGCCGGGTGTAGGCGACGCCGAGATAGCCGCCCGAGCCGATGAAGGAGCCGCCCGCGCTGAAGGTCGAAGTCTTGTTGTAGGAGCCGTGGACATCCCCGTCGCCGAAGCGCTTCGGCACCCGGTAATCCCCGCTGTCCCGATGCACGCCCTCTACCCGGAAGGCGAACCGTCCGGCGCCGGCCGTGAGCCCTCCGACCAGCGACCGTTCGTCGTCCGCCGTGCCGAGGCGGCCTTCCGCCACGCCCGATATGCCGCCCTGGGGAAGTGCGGTCGGCACCTTGTCGTCGAGCAGGTTGACAGCGCCGCCGATCGCGCCGCCGCCATAGAGCAAGGCAGCCGGTCCGCGCAGCACCTCTATGCCGCGCAACAGCAGCGGCTCCGCAGTGACGGCGTGATCGGGCGAGATTGTCGACGCATCCTGCACGTTCGCGCCGTCGGACAGCGCCTGAACGCGCGGCGCGGCCTGGCCGCGGATCACCGGCCGGCTCGCGCCCCCGCCGAAGTTGTCGAGACCGACGCCGGGCTGGCCCGAGAGCGTATCGCCCAGCGTGGCCTGGCGGCGGTGTACGAGATCCTCGCCCGACAGCACGATGACCGGCGTGGCGGTTTCATCGGCGCGGTGGTCGAGCGCCGAGGCGGTGACGACGATACCGGTATCGGCCGAACTGCCGGCCTGTTCCGCATGGGCGGCCTGCGGGACCATCGCCGGCATCGAGACGGCCGACATGAGGAGGACACGAATTTTCACACTTAACCCCTTTTTCTCTGCATGCGCGACCCCTAGTAAGAGATGATATAATGTATCACAAGATGGATTATCGAAGGCCATGAACATGAGGATCCAGGGCAACACTCGCCGGACCGGCAAGGGTGCGAACATCGTGGAAAGCGCCGCGCTGTCGGCCTCGGCGTTGTGCCTGATCCACTGCCTCGCGCTGCCCGTGCTGCTGATGGCTGTTCCGGGCATGATCGGGCTGTTCGTCGAATCGGAGGCGTTCCACTACGTCGCTCTGGCCCTGGTCCTGCCGACCGCGCTGGCGGCGTTCTGGATCGGCTACAGGCGGCATCGCGTGGCCGGCCCCGCCCTGCTCGGCGCGGCCGGGGCCGGCTTCCTCGCCATCGCGCTCGCGCCGAGCGCCTCGGAAATCTCGGAAACGTGGCTGACGGTTGCCGGAAGCCTGCTGCTGATCGCAGGGCACGCCATGAACTGGCGGTTGCGCGCCCACGCGCGCTGACGCCGATCGGCCAGCCGACCCGTTGCCGGCCTCTCGGACGCCTCGATCGCAGGGCCGCGCCGGGCGCGCTCGGGCTGGCGGCGGCCCGCCTGTCGACCGGATGCGGAAGCAGCGCGCCGTCGATCCGGCGCGGCTGCCGGCGAGCCTTTCGATAAACGACGGGCGCTATCCGGTGGGCAGGAAGACCGGGGTGGGCGCGACCATCGTCGCCTGCATCGCCACCGGAACCGGCTGAATGCACGACCCGCGGAGTTGCGGCTTCTGCACCTGTAAACCAGCATTTGTCGCGACCATTGTTTGCGATTGACTCGCAATATCGAGAGGTTAAGGCGGCCCCGGAGTAATGAGGGGCCCCCGAATGAAGCGACGTTTCCTGCACCTGACCGCCAGCGCGCTTGCGTTGATTCCGTCCATCGCCGCCGCCCAGGCGGCGGCCGGCCAAGGCGCCGCGGACCAGCGCGCGGACGAGGCGGACTCCGACAACACGATCATCGTCACCGGAGAGAAGGTCGACCGATCGTTGCAGGACACGACCGCGAGCATCGCGGTGACGACCGCCGAGCGCGTCGCCGAGGAGAATATCCAGACCTTGCAGGAGATATTCCAGCGCACCGCCAACGTGACCGACACCGACACCGAAAGCGTCTTCTCCATCCGCGGCATGTCGAGCGCCGGGGTCTCGGGCGCGGGGGCATCGCCGCTTTCGACCGTCTATGTCGATGGCGCGGCGCTGCCCAACGAAACGCTCTACGGCGCGCCGACGGGCATGTGGGACGTAGAGCAGGTGGAAATCCTGCGCGGGCCGCAATCGACATTGCAGGGGCTGAACGCGCTCGCCGGATCGATCATCCTGCGCACGCGCGATCCGGGCTGGACGTGGGACGCGCGGGCGCGGGCGCAAGTGACCGACGTGGTCGGGACCGACTTCGCGGTCGCCGGCGGCGGCCCGCTGATCGAAGACGAGCTGGCGTTCCGCGTCGCGGCCGAGAAGCGCAACGAGGACGGGCTGATCCACAACACCACGCGCGACGAGGATTATGATCCGCTCGACTGGTTCAACGTCCGCGCCAAGCTGCTGTGGGAGCCGTCGGGCCTGCCGGGGCTCACGGCCCGGCTCGGCTACAGCCGCACGCATCGCGACGGGCGGTTCTCGTTCGCCTACACCGACATGGCGGTGGACGACTACTTCAACAACCGGACCAACACCTCGAACGATCCCAACTACGCCACGATCGACACCGACATCGCCAACCTGGAGCTGACCTACGACCTCACCGACCGGCTCACGCTGAACAGCGTGGGATCGTGGAGCAATGTCGACCAGTTCCGGGCGAACGACACCGACCAGGGGCCGCAGAGCCTGGAATACGGCGATCAGGATTCGCGCTATCGCACGTTCTCCGAAGAACTGCGCCTGAGCTACGACGGGGACATGCTGACCGGATTGCTCGGCGGCTACTTCTTCCATCGCGAGACCGAATCCTCGGGCTACAGCCGGACCAACGTGGAGACGCCGCGAGACACGGCGGCGATGCTGTTGCAGGCCGCGGGCTTCGACGAGGCCACGGCGGGCATGGTCGCCGACTTGTATGTGGCGGCGCTGCCGGTGGTGCCGGTCGATTACGAGTACGAAGCGCCGAGCACGGTCCGCAACGTGGCGCTGTTCGGCGACGCGCGGCTGGAACTGGTCCGCGGCCTCGAACTGCTGGCCGGATTCCGCTACGACCGACAGCGGCACACGATCGCCAATTTCCAGACCGCGACGTTCGCCGGGAGCTATCCCGATCCGGCGGACTACGGAGCGCCCGGCACGCCGCTCTACCTGGCCTTCGCCGGGCTCAACCAGGGCGTGCAGGGGCTGGTCGACCAGGCGGCGCAGAACGCGCCCGAGACCACCCGCACCTTCGAGGCGTTCCTGCCCAAGGCCGGGGTGAGCTACGACTGGACCGACGACCTCACGACCGCGTTCGTGGTCCAGCGCGGCTATCGCGCGGGCGGATCGAGCACCAATACCGCGCGGGCGCAGATCTTCGACTACGACCCCGAATACAGCTGGAACTACGAGTTCTCGTTCCGCTCGCAATGGTTCGACCGCAAGCTGACGGTGAACGCCAACGCGTTCTACGTCGAATGGACCGACCAGCAGGTCTGGGCCAACTTTGGGCTCAACGCCTACGACAACCACACGGTCAACGCCGGCGCATCGCACCTCAAGGGCTTCGAGCTCGAAGTGAGCCACCAGGTGTCGCGCGCGTTCGACTGGTATGCGGCGCTCGGCCACGTGCGCACGCGGTTCGACGAGTTCGCGGTGATCGACGGCGCGATCACCGACGATTTCACCGGGTCCGAATTCCCCGACGCGCCGCACTGGACGCTGTCGGGCGGCGCCAACCTGCGCTGGGGCGACGGCTTTTCGGCCAACGTCAACGCCAACCACCGCAGCGCGGTGTTCACCGCGATCGGCGGCGACAACCAGGCCGATTATCGGCTCGATTCGCGCACGCTGGTCAACGCCCGTGTCGGTTACGAGGCCGATCGCTGGCAGGTCTACGCCTTCGCCAGCAACCTCTTCAACGCCTACGACGCGCGCTACATCTCGCGCAATCTGAACCTCGCCATCCTCGGGCAGCCGCGCGTGGTCGGCTTGGCGATGGAGGCGCTGTTTTGAGCGAGCCGGTGTGGATGGCGCTGACCGCCGCCGGCGCGGCGGCCGGAGTGCTGGCGCTGCGCCGCTCGTGGCGTGCGCGGGGCGACGGCGGCGGCGGGTGGAAGGCGCTGGGGTGGCTGGCCCTGGCGCTGACTTTCGCCATGGCCGCGGCGACGATGGGCGCGATGCGCGGGCTGTTCGCAGCCTTCGCCATCGTCTCGACGGTCGCCTGGGTGGTGGTGGCGTCCGGGCTGGAAGTGCGCGAAGCGCGCAAGCGGACCGGCAACCGCAGCCTCGCCCCGGAGCCGATCGAGCGGCCGTCGAGCTGGTGGCGCGGGACGCTGCGCTGGCTGCTCGCCGGGCCCATCGGCATGATCGCGGCGATGGGCATCGGCATCTTCTATTCGACCTGGACGGGCGGCGCGCCGCAAACGCGGCTGGTCGTCGGCGGGCTGCTGGTGCCGGTGGTGTGGGGCGCGTGCATGGCCTGGACGCTGGCCGACAACCGCATCCTGCGCGCGACGGCGGTGCTGACCGGGGTGACGCTGTTCGGCTTCGGCCTCTCGATCCTGAAAGGCTTCTCGTGAACGATGCCGCCACCATCGCGAAAGCGCGGCGCAAGCCGCTGATGTCGCGCATCCCGACCGGGTTCGTGCAGGCGGTGCTCAAGGGGCACAGCGGTCTCGGCATCGCCTTCGCCGCGGCGATCTACATCGTGTGCCTGTCGGGCACGCTGGCGGTATTCTACGGCGAGTTCCTGCGCTGGGAGAATCCCGCCGCTCCGCCGGTGAGCGACGTTTCGCCGGAACTCGCCCAGGCGGCGATCGCCGGCGCCGTCGCGGCCGCCGGCGACGGCGTCGAGCACGTCTATCTGATGATGCCCGACCACGACCGGCCGTTCCTGCGGGTCAATGTCGACGCCGGGGAATACACCGAATGGATCGTCGGCGCGGACGGAGCGATCGCCGCGCCGCTGCAAACGGCGTGGTCGACCTTCCTCGTGCGGCTGCATCTCTACCTGCACCTGCCGTCGGCGTGGGGCATCTTCATCGTCGGGATGACCGGCGTCGCGCTGCTCTCGTCGCTGTTCTCGGGCATTCTCGCCCATCCGCGCATCTTCCGCGACGCGTTTCACTTGCGGGTCGGCGGATCGAAGCGCTTGCAGGAAGCGGACCTGCACAACCGTATCGGCGTGTGGGGCCTGCCGTTCCATGTCGTCATCTCGCTGACCGGCGCCTTCCTCGGCCTGGTGACCGTGACTGTCGGCGTGCTCGGGATGGCGATGTTCGACGGCGACACCAACCGCATCTACGAGCTGTTCGTGCCGCAAGAGCCGGTGGACAATCCCGCCTCCGCCGAACTGCTCGACGTGCGGCCGTTCTTCGCCCAGTTGCCCGAAGGGGGCAGGCTGGTGCGGATCATGCTCGAGCACCCGACCGAGCAGGGCGGCGCGGCGCTGTTCGAGATCAAGGACGACACCCGGCTGGCGGGGGTTTCGCTCTACGCCTTCAACCGCGAAGGCGAACTCTACTACGCCAGACCCAACGCGGATCTGACGCGCGGCGAGCGGGTGCTCGGTTCGCTCGGGCCATTGCATTTCGGCTGGTTCGGCGGCGGGATCGTCAAGATCGCCTATGGCCTGCTGGGCCTGGGACTGACTTATCTTGCGGTCGGCGGGATCAAGATCTGGCTCGCGCGGCGGCGCGACAAGGGGCGTCCGGCGCCCGGCTGGGAACGGATCTGGGCGGCCGTGGTCTGGGGCCAGCCCGCGGCGCTCGCCGCGGCCGCGCTGGCCGCCGTGGCGTGGCCGGCGGTGGAACGGGGTCTGCTGGTCGGCTTGTGGGGCGCGGTCGCGCTCGGCTTCCTTGGCGCGGCGCTTGTTCGCGTTCCGGCGGACGCGCTCGCGCGGGCAGGCCGCCTGGCGACCGCCGGCCTGCTGGCGGTGTGCGTTCTCGCGCACCTCGGCGCGAGGGGCGGCTGGGCCGGCGACGCGGCCGTCTGGTCGGTCAATCTCGCCGCGCTGCTTGTCGCCGCGCTGCTTGTCGGCGCGCCGCGCCTTCTTCGTCGAAGCGCCTCGACCTGATCCGAAAAGGGCGAAATCCATGTACGCATTTGTCGATCGGGCGGTGGACGAGCAGAATCGCGGCGTGCAGTTTCTCGTCTGGTCGATGCGGCAATGGATGAAGGGGGCCGTGGAAAGGCGCTGCGTGTGCCGGGCGATCGGCGTGGCGTTCGAGACCGTGGGCGTGGACCAGGCCGTCGACGCCTTCCACCTCGCCATGCGCACGATCTGCAACAATGCGGCGGCCCCGCTGCGGTTCGGGGCTGTCGACCGGCCCTCGATAACCGAGCACGAAGCCATCCTGCTGGCTGCGGCGGCCGCTGCCGAAGAGGGCCAGGAGCCCGTCGTGCGCGCGATCGCCGACGCGCTGGTGCGCGCCGAAGCCGCCGGCGTGCTCGTCGCTTCGCTCTCCGCGGTCGTTTCCGCATTCGTCGATGCGGGGCTCAGGTTGAACGAGCCTGCTCACGACATCCATCGGAGAGGCTGAGCGTAGCGGGCGCTCACCGGCAGCGCCTCGAGCTTTTCCGCGGCAAGCCGCCCCGCTCCCGAGCCGCCCGGACGAATCGCCGCTTTACATCTGCGAGTGATTCGCATTAGCGTGCTTCCGCATGGAGACGACTCGCGTGGAGATCAGCGGTTGGCAGGATGGCGCGGCGCTTGTCGCCAGGATGCTCCGGGTCTGGCGCTCGGCGCGTTCGATCGGCGAAAATCCGCTGCCGCACATGCTCGAACGCAGCGCGCCGTTCGAGCCGGGGCCGGAGTTCGTCACCGCCTGCGACAGCCTGTTCGCCTTGACCGAAGCCGTTCTCGGACGGCCGCTGGCGCCCGCCCGTTGCTGTAGCGCGGCCTTGTCGGGCGACGAAGCCGCCTTGCTCGTCATGCTGCGCCATGCGCCGGCGGCGGGTTCGATCGAGACGACCCGCGCGGTGCCGCACGGGCTGCCGGCGGCGTTGCAATGGGCCGCCTTCGCGGTCGTCCGCGCGCTCGGCGACACGTTCGCGACGAACCGGCGCGACACGCTGCCGGAATGGACGCCCGAGAAATGCCCGTTCGGTCCCGCCATCCGGCCCGCCATGCCCTCCTCGCTTCGCCCTTCCGTTCGTTCCTCTGTTCACCGGGCGGCCTGACCGATGCCGTTCGATCTCGCCGCACTGACGAGCACGCCGGACATTCGCTGCATTCCCGAGTTTCAGGCATGCATCGTGCGGGCGATGCGATACACCCGCCTCGCCAGGGAATCGCGCTGCTGCCCGCGCACCGAGCTGGCGCGCCAGCTGCGCAACCCGGCGGCCGTCGCGCCCTTCCAGGCGTTGTGGCGGCAGATTTGTCGCGCCTGGCCGGATCCCGTGGTCCTCAATCCGTTCTGCCAGCCGCGCCTCAGCTACGACGAGATGCTGATCCTCGACATGACGGCGGCGGCGGCGATGGGCGATCGCCGGGCTTTCGACTATTTCCTGGGCGACATGCTGGCCGTGCATGACCGCTACGAAATCTGGCGCGTGTCCCGGCAGTTCATGAACACCTTCCAGCTCGCAGCCGGCAGAGCCTAGGCTGAATGTCGATACAGCCTAGGGTCCTGGCCCTAAAGCCCCGCTCGTCGGGCGCGAAGAACGTCTTGCCGGACGCGAGCTTTTCGGGCTTGACCATTATTTCTCAACTTCATAACTTGAGAATGTGAGCGAGTGATCCCCCTCACGTGTCATCATCGGATCCGCGGCTTTTGATCGGGAAGCAGCTTGCTCCGCGTCACCAACGGCTAAAGCGCGCGATGCCCAGGCGACCACGCTCGGCGTCGTGTTCCCTCCTCAAGAGGTGATACGATGCGCATGACCAGACACTCCTAGATACAGCCAGGTTGCAGGCCGCCGTCATCGGCTGCGGCCCGCTTCGGAACCTCTCCCCTGGGTCGGCCGCGAATGCATGCCGGCGGCCTGCACGTGGCTGTTCGCCCATCCATCAGACGACGGCGCCATCCGATCGAGCGATCGCGCCGCGGGGAAAACAAACCGGCACGGCCCTTGCCGATGCCGCAGCGCGCGTGCGCGCTTTCAGGGAACAAACATGACGTTACGCTCACCGACCACCCGCCGGCTGTTCCTCTATTCCGGCGTGGCGCTGCTGTCCCTCGCTCATGCGGGGTTTGCCCACGCCGAGGACGCCGCGGCAGCCGCTTCCGAAGAGGCGGGAAACGCCATCGTAGTCACCGGATCGCGCCTTCTGCGCACCGATGGCATGGAAATGCCCGTCCCGGTCACCGTGGTCGATGCGGCGGAGATCGAAACGCTCTCCCCCGGATCGCTGGTCACGGGCCTCAGCCAATTGCCGCAATTCTACGGCAACGAGACTCCCGGCCGCGGATCGACGCGGGGCGCGTTGAACCTGCGCGGGCTGGGCCTGAACCGCACCCTGACGCTGCTGAATGGCCGGCGCGTGCCGGGCACGACCGCATCGGGCGGCGCGGACATCACGCTGTTTCCCGAAGCGTTGATCAGCGCGGTGGAGACGACCACCGGCGGGGCATCGGCCGCCTATGGCACGGATGCCGTGGCCGGAGTCGTCAATTTCACGCTCGACAAGCAGTTCACCGGCTTCGAAATTTCGGCGCAAGGCGGCATCACATCGCGCGGGGACGGCGACAACCAGGAGGTTTCCGCCGCTTTCGGCACGCCTTTCGCCCAAGGCCGCGGCCATCTGCTGGCGTCGGCGGAATACGCCCGGCAATCCGGCATCGACACCTATAGCGGGCGGGACTGGTACCAGGCCTGGGGCGCGTTCGGCAGCGGCACGGCCGCCGATCCCTATCGCTTCGCGCCCGACATGACATCGCGCAACGCCAGTTTCGACGGCACGATCCGCGCGCCGGGAACGGCGATCGACGCGTTGACGTTCAATCCCGATGGAAGCGTCTCGCCGTTCATCGACGGAGAGGAGACGCAAGGCGCTTTCGGCACGCCGGCCGCACGCCAGGCCGGCGGCGGCAGCGGCGACGATCTGGGGGCCGAGGTCAGAACCCTCATCCCGGATGCCAACCGCCACTCCTTTTTCGGCTATGCCGAATTTGATGCGACCGACAATCTGAAGCTGTTCGCGCAGTATATGTACGGCAGCAGCGGCAGCCGCACGAGGGATGGCTCGGGCGGAACGCGCAGCAGCTTCATCGGCAGCCCGGCAACGCTGACGATCTTCGCCGACAACGCCTTCCTGCCCGAAGACCTGCGCCAGACGATGGCCGACGAGAGCATCGACAGTTTCATCCTGCGCCGCGTGGGCAGCCTGGAGGACATCGGCCGCCTGCGCAACAGCGAGCGGACCATCCAGCATATCGCCACCGGCGGGTTCGAGTGGGATCTCGAAACCGGCGGCCTGCTCGATGGCTGGCGCGTGGACGGTTTTTATCAGTACGGCCATTCGCAGCGCTCTACGCGGCAGTTCGGCCTGCGGCTCGACCGCGTCTACGCCGCGATCGATGCAGTGCGCGATCCGGACAGCGGCGAGGTGGTATGCCGTGTCTCGCTCTATTCCGACGCCTTCCCCGGCTGCCAGCCGCTCAACCTGTTCGGCCGCGGCAATGCGTCGGCCGCGGCGGTCGACTACGTCACCGGGTTCGAGCCGGGTGAGCGGATCACGACGCCGATCTACTGGAGCGACACCGGCTACGCATCGGGCGACACGCTGTCCTACACCTCCTCCGAGGATAAGGTGAACATCACCACCTTCGAACAGCAATCGGCGGAACTGTCCGCCGCGGGCAATCTGTTCGATGCCTGGGCGGGACCGATAGCCGTGGCGTTCGGCGCGTCGTGGCGCAACGAATCGATCCGGCAGGTGATCCAGGACGTGACCAATCCCGCCGGCGACTACGACAATTTCCGTCCCGTGCTGTGCGACGGCGAGGCGCCCGGCCTGCGCGGCTCTGCGCCGGGGGACTGCACCAACACCGTCGGCGTGCAGTATTCCAAGACGTCCAACATCAACGGCTCCGTCCGCGTATGGGAAGCGTTCGGCGAGGCGCAGATGCCGCTGCTCGACACGCGCGCAATCAGCGCCAGCCTGAACCTCGCCGCGCGGTGGGCGAGCTATTCGGGATCGGGTGCGATCTGAGCCTACAAGACCGGGCTCGACGTGGGCCTGGGCGAATGGGCGCGCCTGCGCGGAACCTATTCGCGCGACGTGCGCGCCGCCAACCTCGCCGAGCGTTTCGACAAGTCGGGCGGAACGGCGGTAATCGACGATCCGCGCACGCCGGAGGTGGAGGCGCTGACGGTGATCCGCTTTGCCGGCGGCAATCCCGCCGTGCGCCCGGAAAAGGCGGACACCTACACCGCCGGCATCGTCCTGCGCCCGCCGGTGGTCGATGGGCTCAGCCTGTCGCTGGACTGGTACGACATCAAGATAAAGGACGCGATCGGGCAGGTCGGCACGCAGGCGGTGCTCGATCGCTGCTTCCTGGAAAACGCCGCCGAGTTCTGCGAGCTGGTCACCACCACACCGCCCGGCGGCGACATCACGCTGGTCGGCGACGTGTACGTCAACGTGGCGCAGGCGCATGTGTCGGGCATCGACCTGGAGGTCGATTACGACGCGCCGCTGACGCTGCTCGGCGGGGACGAGAGCCTGCGGTTCCGCGGTTTCGCCAGCTGGCTGCTGGCGCGTTCGGAAACCAATTCGTCGGGGATCACGACCGACTACGCCGGGCAGATCGGCGCGACCCAGAACTCGCAAGTCTACCTGCCCTATGCCGACTTCAAGGCGACCGGTTCCGTCACCTATCGTAACGGCGATACGTCGGGCACGGTGCAGGGCCGCTATATCGGGCCGGGAATCCAGGATGCGACGCTGGAGGAGGGTGTCACGATCCTGGATAATTCGGTCGCATCCGCCCTCTATATCGATCTGCGCCTGTCCCAGCGGCTCGCTCTCGGCGGGCGGGACGCGGATTTGTGGCTGACCGTCACCAACCTGTTCGATCGGGATCCGCCGCTGGCCCCGTCATGGAGGGCGTTCAACGGCTTCGCCACGCAATACAATGCCGGCGTGCACGACCTGCTCGGCCGCCGCTTCACCGTGGGCGCGACACTGCGCTTCTGATCCATCACGCCGTACAAGGAACACGACGCATGACCGATTTCCGGCGCCAATCGCTTTTCTCCCGCCGCGATACGCTGATCACGCTGGGCGCGGGCGCCATCGGCGCCGCCACCGCCACGCACGCCCTGCCCGCGCTGGCGCAGGGCGCGCGCAAGCCGAACTTCCTGTTCATCATGGCCGACGATCTGGGCTATGCGGACCTGTCATCCTATGGCCGGCGCGAATACAGCACGCCGGCGCTCGACGGGTTGGCGGCGCAAGGCGCGCGTTTCACCAGCGGCTACGCCAACAGCGCCGTATGTTCCCCCACCCGCCTGGCGCTCATCACCGGACGCTACCAATATCGTCTGCGCGCCGGGCTGTACGAACCGCTCGGCGGCAGCCACCTCGGCCTCGATCCGGCGCATCCCACCTTGCCCTCGCTGCTGAAGGCGCAGGGCTACCACACGGCGCTGATCGGCAAGTGGCATCTGGGCAACCTGCCCGATTACGGCCCGCTACAGAGCGGCTACGACGAATTCTGGGGCAATCGCGGCGGCGCGGTCGATTACTTCACCCACGGCTTCCGGGGCCCCGATCTGTGGGACGGCGACGTGCCGATCGAGCAAGCCGGCTACTATACCGACATGCTGGCCGAACGCAGCCTCGAGTTCCTCGATGCGCGCGTGCGAGAGAGCAAGCCATGGTTGCTGTCGCTGCACTTCACCGCCCCGCACTGGCCGTGGGAAGGGCCGGACGACCAGGCCGAATCCGCACGGATCGCCGGCGACATCTTCCACTATGACGGCGGATCGCTGGCGACTTATGCCGAGATGGTCACCGCGCTCGATGCCGCCGTCGGCCGCGTGCTGCGCCGCTTGTCGGATCTGGGGCTGGATCGGGACACCGTGGTAGTGTTTACCAGCGACAATGGCGGGGAACGCTTCAGCGACAACTGGCCGTTCACCGGAATGAAGAGCGAGCTCCTGGAAGGCGGTTTGCGCGTGCCCCTGATCGTGCGCTGGCCGGGCCTTTCCACCGCAGGCGCAACCAACGACACTCCTGTCCTGTCGATGGATTTTCTGCCCACGTTCCTCGCCGCCGCCGGCGGCGCGCCCGATGCCGCCTTCCCCAGCGACGGCATCGATATTCGCACGGCCCTGTCGGGCGCGGCCCTGCCCGACCGGGCGCTGTTCTGGCGCTTCGGCAGGCGGGATCAGAAGGCGGTGCGGCTGGGCCGCCACAAGTACCTGTCGATCGACGGCAACGAGTTCCTGTTCGACATCGTCGCCGACCCGCTGGAACGGGCCAACCTGAAGGACCGGCAACCGGGCCTGTTCGCGGACCTGCGCGCGCGGTTTCACGAGTGGAACGAGGCGATGCTGACCGACCCCGAGGCCACCAGCTACGGCTTCGGGCCGGATCAGCTGGCGGATCATTTCGGCGCCGTGCAGGAGCGGTAAGCCACGGACCCCTAGGCTTAATGGTGGGCGCGGCAGGGATTGAACCTGCGACCCCACCCGTGTGAAGGGTGTGCTCTACCACTGAGCTACGCGCCCGCCCGGCCGGGCTCCCGGTCCCGGCGGCAGGGGCGCGCCTTTGCCATGCGCGCGGGGCGCTGGCAAGCGGTCAGTCGAACAGCAGGCGCGCGACGAGGCGCAGCGGCGAGCCGTCGAGCGTGGCCGCGTCGAGCGTGGCGGGGGCCGACCGGCGCGGCCCGCCGAGCGCCGCGCATTCAAGACATCGCGCCTGTGCACCGCGCGCCTCCAGCAAGCCGCGCACATCGCTCACCACGCCGGCGGTCCGGCCGGCTTCGCGACGGGCCATGAACGCGAACATGTCGCCGCCCGTCCCGACGCCTTCTTCGGCCCTCGTAAGGCGGCCGATGAGCGACGCGTAAGGATCGGCCGTCGCGCCGAGGAACTTCGCGTGCCATGGTCGCTCGCCGAGCCCGGCCTGTCCGGCCGCCCAGCCCAGCGCATCGTCGAGACCGCCGAACTGGTCGACCAGCCCGAGCTGGCGCGCGGCCCCGCCGTCCCACACCCTGCCCTGACCAAGCTCGTCGGCGCGTTCGACGCTGATCCGGCGCGATTGCGCGACCAGCGCCAGGAACCGGCGGTAGCCCGATTCGACGCTCGCCTGGAGCACCGCCGCGGCCTCCGGCGTCAGCCCCCCGAGAATGTCGGGCTGGCCCGACAGCGGCGTGGTCCGCACGCCGTCGCTGGTAACGCCCCATTCGGCCAGCGCGTCCTCGAAGGTCGGCAGCACGCCGAAGATGCCGATCGAGCCGGTGATCGTCTCGGGCTCGGCGAAAATGCGGTCCGCCGGGGTCGAGACCCAGTATCCGCCGCTCGCGGCGACATTGGCCATCGACACCGCGACCGGGATGCCCCTGGCCTTGTGCCGCAGGATCGCGCGACGGATCGCCTCGGAGCCGGTCACCGTTCCGCCGGGGGAATTGACCCGCACCACCAGCGCCTTGAGATCGTCGTCCAAGGCATCGTCGAGCAGCTTGACGATCCGCTCCGCCCCGGCCTTTCCGGGACCGGCCGTACCGTCGCTGATCTCGCCGGCAATGGTGACGACGCCGATCGCTGCGCCCGGCTTGCCGGGGTCGATTTCTCTCAGCCACGGGTCCAGCTCGCTGTGCGCGAAGGCGCCCGGCTTGCGGTTCCACTTATCCTCTCCGGCCACTTGCGCGATCCGCTCGCCCCATTCGACGCGGGTGCCGGCGCGGTCCGCCAGCCCCGCTTCCACCGCCGCGGCGGCGAGGTCGCCATCGTTCGCTTCCAGCCATGCGACGACGTCGCCGGTCGCGCGCGCGATGTCGGCCTGCGGGCGCGCCCGGCGAACCTTGGCCTGCCATTCCCGCCACAAGGCGCCGTAGAGCTGCCGGTAGTTTTCGCGCGATTCGGGCGACATCTCGTTGAGCAGGTAGGGCTCGACCGCGCTCTTGTAGGCGCCGACGCGGAATACGTGCGCGTTGACGCCGAGCCTTTCGAGCAGCCCGGCGAAGTAGACCTGCTGCCCGCCCGGCCCGGCGATGGCCGCGCCCCCCATCGGATCGACCCACACCTCGCTGGCGTGCGCCGCCAGCATCAGCGAATCGTCGCTGTAGGCGACCGCATAGGCGAGCACCGGCTTGTCCGTGGCGCGGAACCGGTCGATAGCCGCGCCGATCTCCTGCAAGTGGACCTGGCCGCCGCCGAGGAAGGTCGACAGGTCGAGCGCCAGCGCCTTGATCCGCTTGTCGCCCGCCGCTTCGTCGATTGCGCGGACCAGGTCGCGCGCCGCATATTCGCGCGTCGGCACGGCCGATGACAGCAGCAGGGCAAGGGGATCGATGGGAGAGACTTCCTCGACCACCGAACCGTCGAGATCGAGCAGCAGCGCGCCCTCGCGCACCGCGCCGGGATTGGGCCGCGCGGTCAGCACCGCGAACAGCGCGGTGAAGAACAGCAGCAGGAACAGCAGCGCCAGCCCGTCCTTGATTCCGACCAGCAGCCGCCAGACTTTGCCCGCGAAACTCATGCGCTATCCTCGTGACCCGTCCCGTCCAGGAACTTAGGGCAGGGAAAGGAGGCGCGCCACCCCAATGACTGGACCTGCCCATGGCCCAATCGCCGGTTGCGGTCCGGCCCGCGCGGCCCTATGGGCTCGGATTTAATGACATCGTCGAACCAACCTTCCCAACCGGGCCGCTATCCGGCGGGCGCGCTGGCGTTCCCGCATCGCGGGCTGCTCGGGATCGGCCATCTCCAGACCCACGAGATCCTCTACCTGCTGGACGAGGCGGAACAGTGGGTGGCGTTGAACCGCCAGCCGAACAAGCATACCGACCGGCTCGCCGGGCTGACCATCATCAACGCCTTCTTCGAGAATTCGACCCGCACGTTGCTGAGCTTCGAGATCGCCGGCAAGCGGCTGGGGGCGGACGTGGTCAACATGCACGCCGCGCAGTCGAGCGTGAAGAAGGGCGAAACGCTGATCGACACCGCGCTGACGCTCAACGCGATGCGCGCCGACGCGATCGTCATCCGCCATCAGGCGAGCGGGGCGGTGGCGCTGATCGCCGACAAGGTCGATTGCCCGGTGCTCAACGCCGGCGACGGCCAGCACGAACATCCGACGCAGGCTCTGCTCGACGCGCTGGCGCTGCGCCACGCGCTGCGCCAACGCGGCCGGGAAGGGTTCAACGGGCTGGTGGTGACGATCTGCGGCGACGTGCGCCACAGCCGCGTCGCCCGCTCGAACATCCTGTGCCTCCAGGCGCTCGGCGCTATCGTTCGCGTCTGCGCGCCGCCGGCGCTGATGCCGGCCGGAATCGCGCGCATGGGCGTGGAGCCGTTCCACGATTTCGACGCCGCGCTGGCCGGCGCGGACGTGGCGATGATGCTGCGCTTGCAGAACGAGCGGATGGACGGGCAGTTCATTCCCTCCCCGCGCGAATATCGGCACCTCTACGGCCTGACGCCGGAGCGGCTCGTCCGCGCCGCGCCCGACGCCATCGTCATGCACCCAGGGCCGATGAACCGCGGGGTGGAGATCGACAGCACGGTGGCCGACATGGCCGGCCGTTCGATCATCACCGAGCAGGTCGAGATGGGCGTCGCCATCCGCATGGCCTGCCTCGACGTGCTGACGCGCAGGGCGCGCGGCGTGGAGGGTTGGGCATGAAGCAGCAGCGCCCCCTGATCGTGACCGGCGGCAGGCTGATTACGCCCGACGGAGTGAAGGGCGGCGCGGTGCGCTGTGTCGATGGCCGGATCGAGGACGTTGGCGAGATCGCGCCGCGCGACGGCGACGAGGTGATCGATGCCGCCGGCTTGCTGGTCGCGCCGGGGCTGGTCGATTTCGGCGTCTTCGCCATCGACAAGCCGGCGTTCCATTTCGGCGGCGTGACCCGCGCCGCGCTGATGCCCGACCAGGACCCGCCGCTCGACTATCCGGCGCGCGTGCGGTTCGCGGCGTCGAGCGGCAAACCCGACCTGTGGGTCCATCCGCTGGCGGCGGCCACCGTCGGCCTCGCCGGAGTCCAGCTCGCCGAGATTGCCCTGATGCGCGACGCCGGGGCGCGCGCCGTCGCCACCGGCCGCCGGTGGATCGGCGACAGCGGCGTGATGCTGCGGCTGCTGCAATACGCGGCGATGCTCGACCTGGTGGTCGTGACTCACGCCGAGGACGGCGGGCTGGCCGGCCATGCGGCGGCGACCGCGGGCGAGATGGCCACTCGCCTCGGCTTGCCGAGCGCGCCCGCCGAGGCCGAGGCGCTGGCCGTGGCGCGCGACATCGCGCTGGCCGAAATGGCCGGCGCGCGGCTGCACTTGCGGCAGGTGACGACCGCGGCGGCGCTCGATCTCGTGCGTGCGGCCAAGGCGCGCGGCGTGGCGATCACCGCCGGGGTCACGCCGGCGCACTTCATGCTCTCGGACCTCGCGCTGGCCGATTTCCGCACCTTCGCCCGCCTCTCGCCGCCCTTGCGTGAGGAGGCCGACCGGCAGGCGGTGATCGCGGCGATCGGCGACGGCACCATCGACGTTGTCGCCTCGGGCCACGATCCGCGCGGGCCGGAGGACAAGCGCCTGCCCTATGCCGACGCCGCGCCGGGCATGGCCGGGGCCGAGACGCTGCTGGCGATGGTCCTGACGCTGGTGCGCGACGGGGTTGTATCGACCGAGCGCGCATTCGACCTCGTCGCGCGCAATCCCGCGCGCCTGCTGGGCGTCGATGCGGGCGAACTGCGCGCGGGCGCGGAAGCCGACATCGCGCTGGTCGATCCGGAAAAGCCGTGGGTGGTGGATTCGGCGAAGATGGCCGCCAGCGCGGGCAACACGCCGTTCGACGGCCAGCCGGTGCAGGGGCGTGTCGCCGGGCTATGGAAAGGCGGCATGCGGGTGGGCGGCTGACGGCGCGCGCAAACACTGCTTGCCCGCGCCGTTCATTGCCGAATAGTAGAAGCCATGAAGCTCGTTCTGCTGGTAGCCCACACGATGGACGGCGAGCCGCAGCATCGGTTCGTCGCGCATCGGATCGCGGAGGCGTTCCCACAGGAGCTGAAAGCCATCATCGTCGCCACCGGGATACGCAGGAGCCTGGGGGCCCGCCTGCGCCGGATCGCTTCGAGATATTCGGCCCGCCAGATCGCCTCGCGCGTGGCGGTGAGGCTGAGCCATATCCTGTCGGGGCGCGACGCGCGGCGGCGGCGCGCCGTCGACGGGATATTCTTCCCCGACGGCGGCGGCGAGGGGTGGCCGCGTCCCGACCTTGTCCGATACGTCGCGGCGCACAACGGCCCTGAGTGCCGGGCCATCCTCGACGAGCTGGAGCCGGATGTCGTCATCACTTACGGCACGCTCATCATCGGCCGGTCCGTGCTGGAAAAGGCGGCCCGCTCGACGATCAACATGCATACCGGCATTTCGCCGACGTATCGCGGGTCGGACACGATCTTCTGGCCGCTGCATGACGGGCGGCCCGACATGGTCGGCGTCACCATCCACCGCGTGGATCCCGGCATCGATTCCGGCCCGATCCTGCACATGGCGCGCCCGACGATAGCGGCCGACGACGACGAGCACACCCTGTTCGCAAAAGCGGTCGAGGTCGGAACACCGTTGCTGATCGCGGCGGCGCGCGAGGAATTCGAAGGATCGTCGAACGCGGTCGAGCAGAACCTGTCGGCGGGGCGCGAGTTCCGGTCGGTCGAGCGGACGGTCGGCGCCGAAAGGCAAGTCGGAAACCTGCTTGCCCAAGGGCTGTTGCGGAGGTTCGCGGAGGGAAATGGGGGGCGGACAGATGCTGAATCGCGTGCTGATGGCGCTGGGAGTGCTGATCTATCGTCTCGGCCTGTCGCGCCGCGTGATCGCCCTGGGCGCGAAGAACCCCAAGGTTCTTCTGTTTCACAACGTATCGCCCGATGAAAACCGGTTCGTGGCGGGGCTCGGGACCACGATGGAGCCCGCCACGTTCGCCGCGCATCTGGCCTATCTGGTCAAGCACTACGATGTCGTCGGGATCGACGATCTCGTGGCCGAGCCCGGCAATCGTCCGCGCGTCGCCATCGCTTTCGACGACGGCTACCGCTCCGTCCTGACCGAGGCATGGCCGTTGCTGAAGCAGCATGGCCTGACCGCTATCGTCTACCTGATCACCCGCGCCGTCGGCAACCGCGAGCTGGTCTGGGTCGACCACCTCAACTGGCTGCTTCAGGAGAGCGGGGAAGATGGCCTGGCCGCGGGGCGCGCGCACTTCGGGCTGCCGCCGTCGGCCGGCGCAGCTCAGATCGTCTCGGCGGCGCGCGTCGGGTTCGACCGGGCCTCGCTCGCGCGGCTGATCGAGCGGCTGTCGGGGATGGCGCCCGCGTCCCCGCTCGATACCGTGGCGCGGGATCCCCTGTACCTGGGCTGGGACGAGGTGCGCGAGATGGCGCGGGAAGGGGCGATGTTCGGCAACCACACCGCGTCGCATCCCAACATGGGCCGCCTGCCGGAGGGGGAGCAGCGCGTGGAAATCCTGGAGGCGCAGCAGACGCTGAAGGAAAACGGCGTGGAGACCGAACACTTCGCCTATCCGTTCGGCCACCACAACGACCTGACGCCGCGTATCGCCCGCGAGGCCGGGCTGCGCTGGATCGCCGAAGTGGGCGGCAGCAATCTTGGCCCCGCCGAAACGGGCATTGGCCGCGTCGACGTGCGGGCGCGGAACACCGCCGAGCTTTTCGCGCAGGTCGAGATCGTCGAACCGGTCAAGTCGTTCCTTCGCCGCGTCTTGCAACGTCCGAAGGCAGGATGGGAGCCGGTGACGGCCGCCTGACCGTTCGCGACGGTCGACGGCAAAAGTTCGCCCACCGGCATGGCCGCTTCCATGTCCCAAAGCGGGACAGGTTGAACGAGGCCCGCTCGCCAGCAATCCACGTTCGCCGTAAGGGCTGGGTGGGCTCGTGTGGGCGAGTCGCATGGCGTGCGACACCAGAGAGGAGTGATTCCAATGCGTCGAGTTTCCGGTCTATTGACAATTGCCGCGGCCAGCGCCGCATTCGCGTTCGCCATGCCGGCAAGCGCCGCCGTTATTCCCTGCACTTCCGGACCGGGGATCGATCTGACCGTCGATCAATGCGTCTGGTCTCCCGGACCTCCGGGCAACGATTTCCAGTCGAGCGTCGAAACCGCGATTTGGGAGGCAACGGGCGCAAATGTCTCGCTGACCCTTTTCGGCAAGAGCGACGACAATCCGGAGCTGTTCAGCTTTTCGCCCAGCGCGGATCCGGAAGGTCTGATGTCGACGGATTGGACCGTGCTCGACGGAACACTGATAAAGTACGTCACCATCAAGGCCGCAAACGAGTTCAAGGTGTATGAACTGGCCGGTGCTGGCGCGAGTTCGGGGACGGATTTCTCGACAGTCGGGCTCCTTACGCCAAACAAGAAGAACCAACCGGGTATTTCGCACCTGTCGTTCTGGACCGTCCCTTCCGGCGCAGTTCCCGAACCCGCGACCTGGGCATTGATGCTGATCGGCTTCGGCGCGCTCGGCTGGGCCATGCGCCGTCGCGACGGCGTCACCGAGCCGCGGATGCGTGTCAGCTACAATTAGGCGATAGCGAAAAACGAAACGGGCGAGGCGGGGGCCCGTCTCGCCCGTTTTGTGTGTGGACGGCGGGCCCGCTCAGCGTCGCGCGAGGCGCACGCCAGTGTCGACCGCGCCGGGCAGCGGGCGGCCTTCGGCCCAGGCGAAGCAGCCTTCGCCGCGCGCCTTGACCGCGCCGCACATCGCCGAGGATCCGGCCTTGTCGAAGCCGGCGGCCGATACGCGCCAGTAGCGCTTGCCTTTCACCACGGCCTCGGAAATCACCATCTGACGCCCGTCGAGCTGAGGATACTTCTTGACGTAGAGCCCCCATGCGCGGCGCGCGCCGTCCTCGGTGGAGAAGCTGCCAAGCTGGACCAGGTGCGTGCTTGCGGCCTGCCGCGGCGCGGCTGCCGGTACGGCTGCCTTGGCGAAGCTGGCGGAATCCTGCTTCACGGCCGCCGGCGCGGCGGCGGCGAACGCGGCTCGGAACGTATCGTCGGCCGCCGGAATAGCGGCGGCTGCGGCGATAGCCGGCTGGGCCGCCAGCTCGCTCACCGGCACGACCGCCAGCGGCGGCAGCTCGGCGAACGGCGCTTCGGCGATCGGAGCGGCCTCGACGGGCGAAGCGGCCGCGAGCGCTTCCGCTCCGAGCTCGTCGACGCCGGGCGTGTTGGCGAGCGCGAGTTGCATCGGCTGGCCGCCGTCGACGACGTTCATCGGTGTTCCGAGCAGGGTGGCGACGCGATATTCGAACGCCTGCGGATGGGCGGAGACCGCCCATTGCTCCATCCGTTCGTTGACCCTGGCGCGGGACACGTCCTGTTCGGCCATCAGCCGCGCTTCGCGCCAGCGCCCGTCGAGGGCATAGGCATAGGCGAGATTCTGCCGGATGGTGGGATTGTTGTCGCCCGCGCGGATCGCGTTGCTCATGACGTGAATGCCGCGTCCGGACTCTCCGGCCAGCGCCAGCGCCAGGCCAACGTCGGCGGCGGCGATCCGCTGTTCGTGATCGTGGAGCAGCTCGGCCGCCTCAACGTTCCGGCCTTCGCCGATCCGCGCCAGCGCCAGGCTCAACACGGTGCGCGGCGAGGTGTCGCCCAGCGCCATCGCATCGTCGAACGAGGTTGCGGCGGAAGCGAAGCGGCCGGCATCGAGATAGGCCGCGCCGAGAGTCGCGCGCCACGCGGGGTTGCGCGGGTCGGCGAGCACGGCCGCCTCGGCGTTATCGATCGCCCGCGCGTGCTTGCCGGCCGCCAGCGCGGCTTCGGCCTTGCTGGCATAGGCGCTGGCGTCAGGTGCGCCGGCGGTCGTGCAACCGGCGAGCGCGACCGCGGCGATGGCTGTGGTCGCGGCGAATCCGAGCATCCGGGTGCTGGCGGCGGTGCGATACATGGTCTGCCCCTCTTGCTGCGTCAGTTGCGCGAGACTTGCGCGGCGAGCGCTTCGATCTCGGGAATGTCGGCGAGAAACCGGTCGAGCGCCTCGGTCACCAGTTGCTGCGCGCTGCGGTTCCTGACCGTGCTCGCCAGCCGCAGCTTCAGGTGCCGGTCGCTGTCGAGCCGCAGGGTGAATGCCGCGCGGCGGCCGTCGCCGTTCGTCCGGCGGCGGGGCGGCGCATCCTCGCGCAGCGTTTCGGAAAGGGTGTGGCGCTGGCGAAGGACTTCCGGCGGCTGCTTCTGGAGCACCGGCCACGGGGCCACGGCCGTGCGCGGCGCTTCCTCGCCCGCGCTCTCCGCCGCAAGGACCGCCGGCTCGTCGAAATCGCTTTCGCCGTCGTACTCGTCGTCCTCGGTCTCGAAATCCTGCCCCATCGGAGTAAGGCCGATCGGGACGATGTCGGCGGGGTGCTCGCTCTCGTCGGCGTCGCCCATGTCGTTCCAGCCGAGATCTTCCAGCGCCTCGTGGTCGGTTTCGGACGCGGGGTCCGCCTGGGTTCCTCCCAGCAGGGGGCTCAATTGCGGCCGCATGGCGGGCCTGGCGCCGCCCTTGCGCGCCAGCAGGGTCGGGCCGAGAGAAGCGAAAGGCTTGGGTTCGTACATCGGGCCTCGCCTCGCCTTACTGGGCGACGCGGCGGCCGAAGCCGCCCTGCGGCCGGTAGGCGCCGGGAACTTGCGCCACGCTGCCTGGGGCGGCGAAGACCGTGCGACGGAAGTTCTTCTCCAGCCGGTCGGCGATATAATGCCACAAGGCCACGACCTCGTTCGCGCTGCGGCCTTCAGGATCGACTTCCATCACTGTGCGCCCGTCGATCATCGAGGCGGCGAAATCGGTGCGGTGGTGCAGGGTGATCGGGGCGACGGTGCCGTGCTGGCTCAGCGCCACGGCGGCTTCGGAGGTTATCTTGGCTTTCGGCGTGGCGGCGTTGACCACGAAGATCAGCGGTTTGCCGGCGCGTTCGCACAGGTCGACGGTGGCGCCCACCGCGCGCAGATCGTGCGGGCTCGGACGCGTCGGCACCACGATCAGCTCGGCGACCGAAATCACCGACTGGATCGCCATGGTGATCGCCGGCGGAGTGTCGAGCACGGCGAGCTTGAAGCCCTGCTGGCGCAGGATGGCGAGATCGTTCGCCAGCCGCGCCACGGTGGTCTGGGCGAAAGCGGGATATTCCGCCTCGCGCTCGTTCCACCAGTCCGCCAGCGAACCCTGCGGGTCGATGTCGATCAGCACGACCGGGCCGGCGCCGGCGCGCTGCGCCTGGACCGCCAGATGCCCCGAAAGCGTGGTCTTGCCCGACCCGCCCTTCTGCGAAGCCAATGCCAATACGCGCAAGGCCAGTTCCCCTCGATTCCGGCCGGAGACACGATCATTCCGGCTTTCCAGGGGGCGGGGATCGCAGAACACCCTAAATTTTGAGTTAATCCGGCAAGGGCCGGCCTTGCCGCGCCCACACGGTCCGGTCCCGGCTTTGCTAATGGGCTGTTTACCCTCGCCGGATAAGAGCAGCCCCATGCAAAAGACCGGTTCGATGTCGCCATATTCCAGGGGGTTCCTTCGCGGCGCGGCGCTGCTCGCGGCATTTGCCGCGGCGCCCGCGGCGGCGGACATCAAGGCGGGTGTCGATGCCTGGAGCCAGGGGGATTACACCGGGGCGGTCCGCGAATGGGAAAGCCCCGCCGGCGCCGGCGATCCCGACGCGATGTTCAATCTCGGCCAGGCATACCGGCTCGGCCGCGGCGTGCCGGCGGACCTTGCTCTGGCCGAGGATCTCTACGCCCGCGCCGCCGCCGCCGGCCATGTGCAGGCCGCCGACACATACGGGCTGATGCTGTTCCAGAGCGGGCGGCAGGAAGCGGCGCTGCCCTATGTCCGCGACGCCGCGCGGCGCGGCGATCCGCGTTCGCAGTACCTGCTCGGCATCGCCCATTTCAACGGCGACCAGGTGGAACGCGACTGGACCCGCGCCTATGCGCTGCTCACGCTCGCCGCCGCGGCAGGGCTCCCGCAGGCCGCGCCGGCGCTGGCCGAGATGGATCGCCAGATCCCGCTCGATCGGCGGCAGCGGGCGGCGGGGCTCGCGGTCGAGATGCGCGCCGAAGCGGACGCTGCGCGGGCGCGGGACCTGGCTACGGCGGAGCTTGCCGCCGGCGAGGCCCCGACCGCGCCGCAAGCGGTTGAGCCATCGCCGCGCGTTCCCCAGCCGCTCCAGACAGCTTCCGTCTCGCCCTCGGTCGCCGCCGCACGCACGGCGGTGGCCGAAGCGCCCCGCGCCACCGGCACGGAAAGCCCGGCCGATGCGGGGGCGAGCTATGCGCCCGTGGCGGAGCCCGCGGTTGCCGAGGCCCGCCCCCGCCCGACGCCCGCCCCTGCGCCGCCGCAAACCGGTGGCGGCTGGCGGCTTCAGCTCGGCGCCTTCTCGGTGCCGGGCAATGCGGACCGGCTGTGGGATCGGCTGAAAGGCCGCCCCGAACTGGCGGGGCGGGAGCGGCTGACGCTGCCTGCCGGAAACGTGACCAGGCTCCTCGCCGGCGGCTATCCCTCGCGTGCGGCCGCCGGCGAAGCGTGCCGCTCGCTCAAGGCCGCCGGCCACGATTGCCTTGTAACCGATCGCTGACCCATCGAGCCGCTTGCTATTGCAATCTATTCGCATTAAATGAGTCGCATGTACGTATGCGTCTGCAATGCAATCCGGGAAAGTGACTTCCGATGCGCCGCCCGCGCCGGCTGCGGCGATGCGGAGGCGATCTACTCCGGAATGGGCAAGTCGCCCCAATGCGGCCAGTGCCTCGAAGAGGCTGACGAGCTGGTCGCCGAAGTGCGCTATGGCGCTTCCGAAGACGAGTTTGTTGCGGCCTGATCGCACCACGGTTCGCAACAAGCCACGATCCTGAAAGTCATTCGCAAACCCGCAGAATTCTGCGGTTTTTTGTGCTTTAGGGGTTGTCACGCCCCGCCCTGCGGGCCGATAATGCGCGCATATCGAAGGAGACTGCGCGATGAAGGGCGACCCCCAGGTCATCGACTATCTGAACAAGGCGCTCACCAACGAGCTGACCGCGATCAACCAGTACTGGCTGCACTATCGCGTGCTGAAGAACTGGGGCCTCGAAAAGCTCGCCGAGTATGAGCGGCACGAATCGATCGACGAGATGAAGCACGCCGACAAGCTGGCGGACCGGGTGCTGTTCCTCGAAGGGCTGCCCAACTTCCAGGCGATCCACAAGCTCAAGGTGGGCGAAACGGTCGAGGAAATCCTCAAGGCCGATCTTGCGCTCGAGATCGAGGCCCTGCCCCTGCTCAGGGACGCGATCCAGCACTGCGAGAGCGTGCGCGACTACACCAGCCGCGAACTGTTCGAGGACATCCTCGAAAGCGAGGAAGAGCACATCGATTTCATCGAGACCCAGTTCGAACTGATCGAACGCATGGGCCTCCAAAACTACGTCCAGCTCCAGAGCGAGGCGGCGGGGGACTGAGCGCTTGAAGCGTGCGCGCATCATCGTTATAACACACGTATGAACGCGACGCTCAAGATCAAGAAGATCGGCAACTCCGCCGGGATCATCCTGCCGAAGGACGTGCTGGCGCGCCTGCGCGTCGGCTTGGGCGATACCCTCCATATCACGGAAGCGCCCGACGGGGTGCGGATCACGGCATCGGATCCAGAGTTCGCCGCGAAGATGGAAGCCGCAGAGGCAATTATGCGGGAAGATCGCGATATCCTGCGTGTGCTGGCCAAATGACGGCTTTCCAGATTTTTTCCGCTTCCGGTTTGCGTATCTGAACGCGGCGAATTTCGATGGCCGATCGTCAGGAGCCCGTGTGGCTGGATGCCGATGTTGCGTTCGCCGTTCATGATCGCCAACTGGCGGAACACGGGGGCAGTGCCGGAGTGCGCGATGCCGGGGCGCTCGAATCGGCGCTGGCCCGACCCCGGAACCGCTGGTCCTACGACGAGGACGACCGCTGCGTGCTTGCCGCAGCCTATGCTTTCGGCGTGGCGCGCAATCATCCTTTCGTGGACGGAAACAAGCGCACGGCCTGGATCCTGGCGCGCCTGTTTCTCCAGCTGAACGGGATTGCCATCGCATTCGATGCGGCCAATGCGATCGACACCGTCCTCGCGCTCGCCGCCGGCGAGCTGTCCGAGGACGAACTGGCCGACTGGTTCCGCGGCCACCTCATGGCGCCCTGACGCGATGACCTGACCGGTGGCGTCGCGGGCTCTGGAGCCGCGCGCAAACGCTGCTAGTCTGGCGCAAGCCGGCCGAGAAGCCGGAAGCAACGGGAGGGCCGGAATGGGCACAGGCGGCTTGGCGGGGCGGATCATCGGCGCGGCGGGGCTTGCCTCGCTGGTTTTCGCGCAGGCCATCGCGCAACCGGCGTCGTTCACGCCCGTCACCGATGCGATGATCCAGGACCCCGACCCGAAGGACTGGCTGAGCTGGCGGCGCACGCTCGATTCGTGGGGCTACAGCCCGCTGGCCGAAATCACGCGCGAGAACGTGAAGGACTTGCGCATGGTCTGGGCGCGCCCGCTGCCCGACGGGCATCAGGAAGGCACGCCGCTGGTCCACGACGGCGTGCTCTACTTTCCGGGGCCGAGCGACAACATCCAGGCGATCGACGCCAAATCGGGCGAGGTGCTGTGGCAGCACCGTCGCGATTTGCCCGAGGACCTCGGCGAGTACCTGACGTTCCCCGACACCAACCGCAATCTGGCCATCTACGGCAACCTCGTCATCGCCCGCGGTTCCGACGATTTCATCTACGCTGTCGACGCCCAGACCGGCGAGCTGGCGTGGGAAACGAAGATCCTCGATTACCGGCGCGGGGCCAAGCAATCGTCGGGCCCGATCATCGCCGAAGGGCTCGCCATCACCGGCCGCAGTTGCGAGCCCGAAGGCGGCCCCGACGCCTGCGTCATCACCGCGCACGATGCGAAGACCGGTAAGGAAGTCTGGCGCACCAGCACCATCGCGCGGGGAAGCGATCCCAACGACGCCACCTGGGGCGGATTGCCGCTGGAAAAGCGCCAGCAGGTCGGTGCGTGGATGATCGCCAGCTACGATCCCGATCTCGGACTGGTGTACATGGGCACCTCGGTCACCGCGCCCGCGCCCAAGCTCTCGCTCGCCGGCAACGATCACGATTACCTCTACCACAACTCGACGCTGGCGCTCGACGTGCGGACGGGGGAGATCGTCTGGCACTATCAGCACATCGTCGATCACTGGGACCTCGATCACCCGTTCCCGCGCATGCTGATCGACACCGCCGTCGCGCCCGACCCGGCCGAAGTGGCGTGGATAGCTCCGGACATCGAACCGGGCAGAACCTACAAGGTGCTGACCGGCGTCCCCGGCAAGACCGGCGTCGTCTACACGCTCGATCGCGAAACCGGCCGGTTCCTGTGGGCGCGGCCGACTATCTTCCAGAACGTCGTCGGCCACATCGACGGCGCGACCGGCAGGGTCACCGTCAACCCGGACACGGTGTTCACCGCATACGGCCAGTCGGCGCTGGTCTGCCCGGCGGCTGCGGGCGGGGCCAACTACCAGGCGGGGGCCTACAGCCCGCTCACCGGCGCGATGTACCTGCCCGCGCAGCAGACCTGCTCGCAGGTTTCGGCGGTCGAGCCGAGCGGTTCGGGCCCCGGCATCTACGGCATGGCGGCGCGCTCGTTCCTCGCCCCCGACGCGGGCGACAATCTCGGCGTCATCAACGCGATCGACGCCGTCACCGGCCGCACCGCATGGCGCTTGCAGCAGCGCGCCGGGATGCAGTCGCTGATGACCACCGGCGGCGGGTTGCTGTTCGCCGGCGACAGCCACGGCCGCTTCCGCGCGCTCGACGACCGGACCGGCGCGGTGCTGTGGGAGGTGAATCTCGGTTCCCCGGTCACCGGCTATCCCGCGACTTTCGAGGTCGACGGCCACCAGTACGTCGCCGTCTCGACCGGCTTCTGGCTCGCCGACAGCTTCACGCCCGAGCTGATCCACGGCCGCCAGAATACGCTCTACGTCTTCGCCCTGCCCGAAGCGGGCATCGGCCATCGCGGGCCGGTGAAAGCGCCGGTCAACCCGCGCGGCGAATCGCGCGCGATCGATCCGGCGCAAGGCTCCGCCGCACCTTCGCGCTCGGTCGCCGACGGCGTGTTCTCGCTGGCGCAAGCGAACGCAGGGCAGGCGGTCTACGCGCGAAGCTGCGCCGCCTGCCACGGCGCCGCCTTCACCCCGGCGCAAGGCGTTCCGCCGGTGCAGGGCGCGGCCTTCCTCGCCAACTGGAAAGGCCGCACGCTGGCCGATCTCCACACGCTGATCCGCACCACGATGCCGACCGGCGCGGGCGGCTCGCTGAGCGAGGAGGAGTACCTCGCCTCGCTGGCCTACATCCTCCAGGCCAACGGCTTCCCGACCGGCGAGGCGCTGACCGGGGAGGAGGCGAAGCTGCGCGATATCGGGTTCGGCGAGTAGCGAGAGCGTTCCCCCTTCGTCATCCCCGCGAAAGCGGGGATCCAGTAGCAGTTCGGACGCGCCTAAGAGCCGACTGGGTTCCCGCTTTCGCGGGAATGACGAGGGGAAGGACCGGGTCTGTCCGTTCACTCCTTCGCGAACGGGTTCTTCGGGCTCCTGAGCGTCAGCCGGACAGGGACCGCGCCGAAGCCGAGGTCCTTGCGGATCGAGTTGACGAGGTAGCGTTCGTAACTCTTGGGCAGGTCGTCCAGCCGGGTGCCGAACACCACGAAGCTGGGCGGGCGGGTCTTGATCTGGGTGACGTAGCGCAGCTTGATCCGCCGGCCGCCGGGAGCGGGGGGCGGGTTGGCTTCCATCGCCTTGTCGAACCAGCGGTTGAGCAGCGCGGTAGGCACGCGCCGGCTCCATTGCTCGCGCAGCTCGAACGCGGCGGCGATCATCTGGTCCAGCCCCTTGCCGGTCATCGCCGAGACCGCCAGCAGCGGCACGCCCTTCAACTGCGCCAGCCCTTCGTCGAGCGCCGCGCGGATGCCGTTGAACAGGGCGCTCGGGTCTTCGGCCACGTCCCACTTGTTGATCGCCACCATCAGCGCCCGGCCTTCCTCCAGCACCAGGTTGGCGATCTTGAGGTCCTGCACCTCCAGCCCGCGCGTGGCGTCGAGCAGCAGCACCACCACTTCGGCGAAATCGACCGCGCGCCGGGCGTCGGCCACCGCCAGCTTCTCCAGCTTGTCGTCGACCTTGGCCTTCTTGCGCATCCCGGCGGTGTCGATCAGCTTGATCGGGCGCGTCTCGCCGCTCGCCGGATCGGCCCATTGCCATTCGACCGCGATGGAATCGCGGGTGATCCCGGCCTCGGGCCCGGTCAGCAGCCGGTCTTCGCCCAGCAGCCGGTTGATGAGGGTGGACTTGCCCGCGTTCGGCCGGCCGACGATGGCGAGCTGGAGTGGGCGCGACGGATCGTCCTCACCCCCCTCACCCTCTTGCTCGCCCGGCTCGCCGGCCGCCGGCTGCTTGTCTTCGACGAAGGGGCGGAGCGCTTCGTAGAGGTCGGCCATGCCCTCGCCGTGCTCGGCCGAAATCGGCACCGGATCGCCGAGGCCGAGCGCGTAGCTTTCGAGGATGCCCCCCTCGCCCGCGCTGCCTTCGGCCTTGTTCGCCGCCAGCACCACCGGCACGCTTTGCTCGCGCAACCAGCGGGCGATTTCCTCGTCGAGCGGCGTGATGCCGGCGCGCGCGTCGATCACGAACAGCGCGCACGTCGCACCCTTCAGCGAAACCTCGGTCTGCGCACGCATGCGGCCGGGCAGGGTTTCGGCGTCCTCGTCCTCCCACCCGGCGGTATCGACTGCCTGGAACTCGAGGCCCAGAAGCCCGGCATCGCCCAGCCGGCGGTCGCGCGTCACGCCCGGCTGATCGTCCACCAGCGCAAGGCGTTTGCCGACGAGCCGGTTGAACAGCGTCGATTTGCCCACGTTGGGCCGGCCGATGATGACCACCTGGGGAAGCTTGGCTTTGGCCATGCCGTGCAGGTGGCGGCAATGGCGGCGGTTGGCAAGGTAATCCGGGCGGGCAGTAGGCAGTAGTAAGTGAGTCCCTACTGCCTACTGCCTACTGCCTCTCATCCGCTCACCAGCTCCCGGTGTTCTCCATGCTCGCCCAGGGCTCCTGCGGCGGGAGGTGGCCGTCCTGGAGCAATTCGATCGAAATGCCGTCGGGCGTGCGGACGAAAGCCATGTGCCCGTCGCGCGGCGGGCGGTTGATGGTCACCCCGGCGTCCATCAGCTTCTGGCAGGTGTCGTAGATGTTCTCGACCCGGTAGGCGAGGTGGCCGAAGTTGCGGCCGCCGGCATATTCCTCCGCCGCGGAACCGTCTTCGGGCGGCCAGTTGTACGTCAGCTCCACTTCGGCCACTCCTTCCTGCCCCGGCGCGGCCATGAAGATCAGCGTGAAGCGGCCCTTCTCGCTTTCCATCCGCCGCACTTCCTCCAGCCCCAGCAATTCGAGGAAGCCGACCGTGGCGTCAGGATCGCTGACGCGGATCATGGTGTGGAGATACTGGACCATCTAAAACTCCATTCGTCGCCATTAAAGCACGGTTCATCGCCAACCGTGCATCCATTCGCCCGGTGATTTCGTCACCTCTGGGAGAACCGCCATGGCCGATATTAGCGAAGACGACCGACCCTCCGCCACCGCTTTCTGGAGCGCTCCGGGCGCAAAGTTGCTGCTTGCGGCCTCCGGCATCCTTGCGGTGGGCCTCGTCGCGGGCGGCTACCTGCTCGGCGACGGCCTGACACGGGCGCGGGTGGCGGATCGTTCGGTCACCGTGCGCGGCCTTGCCGAACGCGACGTGACCGCGGACCTCGCCACCTGGACCATTTCCTACTCCGCCAGCGCCCGCGACCTCGCCAGCGCACAGGCGAGCGTCGATCGCGACACCGCGGCGATCCGGGCGTTCTTCAACGAACTGGGTTTTCCGGAGGACGCGCTCCAGCCGACCGGCGTGAACGTCTCCTCCTATACCAACGACGGCGTGACGACCTTCTCCGTGCGCCAGCGGATGAGCCTGCGAACGACCGACATCGAGCGCGCCGAGCGCGCGGTGCGGCGACAGTTCGACCTCGTCCGCCGGGGCGTGCTGCTCGAGGAAGGCTCCGGCATGTCGTACACCTTCACCAGGCTCAACGACATCAAGCCGGAAATGGTCGCCGAAGCGACCAGAGATGCGCGCAAGGCGGCGGAGCAGTTCGCCGAGGACAGCGGCACCGGCGTCGGCGGCATCAAGCAAGCCACGCAGGGCTACTTCGAGATCACCGCGCGCGACGGCGATGGCGGCGGCTGGGGCGTCGCGGACACGCCGTTCAAGAAAGTCCGCGTGGTCACCACGATCGACTTCTATCTGCGCTGAGCCCTTTCGGGCAAGGAAAGGGCCCGCGCCGCCGGCGGCGCGGGCCCTGCCCTGTTCACGCTTGCGCGCCGATCAGAAGCTGACGCCGATCGAAGCGACGATGGCGTCGTTCGAGAAGCTGTCGATATTCGCGCCTTCGGCGCCGACGTAGCTGACGCCGATCGACAGGTTATCGGTCACCGCGAAGCTGGCTCCGAGCGACCAGTCGAAACCGCCGCCCGTGCCGGTGCCGGTCAGCAGTTCCGGCGAGAGCGCCCCGTCGGTGTAGCCGAGGTGCGCCGAAAGCGAGATCGGGGTTTCGGGAATGCCGACGCCGAGATCGGTGTAGACATAGAGGTTGTCGTCACCGCCGAGCGAATCCTGTTCCCAGGCATAGGCGGCGCCCACGGTCACGCTCGCCGGGCCGACTTCGGCGGACAGCGAGGCATAGGGCTCCCAGATGTTCGCATCGCCCACCTTGCCGTTCGGATAGGCGTAATAGAGCAGGCCGACATCGATCGAGATGCCCGAGCCGACTTCGCCGGCCCAGCCGCCGTAGATGTCCAACTCAGCGTTGCCCAGACCGGGGCTGTCCTCGAGGCTCGATCCCCAGGCCCCGACATAGAAGCCGCTCGAGTGTCCGACATCGACGCCGCCCTGCACGGCGAAGTCGCCGTCCGACAGCGAAAAGCCGCGGAAGCGGTAATCGGTGACCAGCGTGGCGTTGCCGGAAATGGTGAATTCGCCCGTTTCCTGGGCCAGTGCCGGCGTGGCGGCAACGGCGCTCGCAAGAACGGTGGCAGCCAGCAGGCTGCGGAAAGACGTGAGCATGGCGGTTCCCTCGCTTATTGGGTGCAAAAACGCGCGTTCCGCCTGCTCATCGCGGCCTGCCCTCATTTGCCGGGGTCAAGGTCCGTCGATGCGCAAGACCAATGCCGTCCTATGCTGCATCGCACAAGGAAATTGCGTGCAGCGCCGCATTCAAGCGCCAAAGTGTGTTCTTCGCGCCACATTAAGGGTTCAGACAGGGTTTTTTGCGCAACGGCCGATGCCAACTTGTGCCGACGTGTGTTGCGGCTAGAGCAGGGTAGATGTTGCAATCGCTTCGCCAGATGTTCCGGCGCGAGGAGCCGGTGACGGCCGCCGTGCCGCCGGGGCAGCGCGTCTATGCGGTGGGGGACATCCACGGGCGGCGCGACTTGTTCGAAGCGCTGGTCGATGCGATCGAGGCGGACGATGCCGCTTCCGGCCCGGCGCGGACCACTGTGATCCTGCTGGGCGATCTGGTCGATCGCGGGCGCGACAGCGCCGGCGTGGTGGCGCTGGCCCGCGAATGGCGGGCGCGCCGCGAGGTCCGCATGCTCGGCGGGAACCACGAGGAAATGTTCCTGCGCAGCTTCAACGACATAGAGATCTTCCGCCATTTCCTGCGTCATGGCGGACGCGAGACGATTCTCAGTTACGGCGTCGACCGTTCGGCGTTCCTGGCGGCGGAGCTGGAGGAGGCGCAGCAGATGATGCGCAACGCCGTTCCCGCCGACGATATCCGGTTCATCGCCGGCTTCGAGGACATGATCGCCATCGGCGACTACCTGTTCGTCCACGCCGGGATCGATCCCCGCATTCCGCTCGATGCGCAGCGGCCGCGGGATCTGCGCTGGATTCGCGAACCGTTCCTGTCCAGCGAGCATCGGCACGGCCCGGTGGTCGTGCACGGCCACACCATCAGCGACGAGCCCGAGGACCGCGGCAATCGCATCGGCATCGACACCGGCGCGTTCATGACCGGCCGCCTCACCGCGCTGGCGCTGGAAGGCGTCTCGCGCCGCTATATCGAAGCGGTGGAGGGCGTAAGCGGAATCACGGCCGGCGCGCTCGCCGCCTGAAGCGGCCGTCTCGTTTCGTCGAAATCGCCAGGGGGCCTGTAAGCCGGGTTCTGTATCGCGGGCGGTATCCCCGAAGGGACCGGCGCCGCGATGGCAGCCATTCATCTAGGCCGGGGATCGCTCCCAGGCTCAAGCAACCAACCCGGGCGTCTGGCGCGAAACCCGCCTGCCGCTTGCCCGAAAGCTCGCGGCGCGACGCCCCTATTCGGTCTTGCTCCGGGTGGGGTTTGCCGTGCGGACCCTGTTGCCAGCGTCCCGGTGCGCTCTTGCCGCACCCTTTCACCCTTGCCTGTGTCCCGGACCAGGTCGGGGACCATCGGCGGTATGCTCTCTGTGGCACTTTCCCTGGGCTTGGGGGCCGAAACCCTTCGCCCGGCGGGCATTACCCGCCACCCTCGTTTCATGGAGCCCGGACTTTCCTCGCGCGCTTGCGCGCCCGCGGCTGCCCGGCCCCCTGGCGGCCACCTATCTAGTCCTTCCCGCGTCCCTGTCCAACAGCAACTGGAACAGGATCGCCCGCACCTCGCCGTCGACTTCCCCGTCGATTCGCTCCGGCCGCCAGCGGCGCTGGAACGCTTCCACCGCCTTGCGCCCCTCGGTGATGTCGTAGCCGAAGCGTTCGAGCGCGAGGTAGAAGGCGCCGTCGTTGTCGAACGGATCGCCGAGCGACAGCTTCTCCGGGCGCGGCAGGCACAGGCGGCAGGCGGCCAGCCGGTCCCACGGGAAAAGTTCACCCGGATCGATCTTGCGCGCCGGGGCGACATCGGAATGGCCGACGACATTGGCGCGCGGGATGTCGTATTCGTGGACGACGCGGTCGAGCAACGGCAGCAGCGCCTCGATCTGGGCTTCGGCGAAGGCGCGGTAGCCCAGCGCATGGCCGGGATGCTGCAATTCGATGCCGATGCTGGCCGAATTCACATCCTTGTGCCCGCGCCAGTAACTGGCCCCGGCATGCCACGCGCGCTTGTCCTCGGGCGCCAGCCGTACGACCTCTCCGTCCTCGCCGATCAGGTAATGCGCGCTCACTTTCGCTTCGGGATCGGTCAGCCGCGCAAGCGCGGCTTCGGCGGATTCCATCTCGGTGTAGTGGATCACCACCATCGAGACCGGCAGCGCGCGCTCGTCCCAATTGGGCGAAGGCAGTTCGCGGTGGACCAGCGCGTCGTTCATCGGCGCGCGAATAGCCCACGCGGCGGCCGAAGCGCCATCAGGCGGTCTTGTCGGGCAACACCGCGCCCATCACCAGCGCCTCGCCGCTCAGCGCATATTGCAGGCCGCCGCCCAGCTCCTCGGTCAGCAGCCGGATCATGTGCGCCGGCGCGGTGCGGCCGGACAGTTCCGCCTCGGTCAGCGATCCGTCGAGCGCCTTGCCGATATTGGCGTCGAACGCCACGCGCGAGCCGGCCGCGCGCACGGCGATCTCGGTCGCGCCGTCGCGGTTCTCGGCCCCGACCGCCAGCGTGCCGCCGCGTATCAGCGCGTCGATGGCGATGGCCGAAAGGTTGAGCAGGACCTTGACCGCGGGCTTGGGCAGCGTCGCCTGGGCAACGCCCCAGTCGAGCTCGAGCCGGTCGTTGGCCGCCACCAGCCCTGCGATAAGATCGCGCGGCTCGTCCACCGGCACCGCATCGCCGAAGCCGCCCGCCGCGCCATAGGCGAGGCGGAAGAACTTGAGCTTGTCGGCGCTGATCTTCGCGCTCTGCTCCAGCAGCTCGAAGCAGCGCCTGCGCATCTCGGGGTCTTTTTCGTCCGCCAGCAGCTCCAGCCCGTTGCTCAGCGCGCCGACCGGGCTCAGCATGTCGTGGCACAGGCGCGAACAGAGCAGCGCGGCGAGGTCGGTCGGAGAGATCATGCCAGGACGCTCCGTATCGGAGGCGTCCGGAAAGCCGGGAGCTGTGCGAGAGTGCGATCCATTCGCGGGCCTTAGCGTTCAACAACCCGGTAGGAAAGCGGGACGAATCCGCATTGGCCGTCGCGCCAGAACGTCACGTCCCGTTCCCCCGCGATGGCCCAGACCCGGCCATCGCGCGCCGCCTCCGCGCGGTCGGTGGCGGACGGGGCGGCCGGTCCGCGCGGGTGCGAATGGAAATAGCCGATCACCTCCGGCCCACCCGCTCGCGCCGCACGGTGCGCATCGACCAGCGCCTGCGGATCGATCTCGAAATGCGTGCGCGACGCCGGATGCACATTGCGCGCCGGCCGCAGGCTTTCGATACATCCGCTTCGGCCGAGGAGGATCCCGCAGCACTCGTCGGGGGCGGCGCGCATGGCTTCGTCCAGCATTTCCGCCAACGCCGCCCTTGTGACACGCAAGTCCATTCCCATCTCCCTATTCATGCGGGAGGGCGAAGTCATCAGCGGCGTTCTCGCGGGCGGAGGCCGGCTCGACAAGGCGCTGGCCGAGGCGAGCGGGCTGTCGCGCGAGCGGGTGAAAGCGTTGATCGGCGAAGGCCGGGTCACGCTGGCCGGCGAGCCCGTGGCGCAGGTGTCGGGCAAGGCCGTTGCCGGAACCCCGTTCGCCATCGCCGTTCCCCCGCCGGCGGAGGCGAAAGCCGCGCCCGAGGCGATTCCTCTTGCCGTGGTGTTCGAGGACGAGCACCTGATCGTGGTCGACAAGCCCGCCGGGATGGTGGTCCACCCCGCCGCCGGCAATCCCGCCGGAACGCTGGTCAATGCGCTGCTGCACCATTGCCGGGGCCGCCTCTCGGGCATCGGCGGCGTGGCCCGGCCGGGCATCGTGCATCGCATCGACAAGGATACCTCGGGCCTGCTGGTCGTCGCCAAGTCCGATGCCGCGCACGAAGGGCTGGCGCGGCAGTTCGCCGACCATTCGATCGAACGGGTCTATCTCGCGGTGGTGAACGGCCACCCCCATCCGCCGCAGGGAACGGTCAGCGGGCGAATCGGCCGGTCGGACGCGAACCGAAAGAAAATGGCCGCGTTGCCCAATGATTCCTCGCGCGGAAAACATGCGGTGACGCACTATAAGACGATTCGCAGGCTCGATGGCTGCGCGCTCGTCGAATGCCGGCTGGAAACCGGGAGAACCCACCAGGTGCGGGTTCACCTTGCGTCAATCGGCCATGCGCTATTGGGAGATCCGCTTTATGGACGCTCCGGTTCGCAGATTCGTCCGCTTCTCCAGCGACTCGGATTCCATCGTCAGGCGCTGCACGCGGCCGAACTCGGCTTCGTTCATCCGCTCACCGGGAAACGGATCCATTTCGTCAGCGAAATCCCGCCGGATATGCGGGAACTTATCGACGAAACCGGTCATTCAAATCGATGAATTGCGCACCATCAGGTAATTTACTCGTGTATAACAGGGCGAAAGTGGCCGAGCCCTGCGGGATGCCCATCAGGGGTCCCGCGCAAACGGTCGACAGGAAAGGTCTAGGGACAAAGTGAGCAACAGGAATACCACCCGATCCTTGAGCGTGCCGGCGCTGGGCGGAGAGCAGAGCCTCAACCGCTACCTGGCCGAGATCAAGAAATTCCCCGTGCTGACGGCCGAGCAGGAATACATGCTCGCCAAGCGCTATGCGGAACATGAAGACCCCGAAGCGGCGGCCCAGCTCGTCACCAGCCACCTCCGGCTCGTGGCCAAGATCGCCATGGGCTATCGCGGCTACGGCCTGCCGGTCAGCGACCTGATCTCGGAAGGCAACGTCGGCCTGATGCAGGGCGTCAAGAAGTTCGAGCCCGATCGCGGCTTCCGCCTCGCGACGTACGCGATGTGGTGGATCAAGGCTTCGATCCAGGAATTCATCCTCCGTTCGTGGAGCCTCGTGAAGATGGGCACCACCGCTGCGCAGAAGAAGCTGTTCTTCAACTTGCGGCGGATGAAGAAGAACCTCGAAGCTTACGAGGACAGCGACCTGCACCCGGACGACGTCGCCAAGATCGCCCGCGATCTCGGCGTGCCGGAACAGGAAGTCGTCAACATGAACCGGCGGATGATGATGGGCGGCGATGCGTCGCTCAACGTCAGTTTGCGCGGCGACGAGGAAGGTTCCGGCGAATGGCAGGACTGGCTGACCGACGACCGCCCGTTGCAGGACGAAACCGTCGCCGATGCCGAGGAAGCGCAAGTGCGCCACGAGATGCTGACCGAGGCGATGGACAGCCTCAACGAGCGTGAGCGGCACATCCTCACCGAACGGCGCCTGACCGACGACCCGCAGACGCTCGAAGAGCTGTCGCAGGTCTACGACGTCAGCCGCGAGCGCATCCGCCAGATCGAGGTGCGCGCGTTCGAGAAGCTGCAAAAGGCGATGCAGCGCATCGCCGGCGAACGGCTGCTGCCGGCCGCCGTCTGAAACCCCCCGCCGTCATTTCGATGACGGTCGATCCTCCCCGTGACGGCAGCGTCATGGGGAGGATTTTATTTGCGAGGCTCCAAAGCTAGACCCCCGCACATGCTGGTCCGCGCGCTCCGCTATCTGATCCTCGCCATCGTGTGGTTCATCGGGCTGAGCTTCGCGCTGGTGATCGTCTATCGCGTCGTGCCCGTTCCCGTCACGGCGACCATGCTGATGGACGACAACGGCATCACCAAGGACTGGACCCCGCTCAGCCGGATCGACCGCAACATGGTCTCGGCGGTGATCGCGGCCGAGGACGGCAAGTTCTGCGCGCACGACGGGTTCGACCGCGAAGCGATCGAGAAGGCCATCGAGCGCAATGCCGAAGGCGGCCGCATCCGCGGCGGCTCCACCATCAGCCAGCAGACCGCCAAGAACGTGTTCCTGTGGCAGGGCGGCGGCTATTTCCGCAAAGGGATGGAAGCGTGGTTCACGCTGCTGATTGAGAACATCTGGGGCAAGCGGCGGATCATGGAAGTCTATCTCAACGTCGCCGAAACGGGCATCGGCACTTACGGCGTGGAGGCCGGGGCGCAACGCTATTTCGATCACTCGGCCGCGCGGCTGAGCCAGTCGGAGGCGGCGCGGATGGCGGCCGCCCTGCCGCTGCCGAAAGAGCGGCCGGTAGTGAACCCCACCGGCTTCACCCGCCGCTATGGCAACACCATCCAGGCCCGCATCGGCGTTGTCCGGCGTGACGGGCTCGACGCCTGCATCTACGATTGACCGCGATGGGCGCCGGACACGCACATGACCACGGGCACGCTCATGGGCACGGGCATTCCCACGCCCCGGCCGACTTCAACCGCGCCTTTGCGATCGGCGTGGCGATCAACACCCTGTTCGTGTTCATCGAGGCCGCTTACGGAATCCTGTCCGGCTCGATGGCGCTGGTCGCGGACGCGGGCCACAACCTGACCGATGTGCTCGGGCTGCTGGTCGCCTGGGCGGCGGCCTACATGACCAAACGGCCGGCGACGCCGCGCTATACCTATGGCTACAAGTCCAGCTCGATCCTCGCCGCGCTGGCCAATGCCGGGCTGCTGCTGGTTGCAATCGGAGCGATCCTGATCGAGACCGTGCGCCGGTTCTTCGAGCCGGTGCACGTGCAGGGCATGACGGTGATCGTTGTCGCGGGCATCGGCGTGGTCATCAACGCGGTCACCGCGCTGATGTTCGTGCGCGGCCGCAAGCACGATCTGAACATTCGCGGCGCCTACCTGCACATGGTGGCCGATGCGCTGGTATCGGTCGGCGTGGTGGTCGCGGGCACGGTGATCCTGTTGACCGGAGCGGCCTGGATCGATCCGCTGACCAGCCTCGTGATCGTCGGAGTGATCGGCTGGGGCACCTGGGGGCTGCTCAAGGACAGCGTGAAGATGGGCCTCAACGCCGTGCCCGACGGGATCGACGAAACGGCGGTGCGCCGGTTCCTCGCCGCGCAGACCGGCGTCAGCGCGGTGCATGACCTGCATATCTGGCCGATGAGCACCACCGAAACCGCGATGACGGCCCATCTCGTCATGCCCGGCGGCCACCCCGGCGACACCTTCCTGCACGAGCTGGCGCACGAGCTGGAGCACGAATTCCACATCGGCCACGCCACGGTGCAGGTGGAGACGGGCGGGGAAGATCACTGCATCGACTGCGGGTGAAGTAGCCTGCTTCCCCACGCGGCAACGCGGAACGTCAGCTATCCCCGGACGTCGCGGCCCGTGCCGCGAAATGCAGGTGGGCGGCGTGAATGCCCGCGCATACCAGGCCGGTGAACGGGATCAGGCAAATGGCTACGATCCAATAGTCCGGCGGTGTGGCGAAGGCGACAAGGGTGGCCACCAGGAACAGGGATAGCGTACCGGTCACCGGCGTGACCGAGAGCGCCACGCGCGGAGAGGCGTAGGAGTTGGGCGTTCCGTCGAACGACCAGTTCATCACCACCCGCTCGCGCCCCTCGAAACGCGGGCGGTAACGGAGCGAGATCAGCCAGAGAGTAAAGCTGAACAGAGCGGCAAGCAGGAATGCGACGATTGCCATCCCCGCCCGCCGGCAGCCACGCTCAGGCCGCCTCTTCCTTCTTCTTGCCCTGACCGGATACGACGCGGACCGGCTCCTTGCGGCCTTCGACCACATCCTTGTCCACCACCACTTCGGTCACCCCGTCCATGTCGGGCAGGTCGAACATGGTGTCGAGCAGGATCGCCTCGACGATCGAGCGCAGGCCTCGGGCGCCGGTCTTGCGCTTGAGAGCCTTCCGCGCGATCGCTTCGAGCGCGTCGTCGGTGAAAGTCAGGCTGACGTCTTCGAGTTCGAACAGCTTGGCGTATTGCTTGGCCAGCGCGTTCTTCGGCTCGCTCAGGATCGTCACCAGCGCCGCCACGTCGAGATCGTGCAGCGTGGCGATCACCGGCAGACGACCGACGAATTCGGGGATCAGGCCGAACTTGAGCAGATCTTCCGGCTCGCACTTCTGAAGCATTTCGCCCACGCGCGCCTGCATCGGATCGGCCACGTGCGCGCCGAAGCCGATCGAGCGCTTCTGCAAGCGGTCGCCGATGATCTTTTCCAGCCCGGCGAAAGCGCCGCCGCAGATGAACAGGATGTTGGTCGTGTCGACCTGGAGGAATTCCTGCTGCGGATGCTTGCGACCGCCCTGCGGAGGCACGCTGGCGGTCGTGCCTTCCATCAGCTTGAGCAGCGCCTGCTGCACGCCTTCGCCCGAAACGTCGCGGGTGATGGAGGGATTTTCCGCCTTGCGGGTGATCTTGTCGATCTCGTCGATGTAGACGATGCCGTGCTGCGCCTTCTCGACGTTATAGTCGCTCGCCTGGAGCAGCTTGAGGATGATGTTCTCGACATCCTCGCCGACATAGCCGGCCTCGGTCAGCGT
>JBIQKC010000028.1:0-43193 GCA_044506885.1 Sphingomonadales bacterium
CGGCGCGGGTCGACCGTGGCGGCGAGCGCGCGGCGCGTCAGGCCGAGCGCCGGAGCGATCGCGCAGCGGCGCAAGCTGCGCGGCAAGGCGACTGGCGGCAGGCCCGCCAGACCGACCGCCGGGGCGAACAGGCCGCGCGGCAGATCGAGCGGCGCGGCGACCAGCGCGCCAACCGCATCGAGCGGCAGGGCGACCGCAGAGCGGACACGATCCGCCAGGGCCAGCGCAATCGCACTTATGCCGATGCAAACCGCAATCGCAGCTACACCTCGCGCGATCGCGACCGGCGGGCGGAAAGCCGCCGCTGGCAGAACGATCGCCGTAACGACTGGCGCGGCAACAACCGCAACGATCATCGCCGCTGGAACCACAACTGGCGCAACGACAGCCGCTACAACTGGCAACGCCATCGCAACGCCAACCGCAGCGTGTTCCATATCGGCGTCTATTACGCGCCTTACCGGAACTACAGCTATCGCCGGGTGAGTACCGGCTACTTCCTCGACAGCCTGTTCTTCGGCAGCCGCTACTGGATCAACGATCCGTGGCAGTACCGCCTGCCCGACGCCTACGGCCCTTACCGCTGGGTCCGCTATTACGACGACGCGCTGCTGGTGGACACCTACTCCGGCGAAGTGGTCGACGTGATCTACGACTTCTTCTGGTAAGGCGCCCGCCCCACCCCCTTCCGCCGGTGTGAGTGGCCCGGCGGGGCAAGGCCCCTGTTCCCTTCGCGGAGCAGGGGCTTCTGCCTGTCTCTGGGGGGTTGAAACCGCCGGCGGGCGATGGAAGGACGGGGGCGATGGAACAACCGCCTTTCGTCCCCGCCCCCGCGCCCGCCGACAATCCCGACCAGAACCGCCTGCGCCGCATCGGCCGCAAGGTCCGCGAACGGCTGTCGCGGCTGCCCGAGGTCTATACGGTGCCGGTCGAGAAGGCCGAGATCTACGCCATCGGGGATTTCTTCAGCGCGGAGGAATGCGGACGGCTGATGGCGATGATCGACGCTTCGGCGAAGCCCAGCAGCGCGTTCGACGCCAAGTACGAGAGCGGTTACCGCACGTCGTATTCGGGCGATGTCGATCCCCACGACCCGTTCGTCATCAAGCTCCAGCGGCGGCTCGACGATCTGCTGGGGGTCGATCCGACATACGGCGAGACGATTCAGGGCCAGCGCTACCTCGAAGGCCAGCAGTTCCAGGCGCACACGGACTGGTTTCCGGCCGGCACGCCCTATTGGGAAACCGAGAAGGATCGCGGCGGCCAGCGCAGCATCACCGCGATGGCCTACCTCAATCCGGTGGAGGAAGGCGGCGCGACCGCTTTTCCGCATCTCGGCATATCGTTCGAGCCAAGGCCCGGCACGCTGCTGATATGGAACAACGCCGATCCCGAAGGCGTGCCCAATCCGTGGACCATCCACGCCGGGACGCCGGTCGTTCGCGGGGTCAAGTACATCATCACCAAATGGTACCGCTGCCGGCGGTGGTATTGAGCCGGATTCAGGAGCCGGCGCGCTCCAGGGCTTCGGCGATGAGCCGGCGCGTGTTCGCAACCCCGTAAAGCGCGATGAAGCTGCCCATGCGCGGACCCTGGCTCGATCCCAGCAGCGTTTCGTAGAGCGCGCGGAACCAGTCGCGCAGGCTTTCGAAGCCATACGCCTCGTCCTTGCCGATTTCGTAGATCGCGGTTTGCAGCTCCTCTGCCGGAGGATTTTCCGGCGATCCTGACAGCAAGGCGTCGAGCGCGCGCAGCCCCGCCGCCTCGCTTTCGGTCGGCGCGCGCTTGTGCAGCGTGGGCGCGACGAAATCGCGATTGTAGGCGAGCGCCGCGCCAACCAGCACGTCCAGATCGGGCCAGGCCTCGGGCGTGGCGTCCGCCACATAGTTGCCGAGGTAGGACCACACCTGTTCGCGCGTCGCCTCCGCGCCGAGCACGCCGACGAGATTCAGCAGCAGGCCGTAAGTCACCGGCAGGGTATCGCCGGCGCCGGGCGTGACATTCCCCACCCCCGACCCCTCCCCTGAAGGGGAGGGGAGGTTCGTGCGCAGCAGGTGCCACGCGGGATTGCCGAGTTGTTGTTCCAGCGCCTGTTCGGGGATCTTCGCGCGAAACTGCCAGTATTCGTCCACCGACCTGGGGATCACCCCGACGTGCAGGTTCTTGGCGCTCTTCGGCTCGCGGTAGAGGAACAGGCCGAGGCTTTCCTCGCTGCCGTAGCGCAGCCATTCCTCGATGGTCAGGCCGTTGCCCCGCGACTTGGAAATCTTCTCGCCGTTCTCGTCGAGGAACAGTTCGTAGATCATGTTTTCCGGCATCCGCCCGCCCAGTGCGCGGACGATGCGGCCGGACTGGACGACGCTGTCGGTCAGGTCCTTGCCGCACATCTCGTAATCGACGCCGAGCGCGTACCAGCGCATCGCCCAGTCGACCTTCCATTGCAGCTTGGCCCTGCCGCCGAACACGCACTGTTCGACCGTCTCGCCCTCGTCCTCGAAGCGGACGATGCCGGCGGCGGCATCGACCACTTCCACCGGCACCTGGAGCACGACGCCGCTCTTGTCGCTGATCGGCAGCACCGGGGAATAGGTGGCCTGGCGCTCGGCGCGCAGGGTCGGCAGCATGATGTCCATGATCGCGCCGTAGGTTTCGAGCACGCGGACGAGCGCGGCGTCGAACGCGCCCGAATTGTAGCGCTCGCTGGCCGCGACGAATTCGTAGTCGAAACCGTAGCGATCGAGGAAATCGCGCAGCATCGCGTTGTTGTGATGGGCGAAGCTCTCGAACCCGGCCCCGAAGGGATCGGGAATGCGGCTGAGCGGCTTGCCGAGGTTGGCCACCATCAGTTCGCGGTTGGGCACGTTGTCGGGCGCCTTGCGCAGCCCGTCCATATCGTCGCTGAAGGCGACGAGGCGGGTCGGCGCGCCGCCGCTGACGATCTCGTAGGCGCGGCGCACCAGCGTGGTGCGCAGCACTTCCTGGAAGGTGCCGATATGCGGCAGCCCGCTGGGGCCATAGCCGGTCTCGAACAGCACCGGCTCCCCGTTCGGCTTGCCGTCCGGGTAGCGCTTGACCAGCTTCATCGCCTCCTGGAACGGCCAGGCCTTGGACACGCGGGCGGCGGCAATGAGGGCGTCGTCAGTCATCGCGCAGCGCTCTTGCCGATGGCGCGGCTGCACGCAAGCACCGGCTGTCCGATCGGGGCCGGATATCCGGTCGAGGGCGACACAAGCGACATATCCAACATCCGGCGTCCGGGTCGAGAACGCCAGCTTTTCCGCGGTGTCGGGGCGTGTCGGGCGACAGATTCGCCACCGGGAGAAAATAAAATGTTCGTTCTCGCCCACGCAATTTCATTGCGTAAACGGGAGAAGCGAGCGGAGAGGAAGGGAAATGGCCGCGCCATCGGGCAGCATGAACCACAAAGCGCCGCATGTAGGAAAGAGATTTCTCTCCCTGGTAGTGGGTCGGTTTGAATTCTCGTTCGTCATTGCGAGGAACGAAGTGACGAAGCAATCCAGAGCGGTAGGGCAATACGCTCTGGATTGCTTCGCTGCGCTCGCAATGACGAGGGGATGGAATTGAAACCGATCCACTACCCTCCCTCTTTCCTGCATGGAGGGAGAGCAAGCACCGGTCGGTTGGGCCCAAACCGCTACCCTGGAAGACCGAAGTGTCGCCTTCGCGGATCGAAGGCAAGACTTTGCTTCTTGCGCCGTCAGCGCCGCAGGCGGGCGGTCAGGAAGAAGCTGCGGCCCGGCTCCGGGAAGCCATCCGTGAAGACATAGTGATCGTCGAACGCGTTGCGCACGCCCGCGCCGATCACCAGCCCGCCGGTCAGTTCGTAATCGATGCGCAGGTTGCCCTGCACATATCCGCCGGTGCGATAGTAGAGCGTACCCGTCTCATCGACAGTCCAGCGGTCCGAAGCGATCTCCAGCGACGGCACCACGCTGAGCCCGGCGACGGGCGACCATTCCGCCCACGCGAACGCCTTGTGCGTGGGAACTCCGGTCGCCTCGAACGCCGCGATGCTCGGGTCGGTGAAATCGCGGCGGATCCAGGTGTAGTTCGCGCCCAGATCGAGGGTGTCGGTCGCCGCGACGCTGAGCGAGCCTTCGACGCCGTAGTATTTGCCCTTGCCGACGTTGCGGCTCTGGCTGACGGACGCGCCCTCGAAGACGAACGGAAACGACACGATCGCATCGTCGAGCCACGAGTGGAACAGGGCGCCTTCGAGCCGCGCGGCCCCGAAACGCGCCGCCCCGCCCAGCTCCAGATTGGTCGCGCGTTCCGCGTCGAGATCGGGGTTGGAGGTCGCGCCGCCGAAGCGGGTGCTGAAACGCTCGAAGATCGTCGGGAAGCGCGTGCGCGAAGACAGGCCGAGATGCAGCGTGCTGTCCGCATCGAGAGTCCATTCGATGCGCCCCTGCGCGTTCCATGCGTCGGCGTCGACCAGCGGATAGCTCAGCGGGCTGCCGCCGTCGCGCGAGCCGTTGAGCACGAACTCGTCGGCCTGGACGAGGTTGCGCCAGTCGTAGCTGCCGCCGAACGTGAGCGAGATCGCGGGCGCGATTTGCAGCGTATCCTCGGCCGCGATGCTGAAGGTATCCTCGACCATCTTCTGCGGCGGCTCGGTGAAGCCGGTCGGAAACACCTGCGAATACTCGACATGCTCGTCGCGCCGGTAGTGGAACGTGACGGCGAAGGTGTTTGCGGCGGTCGTGTAGTCGAGCCGGACCGTGCCGCCATAAGCCTCGTCGTCGTACCAGCTGTTGAACACGCGCCCGGCGGGCAGCGTCTGGCTGTCCTGGTCGCGATTGTCCCAGCCGCGCAACAGGTTGTCGAAGGTGTTGCGGTAGACCTTGAGCTTGAGCGCCAGCCCGTCGGACAGCGCGGTGTTCGACAGGAAGTAGATGCTTTCGAGGTTCCAGAACGGCCAGGTCCACGATTGCGCCTGCGGGGAGGTGACGTGGAACGGCGCGTTCTTGGAGCCTTCCTGACGGGTGTAGCTGATCGTGTATTCGTCGGTCGCGTTGGGGACGAAGCCGACCTTGGCGTTGACGCGCCAGTCGGCGGTGCGGCTGAAATCACGCTCTCCGCCGTCTTCCGTGGCGGTCGGGACGAAACCGCCGGCAAGATCCCAGTGATCGCGGAAGGTGCGCGCGAACGAGCCTTGCGCGTACCACTGGTCCTGCCGCGTGCCGAGCATGGCGAAGGCGGTGTATCCGGCATAGTCGAGATCGCGGTCGAGTTCGAGCACGGTGCGCGCCTCGATCTCGAACTCCCCGGTCGGCTTGCGGGTGACGAGGTTGATCGCGCCGCCGAGCGCGCCGGGACCGTCGAGGACCGAAGCATAGCCCTTCGCGACCTGAATTTCCGCCACGTCGGGCGTGAGGAAGCGGCCATAATCGAGCCGGTTGTCCGCCGGCAGGTATACACGGATGCCGTCGATCGACACCGGCACCTGAAAGCGGTCGAACCCGCGCACGAAGACCAGCCGTTCGTTGCGCGAGCCGCCGCTGTTGGAACTCGCGACGCCGGGCATGAGATTGATCGCATCGTCGAGCTGGTTGCGATTGAACGTCTCGATCGCTTCCTGCGTCATCGTCTCCCCGGTGACCGCGATGCCTTCGGGCAATGGCGCCCTGACCACGATCTGGCCGAGATCGAAGCTGTCGTCCCGGCTATCCGCCTGCTGGGCGAATGCGGGCGCGGAGAGCGCGGCGAGAGCGCACGTGGCGGCAAGCTGAAAACGCAAGGTATTCCCCTCATTTGTTGAATTGGCCGGCTCCGCGTTGCAGGAGCCGTATTCCCTGGAATATGATTCTCTATATACGATCAGATATAGCTTGGGAAAGAGCCTTTATGCGGTCGATTCTGCCTGTTTTCGCGATCTTCCTGGCCTCTTGCGCCACGTCCGCGCCGCCCCAGGCGGAAACCTGCGCCGCGCCCGCCGAGCCCTGGCGCGACGCGCGCGCGATCGCTTCGGGCCGCGATGCCGCCGGCGCGGACGAAGCGCGCTTCGCGCCGGGAGAAGCCGTCCGGCTTTCGCTCCACCCCGATGGCGAAGTGGCCTATCTGACGCTGCCGCAAGGAGCGGGCGAAGCCGCCTCGTTCGGCGGGATGGCGAGCATCGCGATAGAAAGCGCGGGGCTCTACCGCGTCGGCCTGAGCGAACCGGTCTGGGTCGACGTGGCGCGGGAAGGCGCGCCAGCCGAGGCGGTGCGCTTCGGCCCCGGACCGGCGTGCTCGGGCATTCGCAAGGCGGTCTCGTTCGATCTGCAACCCGGCGCGCATGCGATCGAGATTTCGGGGGGCGAAATCGGCACTGTGGGCGTGATCGTCGAACGAATGCCGTAACCGGGGGGCAATTCTCCCTTGCGACTCTTCCCCGCTGTGGCAGTCTGGCGCAAAGGGCAAGACAGGGAGAGACGCGGGCATGGCGCTTCAGGCCTATCCGGACGTGCCGCTATTCCGGTACGATTACACCAAGCTGAGCGAAGCGCAGATCGCCAACAGGCTGGCGCCGGCGGCGCAGAGCGGACCGGGCGGCAAGGCGCCGCTGGAAACGGATCTGGCGGGCCGGACCCTGCGCGTGGTCACCGAAGGCGCGGGCGCGCTGACCTGGCGGTTCGGCGAAGGCAATCGCGTGACCTTCGGCGATGCCGAGCAAGGGGGATACGGCGCGCTGACGCTCGACCATGTCACCCTCGTCGCCCATATCGTGCCCAACAGCACCAGGGCCTGGGCGCTGGCCTGGGACCGGCGCAGCAATCTCGCCACGGTGTTCGAGCTGTGGTGGGGCGGCGGCCCGGCCCCGCACACGCGCGAGATCAACCGCGCGGTGTGGCACGGCCATGTCGATACCGGCGGCGCAGCGCCGGAGGAGCGGCACGGCCCGACGCTGCGCATGGAAGGGCGCGGCTATGCGTGGACCGAGGACACCGGGATGCGCACGATCGAGTACTACCCCTCGGTCACCTATTCGCACTGGGTGGAGCTGGACCGGCTGAAGGAAGGGCGCGGCTATTCCGCCCCGACCGACTACATCATGCTGACCGAGGATCTCTATCTGGTGGCGCGGGTGGAGGCCGAGTTTTCCGGCATGCTGCACATGTACCTGGTGGACGCCAACCGCTTGCAGCAGGCGGGGCTGCGGCTCGGCTTCAACGGGGCGGACGAGCTGGAATACTACATGTTCCGGGGAACCGGCGAATGGCTCGGCCAGCTCGCCCGGTTCGAAGCGCTGGGCGATTTCAGCGCCGAGCCGCTCAAGATCGAGAACGCGAAGAAGGGCGAGCGGCGCATCTATCGCCCGCTCGAAACGATGGACAAGATGACCCCGGCCGAAGTCGCCGCGGCGGTGGCCGAAAACACCCACGTGTTCGACCGGGCGAGCCCGATGGCCGGAAACGGCACCGAGCCGAGCGCGGCGCTCGCAGGCCGGACCTTCGCCATCGACTATGACGACGGCCCGACGATCGAATACCGCATCGAGACCAACGACAAGCTGCAATGGCGCAAGTCCGGCGGCGGGTGGCGGGAAGCGCGCTACAACGCGTGGGAAGTGATGCCCGGCGCGTTCATCCTCGGGCACCTGCTGGAGGGCGAGCCGAACCATGACGGGCACATCGTGGTCGCCGATTTCGACGCCGGGCTGGCGACCTGCTTCCACGGGTTCCTCAACACCCCCTACATCGCCAACGAGGCCGGCGCGGAAACGCTGTTCGGCAAGATCGAAGGCGAAGGCATTGCCGATCCCGGCCGCCGGCGGCACGAACGGACGCGCGATCTGCTGGGCCGGGCGTTTACCTGGGAATATTCGCCCGGCCTCAATTCGATGCACCTCTATTCGACGCCCAACACCACCTCGTGGGTCATCCCCACGCCCACCGGCCATTTCGCCACCGAATGGAGCGGCGGCGGCGACTTCGTGAAGATCCGCGACCAGCTCTATTTCGCGCGCTGGCAGGAGGAGGCGTGCAACGGCACACTGGGCACGATCCTGATCAACATGCGCACGATGCACGACGCCGGCATCGGCTATCACTGCGGCAAGAACGGCCTGAGCATGAGCGCGGTCGGCGCGCCGGCGCGCCATGCGGGCAAGTTCGATGTCGACAGGTTCTTCGGAGACAATGCATGGGAGAGGCAACCGTGAGCGAGACACGCATGGCGACCGCCAGGGCTTTCACCGACAGGCGCTCGTTCCTGAAGACCGGCGCGCTCGCCGCCGCACCGCTCGCGGTTGCGGCGCCGGTGGCCGCCGTCGCCGGCGATGACAGAGCCGCGAGGCTCGCCCGGCTGGAAGACGAGCGGGCGATCGAAGCCTTGCAGCGCCGGTTCGTGCGCTATCTCAACGGCGCTGGCGAGTGCGCCGAACTGGTCGCTTCGTCCGACGCCGTCGACATGGGCGGCGGACTGCGCTCGATCGCCGAGGATCCGGCGCACGAAACCGAGCTTGCGCTGGCGGAGGACGGCCTGCGCGCCACCGCGCGCTGCGCCTGCCGCGTCGAACGCGATACGGAGTTCGCCGGCGACACCACGATCGAACGAATGGCGCGCTTCCAGGGCCAGGGCAGCCACCGGCACGAGGAACGGCGCGTGCTGGCCACGGAGTTCGTCAAGAGCAAGGACGGCTGGCTGATCGCCGCCGCGCGGCTCGCCTGACGGAGATCGACAGACCGGACCGGTTCCGTTTGAGAGGATGATTCAGAGCACATGACAAAGAGACTTCTCGCAACCGCCGCGCTCGCCGCCCTCGCTGCAGGCTGCGCTTCGCAGGACAGCGGCTCGTTCGCCATGGGCGACGCCGATGCCTGCGGCGCGATCGAAGCCGCCGCGTTCGGCGCAACCGAAGCGAGCGGCGAATGGATCGCGGCAACCGACGAATTGCCCGCGTTCTGCGAAGTGACTGCGGTGCTATCGCCCGCCGAAGGCTCGCGCATCGGCGTGGTCTATCGCCTGCCCGAGAACTGGAACGGCAAGCTGCTGGGCATCGGCGGCGGCGGCTGGGCGGGCAATATCGCCATCCAGGCGGCGTCCGAAGGGCTGAACAAGGGTTACGCCACCTTGCAGACGGACGGCGGCAACGCCGGAACCGACGTGTGGAACAACGGCTGGATAGCCGAAAACCCCGAAGCGGCGACGGATTTCAGCCACCGCGCGATTCACGAAATGACGGTGGCCGGAAAGGCGCTGGCCGCATCGTTCTACGACACCGAACACCAGCGCGCCTATTTCCACGGCTGTTCCACCGGCGGGCGCATGGCGCTGATGGAAGCGCAGCGCTATCCCGAAGATTACGACGCGATCATTGCCGGCGCGCCGGTCTATACCTTGCAGGTGCAGACCAGCGGCGTGCTGCGCAACCAGGCGTTCGCCCGCAACGGCGGAGGCTTCAACGCCGCCGACCTCAAGCTGGCGCAGGATGCGGCCCTGGCCGCCTGCGATGCGAACGACGGGCTCAAGGACGGGCTGATCAACGATCCGCGCCAGTGCGGCTGGGATCCGGCCGAACTGCAATGTTCGGGCGCCAAGGACGCCACCTGCCTGGCCCCGGCGCAAGTCGCCGCGCTGAGGAGCGTCTACGACGGCGTGAAGACGCCCAAGGGTGAATGGGCGATGCTGCCGATGAGCCGTGGCGGCGAAGCGGGCTGGAGCATGTTCGTCGGCACCGACGGCGCGGGCAACGATCCGAGCGGCGGAGGCGGCCTTGCCGGCCTTACGCCGCTGATCTTCCCCGGACGGACGATCGACTTCCCCCGCTTCACGCTCGCCGACGTTCAGCAGGTTCGCGACAGCGAATTCGCGGCGATGTACGAAGCGAAGGACCCCGACCTTTCGCCCTTCTTCGGGCGCGGCGGCAAGCTGCTGCTGTGGCATGGAGAGAACGACCCCGGCCCCAGCCCGGTGGCCACCAACGAATACGCCCAGGCGGTCCTGGCGCAGAACCCGACGGCGGCCGAATCGCTGCGCTACTTCCTGCTGCCGGGAGTCGAGCATTGCCGGGGCGGGCCGGGCGCGGACCAGGTCGAGTTGCTCGACACGCTCGATACCTGGGCCACCCTCGGCGCCGCGCCCGACATCCTGGTGGGCACGAAGGCCGACGGTTCGCTGAGCCGGCCGCATTGCGCGTGGCCCAACGTCGCAGCCTATACCGGCGAAGGCGACGCCAACGACCCCGGCAACTGGCAGTGTCAGCCGCGCAAGGGCGTGTGACGCGCGAAAAGGGGCGGCCCCGAAGGACCGCCCCGATGCGCCGCTGCCGAGGGGATCAGGCGGCGGCTCGATTCCGGCGGGCCAGCTCCGGCCAGTTCTGCGGATACTGGCTGAGGTCGATCCACGGTTCAACTTCGCCGAAGTCGCGGCCGAGCGACTGAAGGATCAGGCGCGCGCGCTTCGTCCGCGCCTTGCGGCTGGCGAACGGGTTGGCGCGGTCCGGGGCGGCGTCGACCATCCTGCGGAACAGCGCCTCGCGTTCGGCGAACGTCGCCGGCAACTCGCGCGGCAGGCTCACCGCGGCGCCGCTATGCGCCAGCGAGGAAGCAGCCGGGCGCGGCGTGGCGAGCGGCGTAACCGTCCCGACCGGAGCCGTGCGCGGCGGCGTGGGCGAAGCGGCGGCCATGACCGGGCGTTCGACGACCGGCGCGGCGGCGCGCTTCGGCCTGCTTCGGCGACCGATGGCGACGAAGCCCCAGATGGCGAGCGCGATCACGCCGATCGCCGCCAGCACGCCGGCGATCAGGCCGAGCGGAGCTTCGCCCGACGGCTGGGCGCCGTCATCGACCGCGAATTCCGGCGCAAGCACGACCTGTTCCCCGGCCATCGGCGGCGGAACAACCGGCTCCGCCCCGGCGGGAACGGGCTCGGACGCCGCCTCGACAGCAGCCGGCGCTTCACCCGACACTTCACGAGGTGCGACCGCTTGCTCGCGCGCGGCGGGGGGCGTTTCCGCACGCGAGGGCGCCGGCACCGGATCCGCTTCGGGCTCAGCGGCGGGTGCAGGCGATTCCGGAATGAACGGCTCGGCCAGCGGCGGCGCGATGTCGGGCACGACGATCGTGGGCGCGGGCGTTGGCGCGGGCATCGATGTCGGGGCGGCGACAGGCGCGGCGGGCTGCGGCGCGGTCGAGACCGGCGGAGCCGCTACCGGCGGAGCCGATGGAGCGACCACGGGCGGCGCGGCCGCAGTCTCGGGAAATGCTTGCGCGAACGCCGAAGTGGAACCGAGCGCCAGAGCCGCGATAATCGCGGGGCCGGCGCGGCGAGCGGGGTGTGTTCTGTTTGTCATATCGAAGGAAAAAATCTTCGACTCGGCGCGGCAGTTCCATGAATTGCCGTTAATCTTCGCGGTAGGATATTGTTTTCAATACTTATTTCCTCACAGATAGCAGGATGAGCCGATGGAAATGCGCGATGAGCCGCATCGCGCGACTCGGCGGCCGCCTCCACCGCGAGAACCCGCGTTTACTTTTCGTTCCGGCTCGCACATCGTCCCCGCATGGCCGCTCTCGCCCTCCCCGCGCTCCACGCCAGCCACGCCGGAACCTGGCTGTGCGGCGGCGACGGGGCGACTCGCGCGATCGGCAAGGGGGATGCGATCGTCGCGGCCGCCGACACGCCCCTGCTCCTGCTCAATGCGCCGCTGGTGGCGACGCGGCTCGGTTATCCGGACCTTTCGGGGCTGGACCTGCTGGAACTGTTCGCCTTCGTCCATCCGGCGCGCTTCGTGGTCCCCACTCCGAAAGGGCTGGCGCACGCGCTGGGCCTGCCCGAGCCCGCTGCCGACGATGTCGTCCCCGCGCTGTTGCGGGAGGCCGCCGGGGCTTTGCTCGAACGCTGCGAGCGCGACGACTGGGCGGAGCGCGAGGGGGCGTGGAGCGCGCTGCAATCGCTCGCCCGGCTGCGCTGGCCGTGGGCGCAAGTGCTCGCGCCGCACGTGCGCAAGCCCGAACGCGCCGAGAAATGGCTCTTCGCGCGCCTGCCCGAATGGCAGGAAGCGGCCGAGCGGCCCGCGCCGGCGCAAGTCCCCATCGACGCCGAAGAGGTCGAAGCCCGCCTGCGCGCGCTGACCGGCGAAGGCGCGGAAGAACGCGAGGGACAGCGCGACTATGCCCGCGCCGCGCGGCAGGTCTTCGCCCCGCGCGAGCGGCGGGGAACGCCGCACATGCTGCTGGCGCAGGCCGGCACCGGTATCGGCAAGACCCTCGGCTACCTCGCCCCCGCCTCGCTGTGGACGGAAAAGGCGCAGGGCACGGTGTGGGTCTCTACCTACACCAAGAACCTCCAGCGCCAGCTCCGCCGCGAAAGCGGGCGCGCATGGCCGGAAACGCGCCCCGACGGCAGCCGCCCGGTGGTGGTGCGCAAGGGACGCGAGAATTACCTATGCCTGCTCAACCTGGAGGACGCGCTGCAAGGAGGGTTCGGCGGGCGCGCGGCGGTGCTGGCGCAGCTCGTGGCGCGCTGGGCGGCCTATAGCCGCGACGGCGACATGATCGGCGGCGACCTGCCCGGCTGGCTCGGCACGCTGTTTCGCAACCGCGCGATCCGCTCGCTGACCGACCAGCGCGGCGAATGCGTCTATGCCGGCTGCCCGCACTATCGGAAATGTTTCATCGAACGCTCGGTGCGCGCCTCCGCGCAGGCCGATCTCGTCATCGCCAACCACGCGCTGGTGATGATCAACGCCGCGCGGGGCCGCGACCACGCCCAGCGGCCGACGCGCATCGTGTTCGACGAAGGGCATCACGTGTTCGAGGCGGCGGACAGCACTTTCGCCGCCGCTCTCAGCGGGCAGGAAGCGATCGAACTCAAGCGCTGGATCGTCGGGCCGGAGAAAGGATCGCGCGGGCGGCGGCGCGGGCTGGCGGCGCGGCTGGCCGACCTCGCCAGCTATGACGAGCAGGGAGCCGCCGCCATCGCCCAGGCGTGCGGCGCCGCCGAAGCGCTGCCGGGCGACGGCTGGCTCCAGCGGCTGGCGGAGGGCAACCCGTCCGGCCCGGTCGAAGCCCTGCTCGCGGCCGTGCGCGCGGTGACTTACGCCCGCGACGAAAGCGGCGCGCAGGACATGGGTTACGGCATCGAGACCGAAGCCGCGCAGCTCGACGGCAACTTCGTCGAACTGGCGCAGCAGGCGGCCTCCGCCCTCGCCGCGATCCGCCAGCCGCTGATCCGGCTCGGCGTAAGACTGGAAGCGCTGATCGAGAACGCGCCCGACTGGCTCGACGGGCCCGACAGCGGCTTCGGGGGCCGCGCGCGCATCGAAGGCGCGCGCCATTCGCTGTCGTGGCGGATCGACACGCTGGCCGCGTGGGAAGCGTTGCTGGGAAGGCTCGGCGGCGCGGCCGATCCCGACTTCGTCGACTGGCTGGCGGTCGAGCGGTCCGACGCGCGCGAGTTCGATGTCGGCCTGCACCGCCGTTTCCTCGACCCGATGAAGCCGTTCGCCAAAGTCGTGCTGGAGCCGGCGCACGGCGTCATGCTGACCAGCGCGACATTGACCGACGGGGGCGACTGGGATGCGGCGGTGGCGCGATCCGGCGCGCTCCATCTCGAAGCGCGGCCGCTGCTGGCCAGCGCCGAAAGCCCGTTCGACTACGCTTCGCGCGCCGAAGTGCTGATCGTCACCGACGTGCGCAAGGGCGATCTCGCCGCGCTGGCCGGGGCCTATGCGCGGATCATCGAGGCGAGCGGCGGCGGCGTGCTGGGCCTGTTCACCGCGATCCGCCGGCTGCGCGCGGTCCATGGCCGCATCGCCGACCGGCTCGCGCGCGCGGGCCTGCCGCTTTACGCCCAGCACGTCGATCCGATCGACACCGGCACGCTGGTCGACATCTTCCGCGACGATCCCCGCGCCAGCCTGCTGGGCGCGGACGCCCTGCGCGACGGGGTCGACGTGCCCGGCCATTCGCTGCGCTGCGTGGTGATGGAGCAGGCGCCGTGGCCCAAGCCGAGCATCCTCCACCGCGCCCGCCGCCTGGCGAATGGCGGCAGCGGCTATGACGACCGGATCATCCGCGCGCGGCTGGCGCAGGCGTTCGGCCGCCTGATCCGCACGCGCGAGGACAGCGGCCATTTCGTGGTCCTCTCGCCCGCCTTCCCCTCGCGGTTGCTGAGCGCGTTCCCCGCCGGCGCCCCGGTGCTGCGCCTGACGCTCGACGAGGCTTTACAACGCATCGCCAGCGGTGTCTTCTCGGGGGCGGTGGGGGCTTTGGAAGAGGAACGCGGGCAGCGGTGAAACGCCCATGAAAACGCCCATGAAAACTCTGGGCTTGTTGCGCCATGCGAAGTCCGACTGGGACGATATGTCGCTGCGCGATTTCGACCGCGGGCTGAACGAGCGCGGCCGGCGCGGCGCGGCGCTGATGGGCGCGCATATTCGTGATCATGGGCAAGTGTGGGACGTGATTCTCGCCAGCCCCGCCGAACGGGTGCGGCGCACGCTCGATGCCGCGCGGCTACAGGCCCGGGTGCGCTTCGAGGAAGCGGTCTACCTCGCCGACCGGGCCACGCTGCTGGCGCACGTCCGTTCGCTGGAAGATGGCGTCGGCACGGCGATGATCGTCGGCCACAATCCCGGCCTACAGGAACTGATCTTCGATCTCGTCGCGCCCGAGAACGAGAACGACCTGTTCGCCGACGCGGCGGAGAAATATCCGACCGCGACCTTCGCGGTGCTCGAACTGGCGATCGACCGCTGGGCCGATTGCGCGCCCGGCTGCGGCGCACTGGTCCACCTCGCCCGCCCGCGCGATCTCGATCCGGAGCTGGGGCCGGAGCGGGTGGGTTAACGATCGGCGGTTTACAAGCCGCGCCGGCGACACTAAGGCCCCGCGCGATGTTCGCGATCCGCACGATTATTACCACCCCGAAACCGACCCGCGCTCGCGGGGCGGTCAGGGTCGTGCCGGCTTAACGGACACCCCGACCAGGCCCTGCGGAGAACGCGGGGCAGGTCTTCTCTGGAAAACCCGGTCCCGCGCCTCCGCCAACAGGAGACGTATTGCCATGACCGATTACCGCACCCTTCCCGCCCGCCCCAACGTCGGCATCGTCGGCGCGACCGGCCTTGTCGGCGGCATGATGCGCGAGCTGCTGGCGGAACGGAACTTCCCGCTCGCGTCGCTGCGGCTGTTCGCCTCGGCCCGCTCGGCCGGATCGAAAGTCGTGTTCGAGGGACAGGAGATCGTTGTCGAGGACGCCGCGACCGCCGACTTCGCAGGGCTCGACGTGGTGTTCTTTTCCGCCGGCGGTTCGACCTCGAAGGCGCTGGCGCCGAAGGCGGCGGCGGCCGGCGCGGTGGTGATCGACAACAGCTCCGCCTGGCGCGCCGATCCGGAGGTGCCGCTGGTGGTCTCCGAAGTGAACCCGGAGGCGCTTGCCCATCTGCCCAAGGGCATCGTCGCCAACCCCAACTGCACCACGATGGCGGCGATGCCGGTGCTGAAGCCGCTGCACGATGCCGCCGGGCTCCGGCGTATAGTCGCCAGCACCTATCAGGCGGTGTCGGGCGGCGGGATGGAAGGCGTGCAGGTGCTGCACGAGCAGATCGTCGCCGGCGCGGCCGGGAGCGACGGGCTGGCGCGCCGGGGCGATGCGGTCGATCTCGGCGTCCCGCGCAAGTGGGCGGCGCCGATCGGTTTCAACGTCGTCCCGCTCAACTACGTGCTGGGCGAGGACGGCTACACCGAGGAGGAGCTGAAGCTGCGCGACGAAAGCCGCAAGATTCTCGAGCTGCCCGAACTGGCGGTATCGGGCACTTGCGTCCGCGTGCCGGTCTTCACCGGGCACGCGCTGTCGCTGAATCTCGAATTCGAGCGTCCGCTGGAGCCGGAGCAGGCGCTGGCGCTGCTGGCCGATGCGCCGGGCGTGGTGGTCGCCGAGGTGCCCAACCCGCTCGACGCCACCGGCGCGGACCCCGTGTTCGTCGGCCGCGTGCGCAAGGACCGCACAGTGCCGCACGGCCTGGCGCTGTTCGTGGTCGGCGACAACCTGCGCAAGGGCGCGGCGCTGAACGCGGTGCAGATCGCCGAAGTCATGCTGGCGCGGCAGGAGGTGGAAGCGGCTGCGTAGCTCCGCCCGCCTCGGCGGTCTAAGGCTCGACGCGCTTGCCGGTCAACGTGATGCCGCCCTGCACGAATTCGGCGTCGGTGACCTTGCCGCTTTCGTCTGCAATGAGGCGGAACTGCGCGTCGATGGCCTTGTAGAAGAACGCAAGCTCCGCTTCCGGGAATATCGGCAGCACCGGCCCGGTGGCGGAGCCCTTGCGCTGGGCGCGCAGGCCGTCGCCGGCGCGGGTGATCTCGAACACCACGCCGTTGCCGAAATCGTAAGTTCCGGTCACCCGGTCGAGTTCGGCCGCGGGAAGCGTGACTTCGGCGCGCGGCGTAACGGCTGCCGGCAGGGGCGGAACGGCCGGCGTCGGAGAAACCTGCATGCCGAACACCGCGTGCATCGCAAGGTCGGTGGCGGAAGGTTCGGCGGCCGAGTTGACCAGCACCACCGCAGCGCGCCCCTCTGCGCGGTCGAGCACCAGCGACGTGCGGAACCCGCCCGTGCCGCCGTTGTGGATCGTCGCTTCCCGGCCCGGCCCCGGCACGCCGATCTGCCAGCCTAGCGCCTGCTGCGCCTCGCCGCTGCCCACCGGCACGCGCACGCCGAGCGCGGTCGCCATCGCCGGGCCGATGGGCGAAGCGGGATCGAGCGCGGCGGCGGCGAACCTGAGCATGTCGCCGGCGGTCGAGCGGATTCCGCCCGCCGGCGTCAGCACGGACAGATTCCACGGCTTGGTCGGACGCATATAGGCGTCGAGCGCCGGCGCGAAACGCGCCTGCTGGTCCGCCGAGAGGGCGACGGAGGTGTCGCTCATCCCCAGCGGCCCGGTGATCCGCTCGCGCAGCAGGGTTTCGTAGTCCGTTCCCGCAGCGCGGCCGAGGAGATAGCCGAGCAGGCCGACGGCAAGGTTCGAATACTCCCACCGCTCCCCGACATCGCGTGTCAGCGTGTGATCGTCGAGGAAGGCGAGCAGCAGCGCCTCGGTATAATCGACATAGGGGTCTTCGGCATCGCCGTAGGGCATGTTGTCGGGCAGCCGCGGCAGGCCCGACATATGCGTGGAGAGATCGCGCAGGGCGATCTTGCGCCCGCCGCGTTCGGGCATCGTATGCCCTTCGGGCAGATACCGTTCGGCCGGATCGTCCAGCGAGACCTCGCCCTTGTTGACCATGTCGGCGAGGATCAGCGCGGTGAAGACCTTGGAGATGGAACCGATCTCGAACACCATATCGGCGTCGAACGGCGCGCCGCCGGCGACCACCCGCCGGCCTTCCGGGCCGAGCACGCCGATAACGATCCCCTGCCCCGCGCGCGGCGCATTGCGCGCGGCGATCATCGCTTCGAGCGCGTCGTCCGACGGCAAGCTCCAGTCGGCGGGCAACGGCGGCGGTGGCGGCGGGGCGGAAAGATCGAGCGGCCAGCTACTGCCGCTTTGGCTCCATTCGCCCTTCCACGCCTGCGAGGCCTCGTCCCACGTCCCCTCGTACACGCCCTGGACCGAGGGCGCCTCGAAACGCAGCCGGTCTTCGCTCGCAGTGATTCCGGCCAGGGGAATCCCGAAGCCGCCCTGCGTCGGACTGTCCATCGTTCCGGTAAGAGCGCCGGCATCGTCGCGGGCGATGCGAAAGACCAGCGGCAGGCTGACGCTTTCGGTCACTTGCAACGTGGCGGTCCACACACCCGCCGCGTCACGGGCGGACGCGGGAGCGGAGACGACCATCGCCGCCGCCGCGAGAAGCAGGCCCGGAATTCTCATTCGTCGTCTCCCCGTCAGCGCGCCGAGCAGAATCGTTCACCGACTCGTTGGTGGAACCGGAGCAGGCGTTGCCATGCGGGCAACAAATTACGCGGTCGGACGCCGTTCAGGCCGCGAGCGCGTTGGCCAGCCGGTTGCGGATAGCGCGCAGTTCGGCAAGGATTTCCGGCGGCGGCGAAGCGGCAGCGGCAGGTGCCGGGGCGGGCGCGGGCTGCGGTTGCGCGGGAGCGGCGGTTGCGCCCTTCTCTATCGCCTGCCGCGCGCCCTTGAGCGTGTAGCCTTCGCGATTGACCAGCCGGTCGATGGTTTCGACCAGCGCGACATCGTCGGGCCGGTAATAGCGCCGCCCGCCGCTGCGCTTGAGCGGGCGGAGCATCGGGAACTGCTGTTCCCAATAGCGCAGCACATGCTGGCGGATGCCGAATGCCGCGCCTACTTCGCCGATCGTGCGCAGCGCGCCTTCATCCTTCCCGTCATCGAAGCGAAGCTGGCACGGGCCTTCGGTCATGACCCTTTGACGATCCTGTCCTTGAGCTTCTGGCTGGCGCGGAAGGTCATCACCCGGCGCGGGGTGATCGGGACTTCGACGCCGGTCTTGGGATTGCGGCCGATCCGTTCGCGCTTGTCGCGCAGGACGAAGCTGCCGAAGCCGGAAATCTTGACGTTTTCCCCATCCGCCATCGCCTGACACATGGTCGCAAGAATCCGCTCGACCATGTCGAGACTTTCGGCCCGCGAAAAACCCATCTTGCGGTTGATCGTTTCCGCAAGATCCGCGCGTGTAAGAGTTCCTACGGATCTCATCATCTAGTTCGGCCCCCCCGAAGAGTGAATTGGGACGCGGCGACCTTGTCGCGAACTTACTGAAAGCGAGCCGTTAGGCAACACCGCAGGCGAAGAATTTCCCCGTTTCACATGCGCAACAGGCTGGCGCCCCAGGTGAACCCGCCCCCCATCGCTTCCAGCATGACCAGATCGCCCGGCTTGATGCGCCCGTCGCGGCGCGCCGCGTCGAGCGCCAGCGGCACCGACGCGGCCGAGGTGTTGGCGTGGCGATCGACCGTGACCACGATCCTGTCCATCGGCAGGCCGAGCTTGCGCGCGGTGCCTTCCAGAATGCGCAGGTTGGCCTGGTGCGGCACGACCCAGTCGACATCGTCCGCCGAACGGCCGGCGGCCGCGAGCACTTCTTCCAGCACTTCGGCGAGGTTCACTACCGCGTGGCGGAACACCTCGCGCCCCCTCATCCGCACCTTGCCGGACGTGCCGGTGGTGGAAGGACCGCCGTCGGTATGCAGCAGATCGCGATGGGCGCCGTCGGCGTGGAGGCGCGTCACCAGAACTCCGGGGCCGTCCTCGGCGACCTCCTCGGCGCGCAGCACGATGGCGCCCGCGCCGTCGCCGAACAGAACGCAGGTCGCGCGATCGTCCCAGTCGAGGATGCGGCTGAAAGTCTCCGAGCCGATCACCAGCGCGCATGTCGCCATGCCGGTGCGCAGCATCGAATCGGCGGTGGCGAGCGCGTAGAGGAACCCGGAACAGACCGCGGCGACATCGAACGCCGCACCGCCGTTGCAGCCGAGCGCCGCCTGGACCTGCGTCGCGGTGGCGGGGAACGTCTTGTCGGGCGTGGCGGTCGCCAGCACGATCAGATCGACTTGCGAAGCGGCGATGCCGGCGTCGGCGAGCGCCGCGCGCGCGGCCTCGGTCGCCAGCGTGCCGGTGGTCTCGTCCTCAGCCGCGATATGGCGCACGGCGATCCCGGTGCGTTCGCGGATCCATTCGTCGCTGGTGTCGACCGTCCGCGCCAGTTCCTCGTTGGTCACCGCACGCGCCGGCAGGGCCGAGCCGCTTCCCTTGACGACCGAGCGGATCATGCGGCGGCCCCGGCGCGCCCGTTCTCGCGCAGGCGGGTCTCGCCCAACTCGGCCAGATCGGCCGCGATCCGTTCGGTCAGGTTTTCCTCCAGCAGGCGCGCGGTCACCGCGACCGCATTGGCGACGCCGCCGGCGCTGGCGCTGCCGTGCGATTTCACCACCACTCCGTTGAGCCCGAGAAACACCGCGCCGTTGTGGTTGTTGGGATCGAGATGGTGCCGCAGCAGTTCGGTGGCCGGGCGCGAGACGAGGAACCCGATCTTGGAGCGCAGCGAGCTGCGGAACGCGCTCTTGAGCAGATCGGTCACGAACCGCGCCGAACCCTCGATCGCCTTGAGCGCGATATTGCCGGAAAATCCGTCGGTCACCACCACCTCGACATGGCCGCGGTTGATCTTGTCGGCCTCTACATAGCCCTCGAAGCTCAGCGCGAGACCGGTCGCGGCGCGCAGGCGGCTGGCGGCCTCCTGCAAGTCGGCGGTGCCCTTGGTTTCCTCGGTGCCGATGTTGAGCAGGCGCACGCGCGGCTTGTCCCGCCCGGTGACGACGCGCGCATAGGCGGCGCCCATGATCGCGAACTGCACCAGGTTGCGAGCGTCGCAATCCGTGTTGGCGCCGAGATCGAGCATGACCACGTCGTGCTCTTCCAGCGTCGGCATGATCGCGGCCAGCGCCGGACGGTCGATCCCCGGCATCGTGCGCAAGGCCAGCTTGCTCATCGCCATCAGCGCGCCGGTGTTGCCCGCGCTCACCGCGGCGCCGGCGTCGCCCTTCTTCACCGCGTCGATGGCAAGGCCCATCGAAGTCTTCTTGGCCCGGCGCAGCGCCTGGGTGGGCTTTTCATGGCCGCCGACGACATCCTCGCAATGGAGGATTTCGGACGCCGCGCGCATATTCGGATGGCTTTCGAGCGCTTCCTTGATCCGCGCCTCGTCACCCACGAGCAGGAACTTGAACTTGTCGTGCCGCCGCCGCGCGAGCGCCGCGCCAGAGACCATCACGCGCACGCCTTCGTCTCCGCCCATCGCATCAACAGCGATACGCGGAAGGCTCATGCGTTATGTCCTTGTCTGGGGGCCGTCAGAGGCCGACCGAAACGATCTCGCGCCCGTTGTAGTGGCCGCAGTGGCCGCACAGGTTGTGCGGGCGCTTGAGCTCGCCGCAATCGGGACACTCGTGGAACGCTTCCACCTTCAGCGCATCGTGCGCGCGGCGCATGCCCCGGCGGGAGGGGGAAGTTTTTCTCTTAGGGACAGCCATCGCGGCACCTGTTCCTTGAAATCTCTATCGTATTCGCAGGCGGCCCTATGCCAGACCCCTTGCATACGCAAGGGCTGCTGCGGCAGGCCAGCCATGCTGCGAAGGCGCGCCCTATAGCGAGTTTTCCGGCCGGCGCAAGGCGGGAGTCAGCGCCCCGCCCCCATCGCCGCATCGCCCACGTAAGGATTGCTCGCGCGCTCTCGCCCGAAAGTGCTGGTCGGGCCGTGGCCGGGAACGAAGGTCACCCCGTCGCCCAGCGGCCAGAGTTTCTGCGTGATCGCGTCGAGCAGGTCCTGGTGGTTGCCCATCGGGAAGTCCGTGCGGCCGATGGAGCCGGCGAACAGCACGTCGCCGACGAAGGCGAATTGCGCCGGGCGGTGGAAGAACACCACATGGCCGGGCGTGTGGCCGGGGCAGTGGATCACCTCCAGCTCGACCTCGCCGAAACGCACGGTGTCGCCGTCTTCCAGCCAGCGGGTCGGCTCGAACACCTTCGTCTGCATCTGGAAGCGCGGGCCGTCGTCCTCCAGCCGGGCAATCCAGAAGCGGTCGGCCTCGTGCGGGCCCTCGATCGGCAGGTCCAGTTCGGCGGCGAGCATTCCGGCCTGGCCGCAATGGTCGGCATGGCCGTGAGTGAGGAGAATCTTCTCCAGCGTCACGCCCGCCTGCGCCACCGCCGCCTTCAGCCGGTCCAGCTCTCCGCCGGGATCGACCAGCGCGCCGCGCATGGTCTTCGTGCACCACACCAGCGAGCAGTTCTGCTGGAACGCGGTGACGGGGACGATCGCAGCGCGGAGGGGGCTTTCGGGCATTGCGCCTAGGTGGCGGTAATCTCGCCGCGCTTCAATCCTCCCGACGCTGGGGGAGGCAAAACCCGCATCCATATCCGTCACCCTGAACTTGTTTCAGGGTCCATCGTGCCGTTCGTTCTGGACTCACCTCCGAAGCGCAACCGCGCGGCCTGCTTCGGTTCAGCGCCGATGACTCCGCGCTGGCGGAGAGATGGACCCTGAAACAAGTTCAGGGTGACGGTGGTCTCGCGTCGGTTATCGCCGCGCCTGCCGTTCCGCCATTTCCTTTCGCCACTCGTCGGGCGTCGGCATGATCGGATTGTCGACCCGGCGCAGGATTTTCCATTCGCCATCCTCGCGGATGAATTCGTCCTCGTAGAGCCCGGTCAGTTCGGGCACCGGGCTGCCGCCTTCGTCGCGCATGATGAGCAGGTGGCGGGAACGGGCGGTGGCGCGATCGCCCTGCACGTCGACCTGCGGGTTGGACACGAGGTGATAGCTTTCCATGTTGACGAACCCTTCCGGCGGATTGCCGAACAGCCCGACCAGCAGATCCTTGATCTCCGCTCGCCCCTTGCGCACGGTCGCGCCGTTGCGCCATTCGCCCTCGCGCGCGAACAGGTCGGCATAGCCGTCGAAGTCCTGCGCATCGATCCGCGCCGCGTATTCGACGAGGATGCGCTGGATCGCGAGCTGGTCCTCGAGCTGGCGAATGCGGGCATCGGCCGATTGCACGGCCATCGAAGGCGGCTGCGCAGTGGGCGGCAGATTCGGATCGCGGAACGGGATTTCGCCCCAGGTGGTGCGGTGGGCGATCTTCCATGCGCCGTTCCGCTTCACGAATTCGTCCACATAACGCCCGGCCAGCATCGGCGTCGGCCGGTCCTCGGGAGAGCGGACCCAGAACAGGTATTTCGACGTGACGCGCGCGGTGTCGCCCTCCACCTCGATTATCGGGTTGGTCATCATGTGGAAGTTGGATTTGTTGACGAAGCCCGGCTCCGGCACGCCGAGGTTGTCGATCAGCATCTTCTCGATCGCCGCCGGCCCGGTGAAGCTGCCGAAACCGCCGGTCCACACCCCGTCCTCGGCGAACAGCGCGGCGTAGGCGGCATAGTCGCGGCCGTCGATGTAAGCGCCGTATTCCACCAGCATCCGGCGGATTTCGGCATCGGCCTCCATCCGCTCGACCCGCTGTTCCAGCGTGGGTTGCTGGGCGTGGGCGGTAACAGGCATGACCAGCAGCAGCGCAGCAAGAATGGTCCGGTGACGCATCGCGGCTCTCCCATTTCCGACTCGTATTTCGTGCGAGCCTAGAGCGTGCCGTGTTTTCGCACCACACACCTGGAACGACGAAAGAGGTGAAGGAAGCGAACGTGCAGTCTCGACCCAATCGGAAACGTCAGTCTAAGCAAGTAGCCACGCGAGCATTTCGTCCATCTGCACTGCAGTTTGCGCAAACGCGTGACCGGCGCCTTCGTAAACCCGCGTCTGCAAATTGCATCCGCGTTCCCAGCCCAGCCCCACCAGACGATCAGCAATATTTATCTGGTGAGGCGTTATGCCCGCATCCAGTTCCATCTCCGTCCCGTGATCGAGCCAGAGACGCCTGCCTTCGGGCGCGCCCAGCCTGCCAAAATAGGCAGGCCAGATCGACAGCAGCTGTTCGTAGTCGATGAAGCGGTTGTCGTAGATGGGCCAGTTGGGCGACATGCAGGCCCCGCGCCCGAAGACCTGTTGCGCTTCAACAAAGATCGCCCCCGCCATCACTCCGGCCATGCTCGCGCCGAAGATCGCCGTATCCAGCCTGCCCGGCCGCGTCCGGTAGTTGCGGTCCAAGAAGGGCTTGAGCCGGGTCGTCAGAAATTGAAGGAGAGCGTTCGACTGGAGAGGCCTGCCGTCGTAGCGGGCAAGCTCAATATCGATACCCTCGCGCAATTGGCCCCGCGCAAGTTCGTAGATAGTCTCCGGCATGTATTGGAGGAAACGATCCCATCCAAGGCTGTCGATGGCGACAATCAAATGCGGCTCGATCGTCCCGGCGGCCGCCAGCTGCGCCACCCGGCGATCTGTCGCGAAATTGACCCCGTCACTGTCGGACTCGAAGGCAAATTGGCCATCAAGCAGATAGAGCGTGGGAAACGAGCCAGTGCTGTCATCGTAATTCGGCGGGAGCCAAATCCGAAGGCGCGCATCGGGATAATTGTCGAAACCGATCCTGTCGATGACTTCGATCCGGCCCCTCGGCTCTGCGCCTAGAGCGAACACTGGCGCGACGGCGGCCACAGAAGCCAGAGCCATAAAGTGGCGGCGGTTGAGTGACATGTCGCCGTGCTACCATTCAGCCATGGGGCGTCAACACGCCAAGAAGTCCGCAAGTCGAGCGGTTACCTCCCTTCCAGAATCCGCCGGCATGCTACAGCCGCCCGCCCTTCCACACCACGCGGCCGACCACGTCGACGTCGGCCATAGGCACCTCGACTGGCGGATAGAGCGGGTTCTGGCTCACCAGCCGCAATCCGCCCGGCGGCACGGCTTGCAGCAGCTTGACGTGCAGGGCGTCGCCCAGACGCACCACGTGGACGCCTTCGCGGAACGGGCGCGGGGTGCGGTCGACGAGGATTTCGTCGCCGTCGCGCAGCAACGGGTCCATCGAATCGCCCATGACCCGGATCGACGAGAGCATTGCCGCTTCAAGCCGTTGCTCGCGCAGCCAGCGGCGCGAGAAACGGAATGCGTCGAAGGGGATTTCCGCCGCACCCAGAGAGCCCGGTCCGGCCGACGCCTCCAACGGCAGGCGCGGGACATCGACCCAGTCGCCGGACGTAGAGAAGGATTTTTCCTCCGGACCGCCCAGTTCGCTCTGATCGATGCCGAAGAACTGCGCCAGCTTGCGACGGTCCTCCTCCTCCAGCTTTCGCGGGCTTCCCTTGGTTATGTACTGTTGCAGATAGCTGGGATTGCGCCCCAGCATCCGCGACAACGCGGCGAGGCTGCGGCCCTGTTCGCGCACCAGTGCGGATAATCGTTCACGCGGGTCCATCGGGGGATTTCCTGCGGTTCATCAAGGAATGCATCCTACACGTAGTATTTTTCCTAGACAAGTAGGATTTCGTCGGCGAGCAATGGGCCATCGAGTCGCAACGAGGGTCCGCCATGCTCATCCGCAAGATCGAATCTTTCCTGCGCCGCACGGGGATGCCGGCGACGAAGTTCGGCCGTCTCGCGGCCCACGATCCGCGCTTCGTGTTCGATCTGCGCAACGGCCGCGAACCGCGTCCCGTAACCGAAAGACGTATGGAACATTTCATGAACACCTATCGGGAGGATATTCATGCTTGTTGAAACCTCGAAGCCGCGCGCGCGGCCCCGCCAGGGAGCGACCGGGAAGCTGCGACAGGCGCTGGTCGATCTTGCGCAAGGCAAGGCTGAAGTGCTGAGCCACAACGAAAGGAGCTGGGCCAGCGTCACATTCGCCGGCGCGCGCCACCGGGTGGAACTGGCGTTCGCGGGGCCGGAAGCAGTGGAAGCGGGCGAGCTGTTCATCGCCCTCCTGCCCGAGCACGAGTTCGCGCTGCCGGGCCAACTGGTGGCCGATGCCGCGGTGACCGAAGTCGACCATCGCTTCGACCCGCCGCTCATGCGCGTGACCTGCGAGCTGTTGCTGCTGGACGAAAGCTGAAATCGTGTCGTGGCTTTCAGCGCCGGATTACCAGGTTCCTGATCTCGGTCATGTCCTCCATCGCGAAGCGCACGCCTTCGCGGCCGAGCCCGGAATCCTTCACCCCGCCATAGGGCATGTTGTCGACGCGGTAGCTGGGCACGTCGTTGACCACCACGCCGCCCACGTCGAGCGTGTCCCAGGCTTCCAGCACTTTGTGCAAGTCGCGGGCGAAGATGCCGGCCTGGAGGCCGAACCTGCTGGCGTTGACCTGCTCCAGCGCCTCGTTCCAGTCCGAGAAGCGCGACAGGTTGGCGAGCGGACCGAAGGCTTCCTCGGTATTGGCGGCGCAGGCTTTCGGCACGTTTTCCAGCAGCGTCGCAGCCAGCATCGCGCCGTCGAGATCGCCGCCGCACAGCAAGGTCGCGCCGGCCGCCACGGCCTCGTCGATCCAGCCCTTGAGCCGGGTGGCTTCCTTGACCGAGATCATCGGGCCGATGAAAGTCTCGCGATCGTGCGGGTTGCCGGCGATCAGCGTCCTGGTCTTCGCCACCAGCCGGTCGCGCAGATCTTCGTAAATGCTTTCGTGCGCGATGATCCGCTGCACGCCGATGCAGCTCTGGCCGGACTGGTAGAAGGCGCCGAACACGATGCGTTCCACCGCATGATCCAGATCGGCGTCATGGTCCACGATCGCGGCCGCGTTGCCGCCGAGTTCGAGCACGACCTTCTTCTTGCCGGCTTTCGCCTTCAGCGCCCAGCCGACGGCGGGGGAGCCGGTGAAGCTCAGCAGCTTGAACCGCTCGTCCTCGGTGAACATGGCGGCCCCGTCGCGGTGCGCGGGCAGGATCGAGAACGCCCCTTCGGGCAGCACGTCGCATTCCGCCAGCACTTCGCCGATGATGAGCGCGCCAAGCGGCGTCATGCTGGCCGGCTTCATCACGAACGGGCAGCCCACCGCGATGGCCGGCGCGATCTTGTGCGCGGCGAGGTTGAGCGGGAAGTTGAACGGCGAAATGAAGCTGCATGGCCCGATGGGCACGCGCTTCCAGATGCCCATGTACCCTTTAGCGCGGGCCGAAATATCGAGCGGCTGGACCTCGCCATAGACGCGCGTCGCTTCCTCGGCGGCGATGCGGAAGGTGTCGATCAGCCGCCCGACCTCGCCCTCGGCATCGCGGATCGGCTTGCCGGCCTCGATGCACAGGGCATGGGCCAGTTCGTCCGACCGCTCGCGGAAACGGCCGACGCAGTGGTCCAGCACGCCCTGCCGCTCATAGCTCGCCAGCCGCGCCATCGGCTCCGCCGCGCGCACGGCCCCGGCGATGGCCTGTTCGATCACGTCGGGCGTCGCTAGCGCGGTGCGAAACGCGAGTTCGCCGGTGAACTTGTCGGTCACCTCCAGGTCCGTGTTCGGCTGTACGGCCTTGTTGTTGAGGTAGAGCGGGTAAGTGTCCTTGAGCTTGGTCACAGCGTCACTTTCATCGTCATCCCGAGCTTGGGATTACAAGGCCTTCGACAGCTCCTTGATCTCCCGGTTCAGTATCCGGTCGTTCTCCGAATAATCGACCGGGCAATCGATCACATGCACCCCTGCGGAATCGCGGCACATCGCCAGCAGTTCCCCCAAGTGCTCGCTGCTTTGGGCGCGGTGGCCGTGCGCGCCGTAGCTTTCGGCATAGGCGACGAAGTCCGGGTTGCCGTAAGTCAGCCCGAAATCGGCGAAGCCCATGTTGGCCTGCTTCCAGCGGATCATGCCATAGGCGTCGTCGCGCAGGATCAGCACCGTCAGGTTGAGGCCAAGCCGCACCGCCGTCTCCATCTCCTGGCTGTTCATCATGAACCCGCCGTCGCCGCAGATCGCCATGACCTTGCGCTGCGGATAGAGCATCGCGCTCATCATCGCGCTGGGCAGCCCGGCCCCCATAGCCGCCAGCGCGTTGTCGAGCAGCACCGTGTTGGGCAGGTATGCGGTGTACCCGCGCGCGAACCAGAGCTTGTAGATCCCGTTGTCGAGGCAGACGATGCCGTCTTCCGGCATGCAATCGCGCACCTGGCGCACGAGATGCGGCGGAAAGATCGGAAAGCGGGCATCCGCGGCCAGCCTGCCGGTATGCTCCATTTCCGCCCGGCGATATTCCAGCATTCTTTCGAAATTCCACCGGCCCTGCGGGACGATGTCTTCCTTGATCTGCCAGATGGCGTTGGCGATGTCGCCGATCACCTCGATCTGCGGGAAATAGACCGGATCGACCTCGGCCGTCCTGTTCGAAACGTGGAGCACCGTCGGCGGGCTGTCCGAACCGACCGCCCCGTCGCAATCGTTGCGCATGAAGAACGGCAGCTTCTCGATCACGTCATGCCCGACGTTGACGATGACGTCGGCGTCCCCCACCGCGCGATGGACGAAATCCCCTGACGAGAGCGCCGCGCAGCCGAGGAACAACGGATGCCGTTCGTCGATCACGCCCTTGCCGAGCTGGGTGGTGAGGAACGGGATGCCGGTCTTTTCCACGAACTGGCGCAGCATCCGCCCGGTCATCTTGCGGTTGGCCCCCGCGCCGATCACGAGGACCGGCGATCTGGCCTTCTCGATCGCCTCGACCGCCTGCCGCACCGCCTTGTGCTCCGCCGAAGGGCGCCGCGCCAAGGAACGCGCGAGCGGGCGCGAGGCGGTGCGTTCGTCGGCAATGTCCTCCGGCAGCTCAAGGTGGGCTGCGCCGGGCTTTTCCTCCTCGGCGAGACGATAGGCTTCGCGCACGCGGCTGGGGATGTTGTCGGCGCTGGCAAGCTGGTGGGTGAACTTGGTGATCGGGTCCATCATCGCGACCACGTCGAGGATCTGGAACCGGCCCTGCTTCGATTTCTTGATCGACTTCTGCCCGGTGATCATCAGCATCGGCATGCCGCCGAGCTGGGCATAGGCGGCCGCGGTGACGAAATTGGTCGCCCCCGGCCCCAGCGTGGCGAGGCACACGCCGGCCTTGCCGGTATGACGGCCATAGGTCGCGGCCATGAAGCCCGCGCCCTGCTCGTGCCGTGTCAGGACCAGCTTGATCTTGTCGGAACGCGACAGCGAATCGAGGAAATCGAGATTCTCCTCGCCCGGCACGCCGAATACATATTCGCAGCCTTCGGCTTCCAGACACTCGACGAAAAGGTCGGACGCTTTCTTCTGTTCGCCACCTGCGGACATCGATCGCAAATCCCCTGGAACGGCCGGTGATGCCCCTTGGTATCAAACGGCGGCAGGGGTGTCTCGGTCAATACCCGCGCGACAGGTCCACCCGCGCTTCCAGCGGCTCGCCCGTGCGGAAGCATTCGCAGTTGCGCAGGAACCGCTCCGCCGCGCGCGCCTGGCTGGCGGGCGTCGGGATGCCCGAGAGGTGCATCGTGACATGCGCGTTGTCGAGCGCCCACAGCGGATGGCCGGGCGGCAGGGGCTCGGGGTCTGTCAGGTCGAGCACGGCGGCGGCGATGCGCCGTTCGCGCAACGCCTCGATCAGCGCCGGCTGATCGAGGCAATCGGCGCGGGCGAAATTGACCAGCACAGCCTCGCGCTTCATTCCCGCCAGCTCGGCCGCGCCGATCATTCCGCGCGTCTCCGGCGTGCCGGGCACTGCCAGCACGATCCAGTCGAAGCTGCCGATCCGGCTGCGCCAGTTGCGCGGGCGGCGGCTGGAAACCGCCACGACCTCCACGCCGAAACCAAGCAGCGCCCGTTCGATGGCCTGCCCGATGGCCCCGTGGCCGAGGATCAGCGCCCTGCTGCCCGCAAGATCGCGAACGCCCGGCGGGGCGGAAAGCCATTCGCCCCGGTCCTGCGCGCGGACCACGGCGGGATAATCCTTGGCCACGGCCAGCATGCTCATCACCGCGAATTCGGCGACTTGCTGCGTAGTCAGGCCGACGCCGCAAGTGAGCGCGACGCCGCGCCGATCGAGATCGGCGAGCGGCATCCAGTCGACCCCGGTGTAGGACGTGTTGAGCCAGCGCAACCCCGTCGCCAGTTCGATGGCGCGCAGCGGCGCCGCCTTGCCGTGCAGATCGAACCAGCCGATTTCCGCCTGCGGCGCGGCTTCGAGCAATTCGTCGGGCGAGGACCACCAGCGGACGTCCAGCCAGGCGGGCACATCCGCTTCGAGGAGTGGACGGAGCGAGGTGGGAAGGACCGCGACGGTCATTCTCCTCTCCCGCGTGCGGGAGGGGCCGGAGGTGGGCCTGAAAGGTTACTCGATGCGAGGTCGCGGGACATAGCCGTTTCCTTGCCCACCCCTGCCCCCTCCTGCAAGCGGGAGCGGGATTTACAGCTTCCAGTCCCACCCAAGCGGATCGCCATCCATGACCTCGACCCCCTGCGCGGCGAGTTCGTCGCGGATCGCGTCGGAGGTGGCGAAGTCCTTGTCCGCCCGCGCCGCCTTGCGACGGGCGAACGCGGCTTCGATCTCGGGCTCGGCGATCGCGGCATCCTTCGGCCGCAAGCGCAGATCGGCGCGGTTCAGGCCAAGCAGGCCCAGCCCGAGAACGGAATCCATCATCCCCACGGCCGCCAGCATTTCGCGCGCCGGCATCTTCTTCAGGGCGAGCAATTCTTCGAGCACGGTCAGCGCGACCGCGGTGTTGAGATCGTCGGACACCGCCTTGTCGAAGCGCACCACCAGCGGGCGCAGCGCGCCGCCGACTTCATCGACCGCGCTGTCCAGCGTCCAGCCGCCGTCGGGTGCGGCGATCGGTTGCTCGTCGCCCAGGCGGATCCTTGCCGCATCGACCGCGAGCACCAGCCGCTTGAGGCGCGTCAGCGCCGCGCCCAGCCCTTCCCAACTGAATTCGAGCTCGCTGCGGTAGTGCGCCTGCAAGCACATCATGCGGTAGGCGAGCGGGTGGCAGCCCTTGTCGATCAGCAATTGCAGGCGGAGGAACTCGCCTGCCGATTTGCTCATCTTTCCAGTTCGTTCAACCAGGAAGTTGTTGTGCATCCACAGCCGCGCGCCGCTGTTGGCCGGCACATCGAGGCCGTTGGCGCAGCAGAAGGCCTGATTCTGGGCGATCTCGTTCGGGTGGTGGATCTCGCGGTGATCGATCCCGCCGGTATGGATGTCGAACGGAAAGCCGAGCACCTGTCCGCTCATCACCGAGCATTCGAGGTGCCATCCCGGCGCGCCCCGGCCCCACGGCGAATCCCATTCCATCTGCCGCTTCTCGCCCGGCGGAGTCTTGCGCCAGATGGCGAAATCGGCGGCGTTGCGCTTGCCTTCGACCGCTTCGATGCGCCCCTCGCCTTCATCGGTATGGGCGCGCGCCAGACGGCCGTAGTCGGCCACCGTCGAGACGTCGAAGTAGAGGCCGCTGTCGAGCTCGTAGCAATGCCTGTCGGCGATTCCTTTCGCGAACTCGATCATCGCCGGAACGAACTCGGTGGCGATGGTCCATCGCGCGGGCTGGCGGATGTTGAGCGCCTTCACATCGGCCCAGTAGGCTTCGGTATAGTGGCGGGCGATGTCCCAGATCGATTGCGCCTTTTCGGCCGCCATCTTCTCCATCTTGTCCTCGCCCGCGTCGGCATCGTCGGTCAGGTGGCCGACATCGGTGATGTTGATGACGTGGGTGAGCGCATAGCCCTTCCAGCTCAGCGTACGGCCGAGAATATCGGCGAAGACATAGGCGCGCATGTTGCCGATGTGCGGATAGTTGTAGACCGTCGGCCCGCACGAATAGACCCGCGCTTCGCCCGGATGGATGGGGTGGAAGGCCTCGATCTCGCGGGTCAGCGAATTGAACAGGTGGAGCGGCGCGGTCATGCGGCGGGCTTACGCGCGGGCCGCGCAAGGTCAAGCGGTCGCGCCACGCGCCGGGGCGTTTGCGGACCGCCCGTCGCGCACTTTCACCGGACGCGCCGGGTAACCATTTGTTTACCTTTCCTAACGCATTCCCGGAGCAAGGAGACGTGCGATGGGAATCGAGCGGCAACCGACCGACTCACTGGCCGAAAAGCGCTACGCGCCGCGCAGGCCCGTTGCCCTGACGCTGCATGCGTGGGTGGACGGGACGGAGCGGAACCTGATCGTCCGCGATCTGTCGCATACCGGCTTCATGGCGGAAACCGTCGACCCGGTCGCCCTGGGCCAGACGATCGAGCTGGAATTCCCCAACGGGATGCGGCGCGACGCCACGGTGGTCTGGGCCGGCAAGACCAGCGCCGGATGCACTTTCGCCACGCCGATCTCGAAAGGCGATTTCAGCGCCGCCTTGCTCAAGAGCGATTTCGCCGGCGGCCCGGCGACACAGGACGAACTGCCTGCCGGAAGCGAAGATGCGGCGGCCCGGACCGAGCGGTCCGCGTCGGCCAAGCTGCCCGTCTGGGCCCGCCTCACCGTCATCGGGGCCGCGTCGGTGGCGCTGTGGGCGGGGCTGCTGGGGCTCGGCTGGGCGGTAATCGCCTAGGACCAATCGCCATCCAGCCCTGACGGCCTGCAAATGGCGGCTTTCCGCGCTTCCGGTGCTCACGTGCCGAAAGCACGCTCCGCTCCGGGTCACGGAAAACCACCATTCTCGGCTCGTCATCTTCTGAATGGCGATTGGTCCTGAGCCATCCATGCGGGCGGCCGTCAGGCGATGGCCGACGCGAAGATCAACGCGACGCCGGCCGTCACCACGCAAAGACCGAGCAACTCGTGGCGCTCCATCGGCTTGCCCGTGACGCGCCGCGAGAGCAGGGCCGCCAGCGGCATTTCGATCAGCGCCAGGGTTCTGACGTTCGCGGCCGGCGTCAGCGAGAATGCGGTGAACCAGCAGGCCGACGCCACCGCGCCGAGGAAGCCGGCGCCCACACTTCGCCGCCATTCGCGCAACGAGCCGGTGAAGGCCGCTCGATCGCGCACCGCGAGCCACAGGCCGAGAAGGGCCACCTGGATGGCCATCGAAGCGACAAGCGCGGTCAGCGAGCGGAGAACGAAGCCTCCCTCGCCCATGGCTTCGATCGCGCCGCGAAACGCGATCGCCGACAATCCGAAAAGACCGCCGGCGAGGACGCCGGCGCCGATCATCCGCCATTCGCCCAGCAGCCGGCCAAGATCTCGCGGCGCCACCGATGCGATCAGCACTCCGGCCGTCACGATTGCTATCGCGACCCAGGCGGCAAACGGCAAACGGTCGCCGATGAGCATGACGCCCAGGACCGCGACGAGGACCGGCTCGGTCTTGATGTAGGCGTAGGCCACGCCGAATGCGCGGCGGTGCATCACCGCGAGCATGAGCGCCGTCGCCAGTATCTGCGCCACCGCGCCGACCGCCGCCCAGCCCCAGGCTGTCGGCGTAAGATGCGGCAGCCGCGCATCGCCCAGCCACAAGGCGGCGCAGAGAAAGACCGTCGCGAAAGGCAGGCCGAAGACGAACCGCACCTGCGCCGCCCCGAGTGTGCCGATCCTGCCCGTCAGCGACGCCTGCGCGCCGTTGCGCAGAACCTGCGCGGCCGCGCCCGCAATCGTGATGGGCACCCACAGCAAACCGCGGGCCTATTCCACTTCGAACAGGTCGGCGAGCTGTTCGATGATGGCGCCGCCGAGTTGCTCCACGTCCATGATCGTCACCGCGCGCTTGTAGTACCGCGTCACGTCGTGGCCGATGCCGATGGCCACCAGTTGCACCGGCGATTGCTTCTCGATCCAGTCGATCACCTTGCGCAAGTGCGTTTCGAGGTAGCCGGCGCTGTTCACGCTCAGCGTCGAATCGTCGACCGGCGCGCCGTCGGAGATGACCATCAGGATGCGCCGGTCCTCGGGCCGGGCGAGCAGGCGGGTGTGCGCCCAGAGCAGCGCTTCGCCGTCGATGTTCTCCTTGAGCAGCCCTTCGCGCATCATCAGGCCGAGGCTCTTCCTCGCCCGGCGCATCGGTTCGTCGGCCTTCTTGTAAACGATGTGGCGCAAGTCGTTGAGGCGGCCGGGCTGCGCCGGCTTGCCGCCCGCAAGCCATTTTTCGCGGCTCTGCCCGCCTTTCCACGTACGGGTGGTGAAACCGAGGATTTCGACCTTCACGCCGCAGCGTTCGAGCGTGCGGGCCATGATGTCGGCGCTGATCGCGGCGATCGAGATCGGCCGGCCGCGCATCGATCCGGAATTGTCGATCAGCAAGGTGACGACGGTGTCCTTGAACTCCTGATCGCGCTCCACCTTGTAGCTCAGCGAATGACCAGGGCTGACAACCACGCGGGCAAGGCGCGCGGCATCGAGCAGGCCTTCTTCCTGGTCGAAGTCCCAACTGCGGTTCTGTTGCGCCATCAGCCGCCGCTGGAGCCGGTTGGCGAGCCGCGTGACCACGCCCTGAAGGCCGGTAAGCTGGCTGTCGAGGTAGGCGCGCAGGCGATCCAGTTCCTCGAAGTCGCACAGATCGGTGGCCTCGACGACTTCGTCGAATTCCTCGGTGAAGACCTTGTAATCGAACGTCTCGGGCAGGTCGGTCCACGGGCGGTTGGGGCGCACGGGCATCATGCCCTCCTCGCCCTCGTCTCCGGGATCGCCTTCCGACAGCTCGGTCTCGCTTTCGACTTCCTGCGTGGTGTCGTCGTCGCCCTGGTTTTCGCCGCTGTCGCCCGCGACCTGTTCCTGGCGCATCTCGTCGCCGGCGTCCTGCTCGTCCTCGCCGTCGGGCTGGTCCTCGCCGCCTTCGTCTTCGCCGTTGTCGTCTTCGCCGTCCTCGTCGATCGGTTCGGCCTCGACCAGTTGCAAGTGGCGCAGCATGTCGAGCGACAGCGCCTGGAACGCCCGCTGGTCGTCGAGCGTAAGCGCCAGCCGCTCGAAATCGTCGCCGGTGCGGCTTTCGATATATTCGCGCACCAGCTCGACGCCGGCGCGCGCCGCTTCGGGAATCGGCTGGCCGGTCAGTTGCTCGCGCAGCAGCAGCGCGACGGCGCTTTGCAACGGCACGTCGTCGGCATTGCCGGCGCGGGCTATGGGATCGGCGGCCACGCGCTGCTCGACGGCGGCGGCGAGATTGTCGCGCATCCCGGCATAGTTGTTCTCGCCCAGCGCCTCGTACCGCACCCGCTCGATCGCATCGTAGCAGGCGCGCGCCGCGGGGTCGGCCGGCGTCATGCGCCGGTGGAGCGCATCGTCGTGATAGCGCATGCGGAGCGCGAAGCTGTCCGCAAAGCCGCGCGCCTCGCGCGCCTGCGCAGGCGGCAGCGCCCGCCCCGGCATCGGCACGCGCAGCGACGTTCCCTGCGCGGCCGGCGGATCGGTGGTCCACGCCACCTCTACCTCGGTGTCACGGCCGATGGCGCGCGCCGCGCCGGTCAGCGCGAGGCGAAAACGATCAAGAGGGGATTCGTCGGCCAACGTGGGATTCGCACAGGGAAAGGAAGGCCACGCTTAGAAGCAGAAAGCCCCGCACGCAAACCGTGCGGGGCTCTCGTGACGCCCGAGGGGAGCGGGCGAATTTCGGTAACGCTCAGGCGGTGAGAGCAAGGCGACCGTCCTCTGCCTTGCGCCGGCGCATGAACCCACCGATCAGCCCGAAGCCGAGGATCATCATCAGCCACGTGCCCGGTTCCGGCACCGCGGGCGGCGGCGGAGTGGGAATATCGTAGGTCAGCTTCTTCAGCTTGAAGCCATCGACATGCTTGTCCGGGTTGGTGAATGCCGCGCCGACCAGCCAGAAGTTGCCCACGTTGCCTTCGGGATTGATGTTGCGATAGCTGCTGTCCAGCACATCGGTGCATCTACCCCGGTTGCACTGGGTCTCGTCGCCGGAATTGTCCAGCGAGAGGTACTGGCTGAAACCCGAAAGCGCCGAGATATTCTGGTTATTCAGGTTGAGCGCCTGATTATAAGGGCTCGCGAAATCACCGTAGCCGATGGTCGCGTCGGTATCGTGCAGGCCATCCCAGTCGGACCAGAAAAACCCGTTTTCCAGTTCCACGGCCTGATCGAACTGGAATACGAGGAAATCCGTCCAGCCACTGTTGTCGACGGTATGGTGCCCATCCGCGCCATAATTCGCCGGGCCGGACGGATTCCAGCTGGAATGCTGCACACCCAGGCCATATTCCCACATGCCGAGCGATGCCTGGCGAATGACGTTGTTGGGAGCGATCGACCATGCGGACACCCGCACATTGACGGTCCCATCGGTGAAATAGAGATCGCCCGAGCCGGCGCTCGAATACGAACTCCAGCCATTCAGCCAGATCTCGCCAGCGGCGGCAGGCGCCGAAAGGCCGAGCATTGCAATCGCCGCGATCGCTCCGGATATCTTGCGCATCCCGTTGTCACCCCTGTTTCGTAACGACCGCCGACGACCGCCCACACGGCGACGTTCCGAATCGTTAACATTCCTTAACCATCGGGTACCGCATGCCGCATGGACAGGAAAGTGGCGTCGCGAACCTCCGAAGACCGGTGTCCCGCATTGAGACATGCCCGTGCGGTGCGATTCGCCACGGCCCGCCATCCTCCATTTCCCAGATCGCCCCGATCGCCCATAGACAGGGCGATCATGAACCGCGTCCGCCTCCTCATCTTCAACGCCGCGCTCGGCCCGCTCGACTATCGCGTTCCCGAGGGAGTGGCGGTCGAACCGGGCCAGGTGGTCGTGGCTCCGCTCGGTCCGAGGCAAATCGTGGGCATCGTGTGGGACGAAGGGCGCCTGCCGGGCGAGGAGGTCGCCGATTCGCGGTTGCGCCCCCTTGCTGCCGTGTTGCCTGTGCCCCCGCTCAAGGCGGAATTGCGGCGCCTGCTGGAATGGACCGCCGACTACTACTGCGCCCCGCTCGCCTCGGTGGCGCGGATGGTGCTGGCGAGCGGCGGCGCGCTGCGCGGGCCGGCGACGATGACCGAATACCGGCTGACCGGCGGCGCGCCCGAACGCATGACGCCGCAACGCGCGGCGGCGATAGACGCATTGCAGGGCGAGCAGGCCACGATCCGCGAACTGGCCGGCATCGCGGGAGTCAGCGAGGGCGTATTGCGCGGGCTCGTCAACCAGGGCGTGCTCGAGCCGGTCGAAGTCGATTGCGATCGGCCCTATCCGCGCGCCACGGCCGGCCACGCCAGCCCGGAACTGACCGTCGAGCAGGCCGAAGCGGCGGCGCGGCTGGCCGGAGCGGTGCGCGAGGGCGGCTTCGCGCCGTTCCTGCTGGACGGGGTAACCGGCTCCGGCAAGACCGAAACATACTTCGAAGCCATCGCCGAAAGCTTGCGCAAAGGCAGGCAAACACTCGTCCTTTTGCCGGAAATCGCGCTGACCGAGGCGTTCCTGCGCCGGTTCGAGGAGCGCTTCGGTGCGCCGCCGGTCGTGTGGCATTCCTCGCTCAAATCGACCGAGCGCCGGCGGGCGTGGCGGGCCATCGCGGCCGGGACAGCGCAAGTCGTGGTCGGCGCCCGCTCCGCGCTGTTCCTGCCTTATGCGAATCTCGGCCTGATCGTGGTCGACGAGGCGCACGAGATCAGCTTCAAGCAGGACGACGGCGTACGCTACAACGCGCGCGACGTGGCGGTGATGCGGGCGCGGTTCGAGAGCATCCCGGTCGTGCTGGCGAGCGCCACGCCTGCGCTCGAAAGCCTGCAAATGGCCGAAAGCGGCGTGTACGAGCGGCTGGTGCTGCCGATCCGGTTCGGTGGCGCGCGCATGCCGCAGATCGAGACCGTGGACCTGACCGCCGAGAAGCCCGAGCGCGGCCGCTGGCTTGCGCCGCGGCTGGTCGAGGCGATGCGCGAGCGGCTCGAACGGCATGAGCAATCGCTGCTGTTCCTCAACCGGCGCGGGTTCGCGCCGCTTACACTGTGCCGCCACTGCGGCTTCCGCTTCCAGTGCCCCAATTGCAGCGCCTGGCTGGTCGAGCACCGCCTGTCGCGCCGCCTGGCCTGCCATCACTGCGGCCACGAAACGCCGCCGCCGGAGCGTTGCCCCGAATGCGGCGAACCCGATTGCCTCGTCGCCTGCGGGCCCGGCGTGGAACGGATCGCGCACGAGGTGGAGGAACTGCTGCCCGAGGCGCGAATCGCCGTCGCTACCTCCGACACGCTCAACACGCCCGAGAAGGCGGCGGAATTCGTCGCGATGGTGGAGGCGGGCGCGATCGACGTGATCGTGGGCACGCAGCTCGTCACCAAGGGCTTCCACTTTCCCGAATTGACGCTGGTCGGGGTGGTCGATGCCGACCTCGGCCTCGAAGGCGGGGACTTGCGCGCCGCGGAGCGGACCTATCAGCAGATCGCCCAGGTCTCCGGTCGCGCCGGCCGCGGCGCGAAGCCTGGCGAAGTCATGATCCAGACCCGCCACCCGGACGCCGTGGTCATTTCCGCCCTCGCCGCCGGCGATCGCGACGCCTTCTATGCCGCCGAAACCGAGGCCCGCCGCCACGCCGGCGCCCCGCCATTCGGGCGTTGGGCGGCGATCATCGTTTCAAGCGAAGACCAGGCCGAAGCGCGCGAGGCGGCGGGCCGCATCGGCGCCGCCCGCCCCAACCTGCCCGATGTCGCCATCCTTGGCCCCGCGCCCGCCCCGATGGCGCTGCTGCGCGGCCGCCATCGTTATCGCCTGCTCCTCAACGCGCGCCGCAGCGCCGAATTGCAGCAGGTGATCCGCGACTGGCTGGGGGCGCTGCAATTCCCGCAAGGGGTGCGGGTGGCGGTGGACATCGATCCCTACAGCTTCGTGTAGAGCGCTTTCGCCTCCTCGGTCAGCCGCTCCATGGCCCAGCGCCACGGCCGCGGGCCCCAGCTGATCCGCCCGACGCCGGCCTGTGCGAGGTCGGCAATCCCGAGCGCATCGCCCTTGATCACGTTGACCGGCAACGGCGAAGCGGCGCAGATTTCGGCGATCAGGTCGAGATCGCTCACGCCCGGAACGAAGAAGCTGTGCGCGCCCGCCTCCGCATAGGCGTGCGCGCGTTCCAACCCTTCGCCCAGCAGCGAATGGTCGTTCGGATTGCCGCCGGCGATCAGCTTGCGCAGGAACAGGTCGGTGCGGGCGTTGACCCACAAGCCGCTGTCCACCACGGCGGCGACCCGCCGCGCCTGCTCGGCGAGCGGATGCAGGCCCGGCCCGCCGATCTCCTGGTCCTCGAAATTGCAGCCGACGACACCGGTTTCTGCAAGGTAGCGGGCATGATCCGCGACCCGCGCGGCGTCGACCGCGAACCCGCCTTCGAAGTCGGCGGTAACCGGCAGGTCCACCCCGGCGACGATCCGCCGCGTGCAATCGAGGAACAGGTTGAACGGGATGCCCTCGCCGTCGGGATAGCCGTTGGCTTCGGCAAGGCCGTGGCTGCCGGTCGCCAGCGCTTTCGCGCCGCCCGCTGCGACGGCCTGCGCGCTGGAAACGTCCCATATGTTGTAGAGCAGCACGGGATCGCCCGGCACATGCAGGGCGGCGAAGCGATCGCGGAATTCCTGGTTCATGGCTGTTTCTCTCTTTGCAGCAGCTTGCGCTTGATCTCGAGTCCGTAGGCGTATCCACCGAGCGAACCGTCCGACCTGACAACGCAGTGGCACGGAATCAGCACCGGCACGTGGTTGGCGCCGTTGGCCGAGCCTGCCGCGCGCACCGCTTTCGGATTGCCCGCCGCCGCCGCGATCTCGGCATAGGAACGCGTCTCGCCGGGCGGAATGCCGCGCAGTTCGCGCCAGACGCGTTCCTGGAACGCAGTGCCGCGCACGTCGACCGGAATGTCGCGCCCGCTGGCGGGATTGTCGACCGCGGCCACTACCCGCTGGAGCAACGCCGCGAAGTCCGCTCCGCCCTCGACCAGTTCGGCGTTCGGGAACAGCCGTTCCAGTTCCTCGCGCCCGCGCCCGAACGACAGCCTGCACACGCCCTTGTCGGTCGCGGCGACCAACATCGGGCCGAGCGAGCTTTCGACCGTGGCCCAGCGGATCGTCACTCCCGCCCCGCCCTTGACCCATGCCGACGGCGCCATGCCCAGCCTCCCTTGCATCGATTCGTAGAACCGCGAGGCGCTTTCGAACCCCGCATCGTAGATCGCTCCGGTCACGCTCTCGCTCTCGCGCAAGGCCTCGCGCGCGCGCTCCTCTCGCAGCGCGCGGGCATAGGCGGCGGGCGAAAGGCCGGTGGCGCGCGCGAACAGGCGCTGGAAGTGGGCCGGCGAATAGCCGACCGCGGCCGCCAGTTCGGCCAGTTGCGGCCTACCTTCGCTCGCCTTGATCTCGTCGATCGCGGCCAGCACGGCCGCCTCGTCGCGCGCGATGTCGTCCGGCCGGCAACGCTTGCACGGACGCAACCCCGCCGCCCGTGCGGCCGCGCCGTCGGTAAAGAAGCGGACATTGCGCCGCGCCGGATGGCGCGCGGCGCACGAAGGCCGGCAATATATCCCGGTCGACAGCACGCCGGTGACGAAGCGGCCGTCGAATGCGCGGTCGCGGCGCATGACGGCGCTCCAGGCGCTGTCGGCGTCGATGCGGTCCTGGGTCATTGAGCTGCTCCTTATAACGGCTGGTATATGGGACGAAACCGGCCCGACGCCGGGATACCCGGCAGCGCCCCGAGCCGCTTCCCGGCGATTGCGTTCAATGTCTCCCCCTGGCGACAACCGTTGCCGGGCGCGTGGCTCGGCCTTACAGCTGCCGACGTATGGTGCGCCGCCTCGCCTCCCTTCTGCTGTTTTTCGCGCTTGTTGCGCCGGGCGTCGCCCATGCCGATCCCGCCGATATCGCCGCAGCCTCGCGCGGGGTCGTGCGCATCGTCGTCGTCGAACATCGGGGCGACGAAGTGGTCCCGGTTTCGCACGGCACCGGCTTCGCAGTCGGTCCCGAACGCGTGGTGACCAACGCCCATGTGATCGCGCAGGCGCGGGACGGTTCCGCCCTCTCCATCGGCATCGTTCCTTCGGACGGCGACGATGCCGTCTATGCCCGCGTGGTGGGCGTATCGAGCCGCAACGATCTCGCCCTGCTCGCCACGACGTCGCCGATGCAGTTGCCGCCGCTGACCATCGCCGGGAACCCCTCGATCGACAGCGGGGCGGTGACCGCCGTCGGCTACCCGATGAACGTCGACCGCGCGCAGGGGCTGACGATAGGCGACATCTTCCGCGCCCAGCCCCCGGTCCGCAGCACCGGCTTCCTGTCGGGATCGCGCCCGACGCGCGAATTCGATTCGCTGCTCCACACCGCCCCCATTGCGCGCGGAAACAGCGGCGGCCCGCTGCTCGACGAATGCGGCCGGGTAATCGGCGTCAACAGCTTCGGCGCGGAAAGCGGGAATGCCGACGCCGAATTCTTCTTTGCCGTCTCCACGCGCGAACTGCTGCCATTCCTGCGCGCGAACGACGTTGCGCCGCAAGTCAACAGCCTGCCCTGCCGCAGCCTCGCCGATCTCGAGCAATCGGAGCGCGAACGCGCCCAACGCCAGCAGATGGACGCCCGCGCAGAGGCGCAGGCCGACGAGGAAGCGCTTGGCCGCCGCCGCGACGAGGCGCGCCGCATGGCGCAGTTCGAGGTTCTCGCCGAACGCGAGAACGGCGCGGCGCTGGCAATGGTCCTGCTGATCGCCGCGCTCGGCGCAGGCGGCCTCGCCTTCTATGAATACGAGGGCGGCGAGCGGCGGAAGATGCGGATCGCCGGTGGAATCGCGGCCGCCGCCACGGTCGCGGCCGCGGTCGCTTGGCTCGCCCGGCCCGGATACGACCAGATAGAGGATCGGCTGGAGGAAATGCTGCGGCTCGAGATGCAGGCGGAGGAAACAGGCCCGATCACGTCGCCCGTGACCGCGATCCGGTCCTGCACGCTCGTCCCCGAACGAAGCCGGGCGACCGGGGCCATCTCGCAGGACACGCCCTTTACGTGGAGCGGCGACGGCTGCGTCAACGGCCGCACGCAATATGGCCTCTCTGGCGGCGCATGGACGCGCGTGTTCGTGCCCGGCGACGAAGCGGCCGTCTCGGTCAACACATTCGATCCCGCAACGCGCGAATACCGCACCGATCGTTATCTGCTGGAGCGCGGGCAACTGGAGCGCGTGCGCGCGGCGCGCGCCGAATACCAGGCCCCGGCGTGCAACTCCGGAGAGGAAGCGGCCCGCAATCTCGGTTCGCAGCAGCAGGCGATCCTGTCGCTGCTGCCGGACCGGCCCAACGAGCGGCTGATCTACATCTGCACCGACCGCGCGCCGGAGCCCGTGGCGCCCGCCGACTAGCCGCCCGTACCGGCGGTCCGTCAACAGTCCGCCGTCGCCACCGGCTTGCGGGTTGCATCGCGCAAAGGCCGATGCTAGGCGCGCGCCAGCTTTGCCGGGGTGCTTGAGAGCGCCCCGTTCCGGCAAGCGCACATTTTCCGTTCACCGGACCCAAGAGGACTTCGCGCGTGGAGCTTTCCGCCGGTATTCAGGCCAGCCTGTCAGGGCGTTACGCCTCGGCCCTGTTCGACCTCGCCAGCGAGGCGGGAATCGTGACGGCAGTCGAATCCGATCTCGACACCCTGGAAGCCGCACTCGGCGAATCGGCTGAGCTGCGCGCGCTGATCCGCAATCCGGAAGTAAGCCGCGCCGCGCTCGGCCGCGTGTTCGCCGGCCTCGCCGGCAAGTTGAAGCTGGCCGATCTCACGGCCAATTTCCTCGGCGTGCTGGCACAGAACCGGCGCGCCTCCGAACTGCCCGCCGTGATTCGGGCGTTCCACATGATCGCCGCCGCCCAACGCGGCGAAGTGACCGCCGAAGTGGCCAGCGCCCATCCGTTGAGCGACGAACAGCTCGCGACGCTGGAGCAGAAGCTGCGCGCGCGCGAGGGCCGCACGGTCAAGGTGAGGGCCAGCGTAGAGCCCGATCTGCTCGGCGGTCTGGTCGTCACCATCGGTTCGCAGCGAATCGACGGCTCGATTCGCACGCGTCTCAATTCTCTCGCCCAGGCCATGAAGGGCTAAGCCCGACACAAGGGTTCGACGAAAGGCTAGCAATGGAAATCCGTGCCGCAGAAATCTCGAAGGTCATCAAGGACCAGATCGCCAACTTCGGCGCAGAGGCGGAAGTCAGCGAAGTCGGGACCGTGCTTTCGGTCGGGGACGGCATCGCCCGCATTCACGGCCTCGACAAGGTCCAGGCCGGCGAAATGGTCGCCTTCGCCAACGGCGTGCAGGGCATGGCCCTCAACCTGGAAGCCGACAATGTCGGCGTCGTGATCTTCGGCTCCGACGCCGAGATCAAGGAAGGCGACAGCGTCAAGCGCACCGGCACCATCGTGGACGTTCCGGTGGGCAAGGGCCTGCTCGGCCGCGTGGTCGACGCGCTCGGCAATCCCATCGACGGCAAGGGGCCGATCGAGGCGGCTGAGCGGCGCCGCGTCGAGGTCAAGGCCCCCGGCATCATCCCGCGCAAGTCGGTGCACGAACCCGTGCAGACCGGCCTCAAGGCGATCGACGCGCTGGTGCCCATCGGCCGCGGACAGCGCGAGCTGATCATCGGCGACCGCCAGACCGGCAAGACCGCCGTCGCGATCGACACCTTCATCAACCAGAAGGGCGTCAACGAAGGCGATGACGAGAGCAAGAAGCTCTATTGCATCTACGTCGCCGTCGGCCAGAAGCGCTCGACCGTGGCCCAGATCGTTCGCGCGCTGGAGGAAAACGGCGCGATGGAATACTCGATCGTCGTCGCCGCGACCGCCTCGGAGCCCGCGCCGCTCCAGTATCTCGCGCCCTACACCGGGTGCACGATGGGCGAATTCTTCCGCGACAACGGCATGCACGCGGTGATCGTGTACGACGACCTTTCGAAGCAGGCCGTCGCCTATCGCCAGATGTCGCTGCTGCTGCGCCGCCCGCCGGGCCGCGAAGCCTATCCGGGCG
>JBIQKC010000029.1:0-42241 GCA_044506885.1 Sphingomonadales bacterium
AGGATTAAGTCTCGGCCGCTTTATGCGATCGAATATTAGCTGAACTGTTCTTGGCATTACAGGGCAACCTTTGCCCTTCCCGGCGACTCTCAACGTCTGGTCGTATGCGGGCCACGCCTTATCGTGACTTCGCCGGCGTGGTGGAGCGAGATTTCGGAGGTCGGGACTTTCGGGTTCTCCAGCCTTGCGGCAGCGCGGCGAGGATGGGGCTCTGGCGAGTGCGATTGAGGCGGGGAGGATGAGCGAGGTAATCCGGCCGCCAGGTCACTCGCTAATCAAATCCGGAACGTAGATCTGCTTGAGCGGAATCATCGTCCGGTAACGTGGCGACAACTTCGGATAGTGCTCAAGGATCAGATCAACGAGTTCCTCGCCATCCAGTAATCGAAGTCGGGGTGTATTCCGCTCGCGAACTCTCGCCTGTCTGGAGTATGATCCGAGGGTTACAAAGAGAGCGTACTCGCCCTCTCCGAGCGTGCCCAGCAGTTGGCTGACTTCGGGCTCGCCGATCTGCATTGTTTGCCGCTTGCATTGAATCTTGATGATTGGCGGCTGGAAACCAAGCTCGTCGGTATGAGCGATCACATCGACGCCGCCGTCGCCGGACTTCTCTGAAACTCGCGCGGTGTATCCGAGGCATTCCATCAGGTGAGCTGTGAAGTGCTCGAATTCATAGCCGGACAGGCCCGAGTACAGCCTGCGGACTACGAAATCTTGCGTGTTCTCTTCGGCAAGCTGTGATGCCCCTTGAGACGCGACGTCGTCCGGCACTGTGTCTTCTTCCGCCGCGTCCAATTCAACAGGTGACGCGCCGTGATTGGCCTTCGCCGCGAATTGCGCGGCATTTTGGCGCACTCGGAATAGCGTGATGAAGGATCCGATCTCGTTAAGGGCGGCCTGGGTGAAGTCACTCCTGGGGAAGTGCGCGATCCAGATGACTCCCACGAAGTTGGGCAAGTCATCCTCCCCGCGTGCGGGAGAAGGAGAGTGCCACTTCTTGCTTGTCGCGTGACCGAGGTTGATCATCCGATTGTGCTTCGACGGATAGATGATCAGGTCTCCCGGCTGAATCTCATGGGCGAAGCGGAAGAGGGTTCCTGCGTCGACCGGAATGGCCCCTGCCTTCTTTTCGGGATAGGCGGCTGCGATCTTAGATTTGTAGATCTCGCGGTTGGCCGGAAGCGAGAAGATGTCGCCGAGCCTCGGCCAGCCGAGGCAAACGTAACCCTTCTCGATAGGCTCATCTCCAACCCATTCGGGCATGTGGATGCCCCAGACTTTAGACATTTCCTTGCCCCCTACAAACGAATGGCGGGTCCGAACGTCGAGTAGCTGGGCAATCAGGACCTCGCGAGACTAATCCTTCCGGTACAACTCCTCCTGGAAGCCCAGGAAGGCGCGCCGCACCTCCTCGACTTTGCCAAGGCGCTGCAGTGCATCGCTCGGCGTCCCATACTTCAGAGCGAGCAGGTCCGGCAGTTTCTCGGCACCGAGTTCCTCTTCACCCTCGGCGACGTACTGCGAAAGCACGAATTCGAGGAACTCCGCCTGCTTGGGGTCCTGCCGCGAGAGAATGTCCGCCCGCCGCGATTGGGCTCGCTCGGCGCGCTTCAAGGGCGCCTTGGTAAAGGCGATGTAGCGAAGCACGTCGAACAGGTCGCTCGCCTCGGCGTCGATCATGCGCCTGATCTGCGCCAACTGCTCGCCCGCGAAACCCCGCTCGGCCAGCCCGTCGATCAGCGCCTTGCGCGTGTCCGGATCGCTCCAGATTCGCCGCAGCTCGTCCTCGTCACGGAACAGCTCGGGCAGCTTGCCGAAGAACTGCTCGACGAACTGCTGAGCCGAGATCGGCTTGCCGCTCGCGTCCCAGAAGGTCGTGCCGCTGATGTGCTGGAACGTGCGTTCCTTCCCGTCGGCGAGTTTGATGACGAGCTTCTGCTTCTGGGATTGCGGTTCGTCGGGTGGTGGTTCGCCCGGTCCCGGCTCCGGCTCGGGTCGGGGCCTCGGCTCGCCCGGTGGCTCCGGCTCCAGCGGCTCGCCGTCCCACTCGGGGTCGTTGAAGTGCTCGTAAGCCTTCACGAAATCCAGGATCGTGAAGTAGTCCTTGCCTTCGTACAGCCGCGTCCCCCGGCCGATGATCTGCTTGAACTCGATCATCGAATTGATCGGCCGCAGCAGCACGATGTTGCGCACGTTGCGCGCATCGACCCCGGTCGAGAGCTTCTGGCTCGTCGTCAATATCGTCGGGATCGTCTTGTCGTTGTCCTGGAACGTGCGCAGCCACTGCTCGCCGAGCGCGCCATCGTTGGCGGTCACGCGCACGCAGTAGTCGGGATTGGAGCTGGTCTTGGTCTGGTTGATCAGGTCGCGGATCAGCCCGGCGTGTTCCTGCGTTGCGCAGAACACCAGCGTCTTTTCACGCTGGTCGATCATCTCCATGAACGTCTTGACGCGGTAGGCTTCGCGCTCGCGGATTTCGATCGAGCGGTTGAAGTCGCGCTCGGTGTAGCGCTTGCCTTCCTCGACCTCGCCGGAGACGATCTCGTCGTCCGCGGTCCAGACATACTCGTCGATTGTCGTGCCGATCTGGCGGACCTTGAACGGCGTCAGGTAGCCGTCGTTGATGCCCTGCTTCAGCGAGTAGGTGTAAACCGGCTCACCGAAATAGGCGTAGGTGTCGGCGTTGGCCTTGCGCCGGGGCGTGGCGGTCAGGCCGATCTGCACGGCGGGTGCGAAGTATTCGAGGATCGCGCGCCATTCGCTTTCGTCCTTGGCGCCGCCGCGATGGCATTCGTCGATCACGATGCAGTCGAAGAAATCTGGCGGATAGTCGCCGAACCACGGCGCGGGCTCGCCGTTGGCGTCGGTGCCCGACATGAAAGTCTGGAAGATCGTGAAGAACACGCTGCCGTTCTTCGGCACCGCGCCCTTCTTGCGGACGTCCCCCGGCTTGATCCGCACCCGCGCATCGTCCCCGAACGCGTCGAAGCTGTTGTAAGCCTGATCCGCCAGAATGTTCCGGTCGGCCAGGAACAGGATGCGCGGGCGCCGCCGGCTCTCCCCCTCCCCTTCAGGGGAGGGGGTCGGGGGGCGGGGGCCGCCGGGCTCGCCAGACGTGTCGCCCGACTCCCCCTCTCCCAACCCTCTCCCCTCGAGGGGAGAGGGCTTTCTCCAATCCTCCACGTTCCACCGCGCCTCGAACAGCTTCCACGCGATCTGGAACGCGATCACCGTCTTGCCAGTCCCAGTGGCGAGCGTCAGCAACACCCGGTCGCGTCCGTCGGCGATCGCATCGAGCGTCCGCTGGATCGCGTTGTACTGGTAATACCGCGGCTCGAACCGCCCGTCGGTCTGCAGCGGCACCGCCGCGAACCGGTCGCGCCAGCGGTTGGCCTCGGCGAAGGTCGCCGCCCACAGCTCGTCCGGCGTCGGCCAGCGCTCGACCAGCCCCTCCTCGCCGGTCTGCATGTCGATGCGATAGATTTCCGTGCCGTTGGTGGCGAAGGCGAAGCGCGTCTGCAGACAGGCGGCATAGTCCTTCGCCTGTGCCACGCCCTCGGTGTAGCTCTTGCCCGCCGCCTTGGCCTCGACCGCCGCCAGCTTGGTGTTGCGATAGACCAGCACATAGTCGGCCGCCTTGGCGCTCGCCCGCCGCCCGCCGCCCATGATCCGCCCCGGCGCGATCATGTGCTCCCGCGCCGTTCGGCTGTCCGCCACCACGCCCCAGCCGGCGGCATGAAGCGCGGGATCGATCAGCTCGGCGCGGGTCTCGGCTTCGTTCATGCGGCGAGGGGTTCTCGCTTTGTGAGCTGGCCGGAGAAGGCGCTTTTCAGGATGGATGCCTTAAGCGCGCTAAGCGCCGCCACCTTGCGGCAGTATGACTGTGCCAAGTGCTGCGCCTCCGAGTCCAGCTCATCCAACCGCCGAATAATGGCCTCTTGTTTACTCGGAGGCGGAAGCGGAATGGGCAATGACTTCACCTCGGACAGATTTAGTACCGGCTGCGCGCTCCCTCCAGTTCTCGACCGGATCAGCTCCTGCCCAACCGCTCCGCGAAGATTATACTGGACCCAACGCGCCAATTCCGGTCGGACTGGTATCACAGCAATCGCACGGCTAACGTTCGAACCGCGCACCTCGTCCGGTGCTATTGCCGAACGTCCGATACTGGCCCCAACCAAGTTCAGTAAAATCTCTCCACCCTCAAGGCGAGTTCGAGCGTACTCTTTGTCCAATTCCTTGGTTATTCTAAAATCCGCACTGAGATCCATCGAGTCATCACGAACCTGCTGACTCTTAATCAGTCTCACACCATGAGGATCGTGTCGACCAGGCTTCACGATGCCGTAGCTGATCTTTCGTCCCTTAATCAGTAGAGATTGAAGTTCCCGCGGTTCCCATTCTCCCGCGCTGTCTCGAAGAGCTTCCGAAAGGACGCTTCCAAATAGCTCCAGGGCGTTCGCGAGGTTCTTTTCCGTATTGGCAGTCGCCGTGGCGATGGCGGCGAAGGCCTCATCCAGCACCGCCACAATCCGCCGCTGCTCTTCGAGGGGCGGGACTGACACTGGAATATCGTAGGCTTCGTTCCGATTGACGCCTGGCTTGATACCCTTTGCGAGCGAGCGCAGGTCGATCCAATCGAGCAGATAGTAGAGAAACTTGAGATCGTGACGCCCTCGGTCAAAGTCGACGAAATAGGTGACATCGAGAGGCCAGAACGGCCCGTCCGTTAACTGGATTTCTCCGGCGGACCCTTTGCGTCCCACGATGATCGTCGGTTCACTTCGGAACGCCGTCTTGGTCCAATCCTTGATTCCGTTCGCTCCGTAGACCGGTACGGTACCTTCGGGCGAGCGAAGCTCGGGCGGTAGCGGTTTGCCATATTCAAGCCTTAGGACATCGCCGAGCCGCCCAGTTCCTCCCGACCTCACAGCAGTTCCCTCACCCGCGCCAGCACCTCGGCGCTTTCCGCATCGAGCCTCGCAATCTCGTCGAGAATCTCCGCCGGGCTACGCAGCGCCTCCGTCTCGGGCGCATTGGGATTGCGCACGGTAAGGTCGAAGGTCGCCGGATCGAGACTATCCGCCGCCACGCTCCAGCTGTTCGGCCCCTCGTCGAAGTCCGCCTGCTTCGCCACGAAATCCGCCATGTCGGCGTCGTTGAGCGGATTGGTCTTGCCCAGCGTCCGGCCGGGATCGAGCCGATAGTACCATACGCTCCGCGTCGGCTCGCCCTTCTCGAAGAACAGCACCACCGTCTTCACCCCCGCGCCCTGGAAAGTCCCCTGCGGCATGTCGAGCACGGTGTGCAGGTTGCAGCTTTCGAGCAGCTCCTTGCGCAGCGCCACGCTGGCGTTGTCGGTGTTCGAAAGGAACGTGTTCTTGATCACCACCGCGCCGGTGCCGCCCGCGCGCAGCGAGCGGATGAAGTGTTGCAGGAACAGGTAGGCCGTCTCGCCGGTCTTGATCGGGAAGTTCTGCTGGATCTCGGGGCGCTCCTTGCCGCCGAACGGCGGGTTGGCGAGCACCACGTCGAACCGGTCCTTCTCCTGGATGTCGAGGACGTTCTCGTTGAGCGTGTTGGCGTGGACGATGTTCGGCGCGTCGATCCCGTGGAGGATCATGTTCATCGTGCCGATCACGTAGGCGAGAGACTTCTTCTCCTTGCCGGTGAACGCCTGCGTCTGCAGCCAATCCATGTCGCGCGTCGTCTTGGCCTGCGGCTTCAGGTAATCGAACGTCTCGCACAGGAACCCGCCCGATCCGCACGCGCCGTCGTAGATGCGGTCGTGGAGCGTCGGCTTGACCACCTGGATCATCGCCCGGATCAGCGCGCGGGGCGTGTAGTACTCGCCGCCGTTGCGGCCGGCGTTGCCCATCTTGCGGATCTTGGCCTCGTAGAGCTCGGACAGCTCGTGCTTCTCGGCCTGGCTGCCGAATCTCAGCTGGTCGACCAGGTCGAGCGCGTCGCGCAGCGAATAGCCGCTGGTGAACTTGTTCTTCAGCTCGGCGAAGATCTCGCCGATCTTGTACTCGATCGTGTTCGGCTCGCTGCGGCCCTTGAACCCCTGCAGGTAGGGGAACAGCTCGCGGTTGACGTAGTCGATCAGGTCCGGCCCGGTCAGCGCGCGGTTGTGGTCGAGCTTGCCGGACTTGTCCTTGGGCGCCGCCCACCGCGACCAGCGATGCGGCGCGTCGATGATCGGCGTGTACGGCTTGCCAGCAAGGTCGGCCTCGATCGCCCTCCGCTCCTCGAGGTCGTCGAGATACTTGAGGAACAGAAGCCAGCTCGTCTGCTCGACATAATCGAGCTCGGTGGTGCAGCCGGCCTCCTTCCAGAGAACGTCGTCGATATTGCGGAATGTCTGTTCGAACACGCAAGCCTCCCGGCCGCTGGAGTAGTCCACCAACCGGGATGAGCGCAATCGATGGAAAATGGTGCCAGAAGAGGACTCGAATATGAAAAAGAAGTTTTTGAAATCAAAAATCTAATCGAGATTCGATTTTCCTCGTGGCCCCGTTCGTGCCCCCACGGGCTGAATTCTCTAACGGTTCGAGCACCTTCGTTGGGCGCCAGGACGTCCCGAGAATCGGAATAACACGATCGCAGATTGGCGACTAATGGGTCGTGTGTGGACATCCGGTAATCGCGGCGCGCTCTTGAGTCGCTGATAGTGTCGCGGGTCCGGGCGTGTTTGCCCGGTGGTTTGACCATCGGAGACTATCATGATCCACTATGTCGGTTTGGATGTGTCTCAGAAGATCACGGCGATTTGCGCAGTCGATGCGCAGGGGCAAAGGCTGTGGTGAGACCAGTGCAGCTCGACGCCAGAGCAGATTGAGGCGATGACGCATCCGCCGCTATTAACCGGAGTGTTCGGCGGTTCCGGATGGCCGGGCCTGCTGCAACCAAAAGCAGTTGCGATCGGCGCGCGTTCTCAAGCGCGGTTCTCAACTTCCGGGATTGTCGGACACAGAGCCGTCATCGTTGATCGCTTGGCGTGGCAGCCCGTACGGGTCCGTTGGATTGCATTAAATTCCGAAGATCGAACCCTCGTTGCCCAATTAAATGTAGCACGTCTGCTCCACCTGACGTAGAGATAATCGCTCCGCAGTGATCCGCGAAGGGATGGCTTTTTGTGACACTGGTGATCACCACATGCACGAACAGCAAGCGCCGGCCCGTTCCTAGCCATCTGCATATGGGCGCGCTCCCGCAATCCCGATCGACTGAACTCGGTGCGCAATGGGGTGCGCGGTTGGTGGAAGGTGATCGGGTCGCCCTGCGAAGCCTTTATGCAGGTCGAGGCTTCCAAGCGGCAGCGAAGGCGGCGGACGCCTTGGACGCGCGCCTGCTCGTCGTTTCTGCCGGTCTCGGTCTGGTGGACGCCGACGCTCACGTGCCGCCCTATGCCTGCACCGTCCTCGTGGGTGCTGCCGACAGCGTTGCAGGCCGGGCGACCGACCCAATTACTCCGGCCGGGTGGTGGCAGATTCTTCAGTCGGCCTCGCCGTTTTCCTTGCGCATTCGGGACGTTGTCGAGGGTAGTAGCGGTCCCATCCTCGCCGCCCTATCCGACACGTATCTTGAGATGGTCGCTGGCGATCTGCTGTCGCTTCAACCGGCGGAACTGAAGAGGCTCCGCCTATTCACGCGCGCGCCGCTCGCTCATGTCCCGGCGTCGCTACGCTCCTTCGTCATGCCCTATGACGACCGGCTCGACGGGGCCGACAGCCCTTGTCCGGGGCCTCGTAGTAACTTCGCTGCCCGCGCGCTCTCCCATTTTGCCGAGACAATATTAGCGAGCGACGATGATCGGTCGGCTGCGCAGCATCAGTGTGCCGTGATCACGGCGCTCTCAGGCTGGCGCTGGCCGGAAAAGGTCGAGCGTAGGCGCTTATCTGACGCAGAAATCATGAACTTGATGGAAAAGCACTGGGACGCTGTCGGCGGTTCCACTGGGCGCCTCCTTACGCTGCTACGTCATGATCTCAAGGTGTCTTGCGAGCAAAGCCGCTGCAAGGTGCTCGCTCAACTTGTACGGGACGCGCGTCGATGAACGCGAAGCCAACCTTGTCCGTTCGCGCCATCCGTGCCGAGCAAGGCAACAAGACCGGCGTCTTCGCATTCTTCCTCTACGGCTCGGACATCCTGCGAATTGCTGACATCACCAGACTCCGGCGTGAGGACAAGGGCCTCAAGGGTTTTCAGCGGGGCCAAATTCGGGCGCACGTCAACGAAATCGCGGCATTCCTCGAGAGCGGGCCGGTCCTATTTCCTAACGCCATCATTCTCGCGCTTTCGTCTGAAATCGAATTCGTCCAGACGCGCGGCCGCGCACCCGCGGGGATGTGCGAGGTCGGCGATGCCGGCACGCTTACGATCCCAATTTATCCCGAGGGTCAGCGCGCCGCCTGGATCGTCGACGGCCAGCAGCGCTCGCTGGCCCTCGCGCAGGCCAAACAGGATCGTCTTGCGGTCCCGGTCGTCGGGTTCGTGTCGAACGCGCTCGATACGCAGCGCGAGCAATTTATTCTCGTCAACAAGGCAAAGCCGCTGCCGACTCGGTTGATCAATGAACTGCTTCCCGAAGTCGACATGCTGCTGCCGCGTGACCTCGCCGCCCGCCAACTGCCGAGCGCGCTGTGCGAATATCTCAATTCGGATCCGCGCTCGCCTTTCCACGGTATAATTCGGCGGGAGTCGAACGCCAAAGACAAAGCGGGAATTGTCACCGATGCCGCACTGATCGAGGCTATGCGTCTGAGCCTTAAATCGCCGATGGGCGCTCTTGGCCAGTATAAGCGCAACGGCGAAGGCGCCGACAGCAATGCGATGTATGAGGCGCTCCTGCTCTACTGGAGTGCAGTGCGCGACGTGTTTCCCGATGCTTGGGGAAAGCCGGCCAGCAAGAGCCGGCTCATGCACTCCGCGGGCATTCGGGCGATGGGCGCGTTGATGGATCCGATCCTCTTCCGCGCTGACGGCCATGCCGACCGTGCCGCCGTGGTTCGTGAACGCTTGCGGGCCTTGGCCCCATATTGTCACTGGACCGAAGGAACATGGGAGGGTCTCGGACTGGCTTGGGATCAGATTCAATCGACGTCGCAGCACATCTCCAAACTCATCGATCATCTGTTGCGGCTCGAACGCGACCTCGCTCGGGGCGCGGCATGAAGTTCATCTTCGCCGACAGCCTCGATTATGTGGACCCTGCGTTCGATTTTGTCGCTGATCGAAGCCCGGCCGAAAGGCAGCCGTATTGGGACGACGTCTACCCGCACGAGATTCTCGGCTATGCGCCCTATGACGGCGTGCTGGTGTCCCGTGGCATCGTCGGCGACCATCGGGTGAAGGGCAAGTATACCGCGAGCCAAGCGCGCCGGTTCTGCCTCGTCGGTGCGCGCAAGTTCCTCCGGCTCGATAAGCCAGAGTTCGCCCATCTCGAGATATTCGGCGATTGCGGCGCCTTCACCTATGTCCAAGATGAACGGCCGCCCTACACGCCTTCCGAGATGGTCGAATTTTACGACGAATGCGGCTTCACGCACGGCGCCTCGGTCGACCATATCATCTTCGATTTCGATGCTGACCTTGTGGGCATGACGGGCGGGTCGACTGATGCCCGGATGCGCTTCGATATCACGCTCGAGAACGCTGAGGGTTTCCTGCGCGAAGCCAAAGCGATGGACGCGGATTTCACCCCGCTTGGCGTGGTGCAGGGCTGGTCGCCGGGCAGCATGGCCGACGCGGCGCGCCGACTCGTCGCTATGGGCTATGACTATCTGGCGCTCGGCGGCATGGTTCCGCTCAAGTCGCCCGAGATCAAGCTATGTCTGGAAGCGATCCGTGAAGCGGTGCCGGCATCGACACGCCTCCACATCCTCGGCTTCGCCAAGGCCGACGATATCGACAGCTTCCATGGCTACGACATCTCCAGCTTCGACACGACCTCGCCACTCATCCGAGCGTTTAAGGACGCGAAGCAGAACTATTACCTGCCTGGCGACGGGCTGGCGCTGCGCTACTTCACCTCTATCCGGGTGCCGCAGGCGATCGAGAATCCCAAGCTGCAGCGGGCGGTCAAGAAGGGCATGTTCCGCGCCGAGGATCTGGTCAGGCTCGAAGGGCTGGCGCTCGGTGCGTTGCGCGCCTTCGATCGAGGCGAAGCCGAGCTCGAGGAGACCCTACACCACGTCCTCGTCTACAGCGCGCCCCTGTTCGAGGGGAAGCCGCATGAGGACTGCAAGGACAGTCCGACGCTGGCGCGACTCGCGCAGCGCTATCGCGCGACCCTGACGGAGCGGCCCTGGAAGCAATGTTCCTGTAAGATCTGCCGAGACGCTGCGATCGATGTGATCATCTTTCGCGGCAGCAATCGCAACAAGCGCCGCGGGATTCACAATCTCGCGGTCTACCAAGACCATATCGAACGACTGGATTTGAAGCGTGCCGTTGAACCAAGTGATGACCTACCTCGCCATCCATGCGCAGCAGAGCAGTGAGCACAAAGTGCTCAGCTTCGCCGCGAAAGCTGCGGACGTTTTGCGCTTTGCGACGATCGATCGCATTGGGCGGGACGCGCAGGGCGAACTCAATGGATTTCAGCGCCCGCAGGTCGCGGCCCATATCCGCGAAATCCGCGACTATCTCGAAAAGCCTAACGCAGTCCTGCCCAACCCGATCGTGGTCGCCTTCACCGACAGGGTCACCGTCGAGGACGTGGAGAGCGGCGCCGTGCGGCTGTCGATCGACATGAGCGCGGGTGCCCCGGGCCTGGTGGTCGATGGCCAGCAGCGTCTCTCCGCACTCGCCGAGTTGGACCGCGACTTTCAGGTCTTCATCTCCGCCCTGATCTGCCGCGATGAAGCCGAGTTGCGGCGCCAGTTCGTGCTCATCAACAATACCAAGCCGTTGCCCAAATCGCTGATCTATGAACTGCTGCCGTCCGTCGACGATCTCCCGCCGCGGCTCAGCCGCCGCTCGACGGCATCCGACCTGACGGCGCGCCTCAACTTCGAGAACACCGCACTGAAAGGCTATATCAAGCAGCACACGTGCCCCGAAGGCATCATCGCCGACACCGTGATGCAGAAGATCATCATGGAGTCGCTCAGCAACGGCGTGATGCGCGAACTCGTTCGGGGTCCCAAGGGCGCGGAACGCTGCGTTCGCCTGGTGTCGAACTTCTTCGAGGCCGTGAAGAAGACCTGGCCCGAGGCTTGGCACGGCCAGAAGCCAAACTCGTCGCGGTTGCTGCACGGCGCGGGCATCCAAGCCATGGGCGACGTGATGGAAGTGCTTGCCGAACGCGCCGGCGCACGCAGTGTGGAAGACTTCCGCGGCGGCCTCGAGTGCCTCAGGGACAAGACGGCCTGGACCAGCGGGGAATGGCACCTCGAGGGCGAGGTGCGCCGCTGGAACAGCTTGCAAAACGTGAATCGCGATGTCGCGCTCCTGAAGCATTATCTGGTCGGAGTCGTGAAGGCGGACCTTCGGCGCAAGGCCAAGCTCGCACCGGCCCCGTTGCTCGAACCGACGGCGGCCCCGTGATGAGCTACGCCGTCAAAGAAATCTTCAAGACGCTCCAGGGCGAGGGCGCGCAGATGGGCCGCGCCGCGGTGTTCTGCCGCTTTGCGGGTTGCAATCTGTGGTCTGGCCGCGAGATCGACCGGCGCAATGCGGCGTGCAGCTTCTGCGATACCGACTTCGTGGGAATCGACGGCACCGGGGGCGGCCGTTTCGTCGACGCAGACACGCTTGCGGCCGCGATCGAGGCCGAATGGGGTGACGGTCACGCGAACCGCTATGTCGTCCTGACCGGCGGCGAGCCGCTGCTGCAAGTCGACCAATCGTTGGTCGACGCGCTCCACGGGCGTGGGTTCGAAGTCGGAATCGAAACCAACGGGACGCAGGCCGCCCCGGCAGGTCTAGATTGGGTCTGCGTCAGTCCCAAGGCCGATACCGAATTGGTGCTCCGGACGGGTGACGAGTTGAAGCTGGTCTACCCGCAGGCCAAGGTTGCGCCCGAGCACTTCGAGCATCTCGCGTTTGACCATTTCTTCTTGCAGCCAATGGACTCGCCGCAAGCCGCGACCAACCTGGAAGCGGCGATCGCCTATTGTACCAACAACCCGCGCTGGCGCCTGTCGCTCCAGTCGCACAAGATGATCGGGATCCGCTGATGTTTGAACTCAGCAAGCAATTTCGATTCGATGCGGCTCATACGCTCGAACGGTCGATCGACACCGAGTCAAGCCGCCGCATCCATGGGCACAGCTATCGCGCCGAGGTCACGGTGCGCGGCCGTCCCGATCCCGTCACTGGCATGATCGTTGATCTCGGTCTGCTCGAAAGATCGATGGCGGATGCACGCGACGCGCTCGATCATCGCTTCCTCGACGAGATCAACGATCTTGGCCCCGCCACGATGGAGAATCTCAGCCGGTGGATTTGGGATCGGCTGCATCCGGCCGTACACAATCTCCACAGAGTCAGTGTCTATCGCGACAGCAGCGGCGAGACCTGCTCCTATTGGGGCCAGGAGGCGTCGGCGTGACCTCCGGGATGGGCGCGCTGGTGCTCTTCTCCGGAGGGCAGGATAGCGCCACCTGCCTGGCCTGGGCGCTCGAACGCTTCGACACGGTCGAAACCGTTGGGTTCGATTATGGGCAGCGTCACCGAGTGGAACTCGACGGCAGAGCAAGTTTTCGGGAGGGACTGGTTCGAATAAGGCCAGATTGGAGCACTCGCCTCGGACCCGACCATCTCCTCGACCTTTTGGTGTTGGGGCAAGTGAGCGAGACGGCGCTCACAAGGGATGCCGAAATCGCGTTCGGCGACGATGGACTGCCGACCACGTTTGTCCCTGGCCGCAATCTATTGTTCTTCACGCTGGCCGCTGCCCTCGCATCACGACGGCATCTGCGCCACCTTGTCGGCGGGATGTGCGAGACAGACTATTCAGGATACCCCGACTGCCGCGACGACACCCTGAAGGCGCTCCAGGTTACTTTGAACCTCGGCATGGCACGCCGGTTCGTCCTGCATACGCCTTTGATGTGGATCGACAAAGCCAGCACTTGGCGAATGGCCAAAGACCTAGGCGGCAACGACCTCGTCGATCTCATCCGTAGGCAAACCCATACCTGCTATCGCGGTGATCACAAAGAGTTGCATGACTGGGGCTATGGGTGCGCCGATTGCCCAGCTTGCGATCTTAGGAAAAAGGGCTGGGAAACCTTTGCTGCCAGACAGACCTGATTCAGTTTGACTTCACCTTTACCACGCCCGCTATAAGCTCCTCAGACGGTTGAGATAACCGGATGTTGGGGGGGTTGTGCTGTTTCGCGGCATGCTCGTGTCATTGCCTGAAGGCAGGGGGATAGGAAAGCTGGATGCGGTCGACGGGGACATCTGCTCCGTTTCGGTCTTCCGGTCGATTGTGCGGTCCGAGACCGCGCAATTTCCGGCCGCTGAGCTCCAGCGCGCCTATTTGAGTCCCCAAACCCGGGTATACGTCCGGGACGATGAAGGCTTCAAGGTCGGCCGGGTCGCGGATTTTCTCACCGGCGAGGCGGGCCTCGTCAATTACGAGGTGCGGTTCCCCAACGGAAAGCGCGCGGACTTCAGTGAACTCGCGCTCTATGTGAGGCCTTGGAGCGCGCCTGAGGATCCAGCGGAGGTGCTGGCCAATGGCGGCGCCGAAAGCCAATTCCTGCATGATCGTAGACAGGCTGCGACGAGGTCGCTTCTTAAGCTGAGGAGCGCCGCCCAAGGACTGACCGCGCTCGTTTCAGCAGGCATCGATCTCGTGCCCCACCAAGTGGCAGCGGTGAGGCGCGTGCTGACGGATCCAGTGCAACGTTACCTGCTTGCTGATGAAGTTGGTCTCGGCAAAACGATCGAGGCCGGACTCATCATTCGCCAGCACCTGATCGACGACGCTGACACGACCGTCCTGGTCGCTGTTCCCTCGCATCTATGTGACCAGTGGCGCGGCGAGCTCAGCACAAAACTCAGGTTGGATCAGTTCGACAGCTTGGTTGAGGTCATTAGCCATGCTGATCTCGCGCGGGTCCGCCGCCCCCCTGATCTGCTGGTAGTCGATGAAGCGCATCATCTGGTCGGGATCGAGGCTGGTGCGCTCGCGCCGGCGGCTACCCAGCTTCGGAAGCTCGCCAGTGAGGCGCACGTGCTGCTTCTCCTCTCAGCCACACCCGCACTAGGTGACGAGTCGCGATTCCTCGCGTTGCTGAACTTACTCGATCCGGCTTCACACCCGCTCGAGGACGTCAGCGGTTTCCGCCGCAAATTGGAGGGTCGACGCGAGATCGGTCGTCTGTTGCTCGCGCTCGATCCGGACGTACCCAAGCTGGTGCTCCGGCAGCGCGGTGGTGAGTTGGAGCGGTTATTTCCCCACGATCCGATCGTAGCCGATCTCGCTCCCAAGCTGGTGGCTGCGACGCGCGAAGCTCCGGGCGAAGTTCCGAGGCTTTGCACCGCGCTCAAAACCCATGTTGCAGACAGCTACCGTATTCACCAACGCCTCATTCGATCGCGCCGGGCCGATGCACAAGGCTGGGAGTTCGCGTCTCGCGGCCCTGCCAATGATGGAGAAAGGCGCCTCACCCATGTCCGCCTCGAAGCGGATGAAAGCGGCTGGGCCGAGGCCCTGTCGCCGATCATTGAGGAATGGCGGTTCGCCGCCGCCGAGGCGACTCTGGGCGATTCGGGTGCGCTCGATGCGGCGGCCTTGCGCTATGCAGGCCTTTTGGCGGCCGTTGCGGGCGGCCGCGGCGCCCTTCTGGCTTGGATCGATAACGCTGCAGAGCGAACGACGTTTGCAGACGAGGCTGGGATTCTGAGCGCGCTAAAGTCGCTCGCAGGGACGACCGACGCCGATGACGGTGTGGCAACCGCATGCGAGAGCGCGCGCCGGTTGCTTCGTAGCTTGAAGGGCGAAGGGATAGCTCATCCGAAAGTGGTCGCCTTCGCGTCGCGCACGGTCAATGCACATGCGCTCTGGCAATCGCTAAACGGCACCGTTGAGAACTGCGATATCCTGCTTTTCGTTGGGGACGAACATGGCTGCGATCACGCGGCGATCACGCGGTTCAAGGCTCATCGAACCACGGCGGTGTTGATTTGCGATGAGAGCGGCGAAGAAGGACTCAACCTCGCATGCGCCGATGCGATTGTGCACCTCGATCTGCCGATGTCGGCAGCGCGGATCGAGCAGCGCATCGGGCGACTTGACCGGTTTGGTAGACGCCAGGGGCTTGTCCGCCACCGGATCGTGCTGCCCGTCGATGAGGATGATAGCCCGTGGACGGGTTGGTTCGAATTTCTCGCCCACGGGCTTGAAATTTTCCATCGGTCGATCAGCGACGTTCAATTCCTCATCGACCGCTTCGAGCTTCAGGCATTTCGCGCGCTTCTCGAACAGGGACCATCGGCTGTCCCGGCCTTATCGGCGGCGACGCTCGACGCCATTCGCGAAGAGCGTCGGTCGCAGGACGAACAATACGCGCTCGACAAAATCGCGCTCGAAGAAGAACCGGTCGACACGTTGATCGATGCTCTCGATGCGGCGGAGGAAGATGAAGGGGCTTTGGAGGAGAGCGTTGACCGCTGGTGGTTGGGAGCGCTGCAACTCAAGAAGCGGCCTTTTGCCTGGCCCGCGGACGACCCGTTCAAACTGGGTTCCACGAAAGACACATTGATTCCAAGGTTGCCATGGCTCGAGGGGTTAAAGCTCCGCGATGACGCAGCCTTAACCTGGCGCCGTCGCATCGCCACGGCGCACCCGGAGGCAGTGCTCCTGCGACCAGGCACACCCCTCGTCGATATGGCTGAGCGTTTCACGCGTTGGGACGATCGGGGCACGGCGTTTGTCACGTGGAGGACGGACCGCGCGTGGGCCGGCGAGCTCTGGCTCGGATTCCGAATGTGCTTTGTGGTCGAGCCTAACCTTCCGCTGGCTGATCTGTATGCGCCGAGCCGCAAGGAACTTGCCCTGATCAGAAGAGCGCAGCGGTTTCTACAGCCGCAATCCTACGTCATTCATGTCGATGCCGATGGAGACCCGGTCGACGACGCCGAGCTGCTCGAAATTCTCGCTCGTCCGTACCGCAATGATAACCACTCTGGTGGGCAGACGAACGATCTCAACCTCGCCAGCCGGCCGCAACTCTTGGCGAATGTGATCGATCCATCCCGATTTGCCGCGCTTTGCCGCTCGGTCCGGGATATTGCCCAGCGTCGGTTGATTGCCGACCCGGCGCTTGAAGACGCGATCGCTTCGGGCAAGCGGCTCGTCGCGAGAGATATTGAGCGGCGGCGCAATCGCTTGCTCCGTCGCCAGTCGACAGGCGACGCCGCCGCGCGGGACGATCTGCAAGCAATCGAGGCCATCCAGCCGGCGATCACCGAGCCAGCTGTTAGACTGGATGCGATGGGGTGCTTCATCGTTTCGCGTGACCTGCCGAGTGCCCATCGACATGGTTGATCTGGCCGGCCACGAAGCGTTTGAAGCGCTGGCTGGATTGATTTCCGAAACTTCGGATGGTGCCTGGACGGCAAAAACCGAGCCCTCGGTCGAGCGCTTGCGAGCAGCGCTGATGGATCCAGCCACGTCAGCGAGTGCAATTGATTTGGCGGTGATGTTGCGACAGGCCTTGCGCCGGGAGTACGCGCGCCGGAACTATGCCGTTAGCCCGACGGTGCTCGTGCGGCATCCCCGTCTGCGCTCGTTTGACCGCTGGGCTGACGTGGGCTTGTCGGGGTTCCCTGACGGTGACGACCTACGGCTTACGTCGCATGCGTGGCGGCCGACCTGGTTGCAGCACAGCTCCGAGCACGGGGTCGATGATACGGCGGCGAGCGAGGTTGTTCGGCGCACATTCGGCGTCGACGGATGCGAGGGCGACCCGTTTCTCGGATCGATCGGTCGCAGCCATTACCGCAGTCGAGGCCAGCGCGCGGCAGTCCGCGCGGCCCTGTCAACGCCGCCTGGCGCGACCCTCGTCGCCGCTCTTCCCACCGGGGAAGGCAAGAGCATGGTCTTTCAACTCGTCCATGCCGTTGGGTTTGTGGGTGATGAAGCGCCTGGCGCTGGCGGCGTCACTCTGGTCATTGTTCCCACAGTCGCGCTCGGCGTTAATCACGAGGACGAGGCCGTGAGCGTTTGCCGCCTCGCCCGGCCCTTGGCATATCAAGGTGGCGCCGACGCGGCGAATGCGACGATCGCTCAGCGGATAGCGGATGGCAGTCAAGGTCTTTGCTTCGCCTCTCCGGAAGCGGCATGCGGCCCGCTGCGGCCAGCCTTGCGCGCGGCCACAGAGGCTGGCCGCCTGCGTGCGCTCGTGATCGACGAGGCGCATCTCGTAGATCAATGGGGGACCGGCTTTCGGACGGAATTTCAAGAACTGAGTGGATTGCGGCGCGAGCTGCTCGCGTCGGCGCCCGCAGGACGCGCACCGCGTACTTTGCTTCTGTCGGCGACTCTCACCGATTCATCGCTCGACACACTGCGAGCGCTGTTCGGAACCGGAAGCGATTTTGAGAGCATCTCGGCGGTCCGACTTCGGCCCGAACCTGACTACTGGGTCGCACGGGCCGACGAATTGGAAAGGACCGCAAGAGTTCTTGAGGCGCTTCATCACGCGCCCCGTCCCGCCGTGCTGTACGTCACGCAAGTCGAGCACGCCGAGGCGTGGCGACGCGAATTGCTGGCAGCCGGATTTCGCCGGGTCAGCATGCTGCATGGTAAGACCCGGCGCGAGGAGCGTGAACGGATCGTTGCCGAATGGCGAGCTGGCACTATCGACATCGTCGTCGGCACGTCGGCTTTCGGGCTCGGGATCGACTATGCTCACGCGCGCAGCGTCATTCATGCATGCGTGCCGGAAACGCTCGATCGCTTTTACCAGGAAGTCGGTCGCGGCGGCCGCGATGGGCGGGCATCCTTATCTCTCATTGTGCCTGCGCCGTCGGACTTCGCAACGGCCGAGGGCATCAATCGGCAAAAGATGATCTCCATTGAGCGCGGCCTAGAGCGCTGGGCGGGAATGTTTGCCGGTAAAATCACGCTTGGCGGACGTCGGCTCGCGGTTCGCATCGACGGCAGCCCGGGAACGAGCGAAGCAGACATCGATATGATCGGAGAGCGCAATTCTGACTGGAATCTACGCACACTCGCGTTGATGGCGCGCGCGGGACTGGTTCGGTTGCGCGGCGCCCCGCAGCCGCCGATCGGCGATCCAGGCGACTGGCTCGAACTGGAACTTCTTGATGACGGTCATGCAGACCGCTCGACGTGGAATGAAAGGGTGGAGCCGGTCCGGCGTGCCGGACAGTATGCCGGCGAACGCAACCTCGAATTGATGAAGCGCTTCTTGCGCGACGGCACCTGCCCCGCTGAAGTATTCGCGGAACTTTACGGAACAGACCGCGTGACCCGGGCATGCAGCAGCTGCGGCATCTGCCGGGTGGACCCGTCGCGGCGCAATAGCGGCGCGCAAACCGGTGAGCCACGAGCGCCTTGGCGCCTTCCGCTCACCAACCTCCTAGCCGGTCTACTCGATGCCGACCGGCGGCTCCTCGTGACCTACGATCCCGACGCGAACGGCCGGAGCGCTTCCCGCCGGCTGGGGGATACCCTCGAGCGACTGCAGAAGATCGGCCTTAGCAAGCTGGTCATCTTGGGTACGCCTCCATTCGATATGGCTCGGGTGCTCCGCTCAGCCGGGAACACGGCATTCTTTGTCAGCAGTGTGCCATCGCTTGCCCATGCACGGCTGCCAGCCGGGCCCGAACTGGTTCTGGCTGGCCCCGACGCGCGGCCGGGTCCGGCGACGTGGGCGCCGAGCGCCGATCGCGCTCGGATCCTGCTTATGCCACAGGATTATCAGATCCCAAGCGGGCATCGTCTCCGCGATGTGTTCGGCGGCAGAGTTTTCGCCCTCGACGAATTTCATGCAAAGGTCGCCGAATGAGCATCGTTACCACCGCCGCGGCTGTACCCAGCCGACTGCTGACGCTTTTTGCCACGCTTGCCGATAGTGAGAATGGTGAGCCGCGGGAGCGCCTAGAAGCATGGGCGACCCCGCCCTCACTGGCCAACCGAGGCGGCAACGACGATGGAGAGGCATCGAGCGCGCTGCTTACGACTACCCTCCAAGAAGCGCGGCGGCTCGGTCTCGTGGTCGAGGAAGAAGGACGGCTGCGGGTTGGAACCGAGGTGCCGCGGAAGAGGAAGGGCGGTGATCGCGAGGCCGAGTTCCGCGCCTACATGCGTGATCTGCTGTTCTCCAAGGAGCGCGCTGCGCAGGCAGGTCAGAGTGGGTTTATGCTGGCGCTCGGCTGGTTCCTGTCACGCGATCCGCGCGAACCGCTAAGCTTCGGCCAACCGCCGCACGACGCGCTCCGCGCCGACATCGGCGATCTTGCTGACTCGACCGAACTGACCAACCTCAATCGGTACCAGAGCTTCCTGTACTGGGCACGATACTTGGGTTTCGCTGCCTGGGTGGGCGACGGCAGCGTCAGACGCGTGATTCCCGATCCCAGCCGCGCGATAGAGGAGGCCATACCTCGGCTTTTTGCCAGCGAGGAGGTCTACGATATCGACCGGTTTATGGGCGAACTCTGCACGATGTTTCCGGTTCTCGAAGACGGCGAAGCACGTGCGACGATAGAGAGCGCGCGCAAGATACCGTCGAGCGACGCGAACAATCTCTCAGTCTCCACGAGCCTTGCGCTTCTTCGGCTTGCAGAACGCGGCACGATCGTAATCGAGAGCATCGCCGACGCGCGCGCACGCATCCTGAACTTCGGCAACGAAACAAGCCGGGTCAGCAAGGTTCGGCGGGGCAAGCGGAAATGATGCGTAACTTTCTTTGCTGGACGCCGTCTTCGGTCCGCCAAGCGATAAATCCCTTCGCCGAGCACATTTCGGACAGTTTGTTCCAGGCCGTGCACAGCGACTGGGCCCTGCAAGTCGCGGCACCCGTAGGCAAATCTTTCCAAGAGGTTGGCGACGCCGCTTGGGCTCAGATGGCGCCGGCGGCATTTCTGGAAGACTTTCTGCGCGAAGACCGACCGCACGCACTGGCAGTGATCCTTGGTGAAACAGGCTCCGGCAAATCGCACCTCGTTCATTGGATGCGCTTGCACTTGCGCGAGGACGAGCGGCGGATGGTGTTGGTTGTCCGTAAGTCCGGCACGAGCCTGCGGGCCATCGTCCGCGAGATAATCGGCAAGCTCCCGCCAGATCAGCAAAAAAGCTTTCTTGATACCTTCAACGCGGCCGGTGACGGCGCAATGGGGCCCGAAGGTCGCAAGCACGAACTACTCAATCACCTCGCCCAAGCCATTCGAGAAGACGTTGCCGCACAAAGCGCTGATGAGCTTGAGGAAGCGCTTCTCGAGAACCTGCCGCACCTCCTGCAAGACCCGTACATGCGCAAAGAACACTTCCTGCGCGACGATGGCGTAGTCGGGCAAATTGTCGACCATATCTTTGCAGAGGCGAACGCAAAGGACAGGCCCGATCAACGTCGCCTGTTTACGCCAAACGACCTGACGCTTGGCGGCATGGACTTCGTGAGGGCGACCGAGTTAGCCAAGGGGGCAATTCAACTCATCGAGCTCGACCAGGCGGCGAACCTGCCGATCGCCATCGGCATCATAAATCGCAATTTAGACAAGGCGGTTGCGCGAACCCTGAGCTTCTCGGGCGATCGTGTCGAAGAGTTGATGGCCCAGCTTCGAATGTATTTGAAGGATCAGGGCCGCGAACTCGTGCTGCTTGTCGAAGAGTTCGCGCGTTTGCAGGGGATAGACCGCGCGCTCCTACAGGCGATCACCTCTCACGGCGACGAGCGGCAGTGCCGCATGCGAACCGCCATTGCCGTCACTACCGGCTTCTTCGCAAGCGTGGCCGAGACGGCCTATATGCGGACCACGCACATCGTCGACATGAACCGGTCCGCTGGCCGAGCCGGTGGAAGGGCCGTGTCCGAGCGTTCTCTTGCCGAGTTCGCGGCTCGATATCTGAATGCTGCCCGGCTGGGGACCGAGCGGATCGAACGCTGGAGCGAGACAGCGGGTCCGGGAGATGCCGCACCATCAAAATGCGCCGAATGTCCCTATCGCGCCGAATGCCATCCTACATTCGGCGAAGTGGACGGATATGGCCTATATCCGTTCACGCAACGCTCGCTCTGGATCGGCGCCAATCGGGTCGATCAATCAATGCCGACCAGCCTCAATCCACGCATCCTCCAGAACGATTTGCTGGTGGAGGTGCTGGACACGTTCGCACCGACCATCGAGGCCGGTGAGTATCCACCGCCGCGCCTGCTCGAGAAGCTTGGCGGCGTCAAACAACTCACGCTGGCTTCGGAAAATGCACTGAAAAGCCGCGATCCCGGCCACGCAGGTCGCTGGACGGCGTTCCTCGAACTCTACGATGGTACCGGAGCCATCACGAATCTTTCTGACGCACTCCGGGGCGCCTTCTCGATCCCGGAAATTCCGAATGCCGCGGAGCCGGGCCGGGTTCCCGCGCCAGCCCCGGACGAGCCGGTATCCCCTCCCGCATCGCCGATGCCCAGGGCAAGCGCAGATGATGTCCTGATCGAAACGTGGATCAGGGGTGGAGGCTTGGACCAGACGCTTGCGACACGCCTACGCGAACTGCTGTTCCCGGCGATCGTCGAAGCACTGGACTGGGACATTCTCGGACTCGCGCGCGCCATTTTCGCAGGCCAGACCGGTCGGCCCTTTCAGCGAAACAGCATCAGCTTTGTACGGCAGACGACCAAGGCTGCTGCCTTTACCCAGGTAAAACTTGAGATCGATGCCGATGCGAAAACCGGTCAGGCGCTGCAAGGCCTCCTGCGCGCGGCGAAGAACCAGTTCCGCTGGGACTTTCAAGGGGGTGAACGGGCGCTCGCGGCCTACCTCGACTGCGTCGAACACTGGTGCTCGCAGGTGGCGTCGCAATTGGCACAACTCACAACCCCGACCGCCAATTGGAGTCCGTCGGCGGCGGCTATTGAATTGTTATGTGTCGGCGCTGCGATCGGCGGTCGCGTAAAGTCGGAGGCGAACGCGGGTGACGTGATCGATGCCATGTTCGCCGGTTGGAGCGACGAGCCGGCGGCGACGGCATCGGAGATGCGCAGCCTCTACGCGAAATTGCGCAAGCATCGCGACGACCTGGTGAGCCTTGTCCGGTCTCAAGTCTCCAGTATGAAGGGCGGCCAGGCCGGATCGATGCTCGATCCCCGGCGCATCGTCGGACCTGTTCGAAGCTTGCGTGCTGCCAAATGGCAACTCAGCCTGCAACCGCCCGAGGACGACACCGGCTGGCTCGCAAAGCTTTACCGGGACATGTCGACAGGCCTAGAAGCCGCCGCGAAGGCGGAACAAACTGTTCGTACGACGTGGCTCGCGCAGATGGAGGCGGCCTTTGGTCCGACTGCCACACGCGCGCAGATCATCGCGGCGCTCACGAAAGCGAAGGATGCGGCAATCGAGGCCGGGATCGGAGCGCAGAACACAACAAGGGCGCTCGAGGAGGCGTTGGAAGCGTTTGCCCCGGTCTATTTCGACGACGCCTTGAGTGCCGCCCGCTCAGTTGCTCAGGCCGAGAACCCAGTTGCCATTCTGCCTAGCTATGGCCGCGGGCGCGCCAATGCAGTCTCCGCCGGCAGCGTATTGCGCCAAGCCGCTCAGCAGTTTCTCGATGCGGTCGATCGCAATTTAGAGACCTTCGGCGGCGATCAGATGGCCGCGGCCGGCGATGTTGCAGCGAATGTATCTGCCATCGAGCAGGCGCTTGCCGACATCGCCGAGAATCTGAACGCCATGACCGAGCACCCGGAGACGACGCATGCTGATTGAACGCGCTGCCGGGCTCGCCGACAAGATCACGCGCTATCAGCAACTCAAATCGGCAGCCAGCGAGGCGGAGCAGTTCCGGACGCGCGCGCGTCAGGTCCGCGATGCAGCCTCTCTGATCGCCCAAGCTCGCGAGGCTCTAAGACGCTTCCAAGCCGCGGGGATCCCTGTCGAATTTGTGCCTGCGAATGCCGATGGCCTTGTCGAAAAGGCAAACAGGCTAAAGGCAATTGCAGCTGAGGATCCAGCTGGGCTTGCGAACCCTCCCTTTAACTTGCGCTACGAGTTCACCGACCGCATTGCCGGCATTGCGACCGCGGTTTCCAAGGCAACCGAGGACGCATGGCGGCGGTATGTGACAGAAAACGGCCCCGGTGGATCGGACGAGGTTCTCGACGCACTGGCGCGCCTGCCGCAGTTACGTGCAGGGGTTTCGCGCATTCGGGCGTGTCGCGACGAAATCGCTCGCCTTGCTGCCTCACCCCCTGATGATCCGCCGTCCGCAGTGGCGCGATTCCAGAAATTGGTGGCCGACCACCGTGCGGCGTGGGCCGAACTCACGGCCGACGGCATTCCGCGAACGGTCATTTCATTCATTCGGAGTTGCGCCAGCGGGGGCGCACCGTTCAGCTCGCTGAGCGATGAAGTCCTTGAATGGTTGCAATCACGCGACCTCTTGGGCGCTTTTCGTATCCGTATTGGTTAGCGAATTCGCATGACTTTATCCAAAGATGCCCTTTTGTTACTCGATCGCGTCGAAGCGCTCGAGATGCGGTCCCTGGCGTGGGGCTTCACCAGCGGCGCGTTGAGCGAGGAAGAGGCGCTCGGGCTGCTTGATGACGAGAAGCGCGCGGAAGTGGCGCTCGAAGAGCTGATCGACGCGCGTGTCATCAGCGAGCATGCCAGCCTTGGTGGTGACCGGCGCTATCGCTCCCGCTTTGCTGAAGCCGTGCGCCTGTTAGTTGCGAACCGCCAGCTGTTCCCCAACAGACCCTGGCAGGACGCACCGAGACTGGTCGCGGATTTCCGGGTAGATCGCCGGCCGCGGCGCTTCCCGCGCCGTGACCGGCTACCGGCAGACGTTCTGCTGGAGCACGCGGAGATTGCCTCGACGCCGCTGCGGCGAGCGCTTTGGAATGCACTGACGGGCGCATCTGGGATGCACCTGGCGGCTTTCCAGGAGCGCGCGACGGTCAGGCTGTCCCAGCTGGTGGAAGACGGCGGCACAATCGTTACCGCCGGAACGGGGAGCGGAAAGACTATCGCCTTTTACCTCCCTGCGTTGCTCGCGGTCGGGGAGGCGATCGGTTCGGAGCCTTGGGTCAAGGCTCTCGCCATCTACCCTCGCATCGAACTGCTGAAGGATCAGTTTGCCGAGGCCTTCCGGATGGCCCGTGCGGTCGATGCTACGCTTGCCACCCATCACCGGCGGCCGATTCGTGTCGGCACGTTGTTCGGCGCGACCCCAGGACGAGCCTCGAGTCAGGACGTCGAGCGCCATGGCTGGCTGCGCCGGGGGCGGGATTACGCGTGTCCATGGATGCGTTGCTGGACGTGCGAGGCGGAAATGCTCTGGCGCCGGGCTGACCTCGACGCCGGCCGAGAGCGTCTCGAGTGCGCGCGCCCCGGCTGTACAAGCGCTGCCGACGAACATCACATCGTGCTGACGCGCCAGCGCATTCAGCAACAACCGCCGGATCTCCTCTTCACGACGACGGAAATCCTGAATCAACGAATGTCGGACCATTGGACGAGAGGTGTCGTCGGAATTGGCGCAAAGCGTAAGCCGTTTCTCGCGCTGCTCGACGAGGTTCACACCTACGAAGGTACGAGCGGCGCGCAAGCCGCGTTGACCCTCCGGCGGTGGCGCCACCTTGTTGGCGCACCGGTGCACTGGGTCGGCCTCTCCGCAACGCTTGGCGACGCGGCGCGCTTCTTCGCCGATTTGACGGGGTCGCCGATCGAGCGCGTCGTGGAGATCAGTCCGGCGATCGACGAGATGATGGAGGCGGGGGCGGAGTACCAGATTCTGCTCCGAGGTGACCCAGCATCGCGAGCCTCCCTGCTGTCGACCACTATCCAGACATCAATGCTGATTTCACGCGTCTTGGATCCGCCAAACGCTAGCAATGCATCCGGCGCTTTCGGGAGGCGAGCATTCCTTTTCACAGACGATCTCGACGTAACGAACCGCCTCTTTGACGATTTGCGGGACGCTGAGGCCTATACCATCTTCGGCAAGCCCGATCCGGGCCGCGATACGCTCGCATCGCTGAGAGCCCGAGGGCCGGATGATCGAGCGCGCGAGCTCGAGGGTCAGCGGTGGCGGATATGTGAGGACATCGGCCATCCGCTCGATCAACGCCTCGTTGTCGGCCGCACGACTTCCCAGGATGCAGGTGTTACGCAAAACGCCAATATCGTTGTTGCGACGGCGGCCCTCGAGGTCGGGTTTAACGATCCGCAGGTTGGTGCGGTTATCCAGCACAAGGCTCCGCGTGGCATGGCATCGTTCCTGCAACGCAAGGGACGCGCAGGCCGCGACCGGGCGATGCGCCCGCTCACAGTGACCGTGCTCTCGGACTATGGTCGGGACCGCGCGCTATTTCAGTCTTATGAGCGTCTGTTTGATCCCGATTTGGCGCCGCAGTTTCTTCCGGTCGCAAACCCTTACGTGCTCAAGATGCAGGCAACATTTGCCTTCTTCGACTGGCTGGCGGACGAGGCGACTGGCTATGAGAAAGCTTGGGCCTGGGATTACCTCAGTCGGCCGCTTCCGCAGACGCCACAATCGGTGGCGGCTGTCTTGCAACACGTGAAGGCTAAGCTCGCCGCAGTTGTCCAGGGCGACGAGGCCACGGTTGCCAGTCTTCGCCGGCATCTGATGGGAGCTTTGCAGGTCGACGATGCAACTGCCCAGTCGCTGCTCTGGGAAGCTCCTCGCTCGATCTTGCTTGAGGCCGCGCCGACGTTGGTACGGCGCCTCTTCCGCCAGTGGCGGTTGGCGTTCCCCAATCCGGGCAGTGCGCACGATCATTTCGAACCCTATCACCCGCTTCCCGATTTCGTTCCTCGCAATTTGTTCAGCGACCTAAGTCTTCCGGAAGTGCGTATCGTGCTGCCGCCGGCAACCGTGAATCATGAGGAGCGCACGGAGAGCATGCCGGTGCTGCAGGCATTGCGCCAACTGGTGCCAGGGCGCGTCACGCGCCGCTTTGCGTTCGAGCGAGGAGCTCTCTCGCATTGGGTACCAGTCGATCCGGCCGTGCCCGTGCAAGATCGCAAGATCAGCGAATATGCCGAAGACCACGAGTTTGTCGGCGAGTTCGTAGGGCGCTTCAACGATCCGACCGACGACCAAGCGCTGCTGGTCTTCAGACCCTGGACCGTCCGTCTGGCAAAAGTCGCTCGCACCGAAGCCCTCCCAAGCAGCAATGCTCACCTAGCCTGGCGGACTGACATCGTCGCAAACGGGGAACCGCTAAGCGTTCCGGTGGCCCCGCGTTCGCCTTGGCGGCCTTTCGTTGCGAGCGTCGACTTTTTCCTTCATATGCATCGCGCCAGCGCCGGCGTTCGCCGGTTCGCCCAAACAGCGCACGCCACCGTCCGCACGTTGCAGGACGAGTTCTCGGTCGCGATCAACTTCCGCAGTGACGATGACCGGCCGGCGGCGATCGGTTTTGAACTCGATGTGGACGGGTTGCGGCTGGATCTGTCTCTGCCCGGGGAGGAGCAACTCACCACGTGCATGCTGACGCCGACGCTCCTGCGCGACTGCAAATTCGCATATCTGCGAGAGGGCTTCCGCAGCGACGGGCTTTTGCCGCCTGACCTCAACATCTTTCAGCGCGACTGGCTATTCCAACTGCTTTGCGCGGTGCTCGGGGCCGAAACCGCGGCAAACCCTCATGTCGCCGAAGCCACCGCAGCGGTGCTCGACGATGCGCGGATCGATGGAGCATTTCAAAGTGCGATAAACGAATTTTTCGGCGTCCCCTCGCCCGGCAAAGAGGCATTGAGCAACGACGACGACGAAGAAGAAGAAGAAGAAGAAGAAGTGCGGGACGGGGGCGGCGATGCCACTGTGCCGACGACGCCACGTGCCGCTGGTCGCCTTCAACAAGCGCTCACTGCCCAGCTTGCAAGGCCTGAAGTTCGCGCCAGGCTTCGAGCCATCGCTGCGGAGTTCGCAACACCCGACCCGGTCCGATTTGACCGTTGGCTTCGCCGCCTAGTCCTGGAGACGCTCGGCGAAGCAATGCTGCAAGCTTGCATTGCGGCCGCCCCGCGCCAGGCCACGCTCGATAATCTGCTGGTCGACATTCGCGAGGATCCCGAGACCGGAATTGCGACCCTGTGGATCACAGAGACGACTCTCGGGGGCGCTGGCGCCCTGCAGGCGTTCGCCGAACGCTTCGCGGCCGAGCCGGGCGTATTCTTCGACGCCGTGGAAGCGGCGCTCGCGCCGACTGACCTCGAACTTGTGGACGGGGGACTGCGGAGGATCGTCTCGCTCGCGTGTGACGATCCCGACGTGCGCGAAAATCTTGGCCGCTTGCGGAGCACAGATTCGCACCTTGCAGGTGCTACCCTCTGGGAACAATTGGCGCAAAGACTTGCCCGGCAGGGCGGCGTCGATCTCAGCCACGCGCTCGTGGTGGCATTCAACAGCCGCTTGTTGCGGCCGGGTGCAGGCCCAGCGCTCGACGCGCTGTTGGCCGCCTTGGCGCGATTTTGGGATGAGACGGAAAGCCGCCTTACGGTTTCCGTTGGTCTGCGCGAATTTGCCTATGTCGTCGCTTGTGATGTGCAGTGGCGCAAGCGGATCACTGACTTCCTCGCAACGTCATTGCCAGGAGGCGGCGCAGGTCATGTCAGCGTGTTCGCCGCCACGGTCAGCATGCTCTGGCCGCGAGCCAGTGAGGTCAGACGAACGAGCCTGCAGTCCTACCACCCGTTTCGAGAGGTGCGGCAAACGGATCCGGCGGTCGTCCGGCACTTGCTGCTGCGGCGGACGGTGCGAGAGGTGGAACTTGCCTCGCCCGGCTGGCGAGACGAGTTGAACGCCGCCTTTGAGGCCGATGGGGCATGCCGCCTGATCGCGGAGGCACCGGAGGCGGGGCTGCTGCGCGCGGCCCTGGTCCAACTCAGCGCGACCCCAGTTGCTGTAGGGGTATTGCAGTTCTTTCCGGTCCTCGACCGAATTGATCGCGCTGAGGGCCGTATCCTGGTCGACCTCGTGCTCAGGGAGCATGGCTGATGGCGTTTCCGTCACGCGATCTTCACGGTCCTTCCCAGGCACGCGGCGTTCGCGATCTTTTCCAAACGCTGCTGGCCTCAGAACTCATCAGCCCGAGCCGGAAGCTCTGGCTCACGTTTGCGTGGATTTCGGATGTCGAGATTCTCGACAATTCGGCTCGCCGGTTCGCTGCGATAGAGCCCGACTGGCCAGCGGTTCAAATCCGCTTGTCGCAAGTCCTTGCTGCGCTGCTCGCGCGAGGTTCCCAGGTCCGGCTGGTCATACGCGAGCATGGCCACAACGAATTTTTTATCGCCCGCCTCCGAACCCTAAAGGACAGGTTCGGCAATCAGTTGAAATGGGGCGTTGAGAAGGATTTCCATGCCAAGGGTCTGCTGGGCGACGACTATTTCCTCAGCGGTTCGATGAACCTCACCCTGAGCGGTATCTCGGTCAATGGCGAGCATTTGGTTTTGCGAACCGACCCCGCGACTATCGCAGAGCAGGCGGAACAATTGGACCTGCAATGGGAGAGCTTGCTCTCATGATTGCTGGTGATCTTGAAACCTCAAAGCTCGTCGCTGAGCGCATCAAGGGGCGCGCTGAGCCTTTTGTGTTCCCCGCCGGTATAAGCGAACATTGCGCCCGGCTCTTCGAAACGATCGCCGACGCGGGCTTTCCGGGCTCGATCATCCCCGATATCTGCTCGGATGGGTCCCTTCGGGTGATCGCGGCTGCCAAGCCGGCCGATTGGCGGCGTCTCAGCCCCGTGTTGCGGGCATTCGCCGGGCCGACGCTTACCTCTTTCGATGGCATGCCATCAGCCGGGGACATCGGAGGCGATTTGGGGCGTCTCATCAGCCTCAGCGGGCAGTTGGTAACAGCTGCGATCGATGTGCCGAGCACCCCTAGTGAGCGCGATGCTGCGATTCGCGCGCTTGCGCGTCTGTGCGACACATTTGCCCGCGCACCGGCGCTCACACGCGCCGCTCCCGAGCCGACGAGTTGGCTACTGGCTCGCTTTCAGGATAGCCTCAACGTCGGTCGTCGCGACGCAGCTTTTGCAGTTTTGGACCGGCTTCGCGATGAGTTGAGGCTCGATGCGCTGAATCTGAAGGCGCTCCAGGTCCAGTTGCTCGCTACATTTAATGAGTGGGCGCAGATCGTGAACCTTCCGGGGTTTAGCAATCTCGTCCTCGCCCGGCGCACTCCCGCGACAACGGCGCTGTTGCTCGAGGCCTTGTACCGGGCGCGCCTCGATAGTGAGTTCGAGGCTGGCGACGAAGCCGCGATCCAGCGCCGTTATGTCGAGGACGTGCGACCGCTCGCACTGCCCTTGCTAGCCACACCCCTACCGACATCGTTGCGGGCGGGCGGGTGGCGGCTCATCGGCCTTGAGGTTCTGTTCGGCGATTCCACGGACGAGCTGCGGATGGCGGCGGACACTCATGCCGAAGATCTTGGCTGGGTGGCAAACCGACTTCCGCCGCGGCCAACCCGGCGGCAGCCCGCAGTTGCGCCGATCGATGAAGCTCGCGAACGCGTTGTGGTCGTTGAAGGTGCTCAGAGCGTCGACGCGATGGCGGCGGCGCTCGAGGCGTTGTCCCGGCTCACAGACGCGCAGCGCCGCGAGCTCTCCCAGGCAGAGCCGTTCCGATCGGCGATCCGCGCGCTAGAGGTCGAGACCGCATCGGTGCGCTTGTCCTCGTCCTGGGGAGAATGGCTAGATTGTGTTGGGGATCCCGAATTCACTAACGCGCTGGACCTCGCGCGCCACGGTGCAGAGGAATGGCCATTCGCCGCTGCGGTTGATCCCGTCACAGTAGAGTCGTTGATCGAGAAACTCAACGCAGCGCAGGCAAACCCCGTCGCGGCCGAAAGGACAGCCCAAGCGCTTCCCTATCTTGTCGCGGCGTTGAAGCGCGACCCGGCATTTCCGCAACCGGCCTCCTCAGCCATCTATTCCAGCATGCTGACCCTCCTGGCGCTCGACAGCACGCGAGCCGCAGCCGTTTACGACTCCAGCCTAGTTCTTGTTGATGCGATTTTATCGGTCGGGGCCGATGCGGCCGGCTATCGCGACCTTGTCGCGGATGTCGAGGAGATCGCGGGCGATGGGTTTGGCGTCGGAATGGTCTATTGGGCGCTTGAGTTGGTGGAGGCCTTCATGAGGGCAGCCGCGCCCGATGCCTCCGCTCGCGACCGATTAGTCCATGGCGTTCTAGCGAAGCTTACACCGATACGCGGCCGCCTGAGCGCGCTGCAAATCGTGACGGTTCGCCGCCTTGCGCAAGAGTTCGGATGGGAGCAGGCCGATCTGGCGCTGGCGCCCGCGAGCGATGTCGCTGACAACTGGGGGGCGCGGCTCAGCGGTAAGAAGATCGCCATCTACTCGCTCGTCGAGAATGTGACCCGGCAGGCAAAGCTCGCGCTCGAAGGTGTCGCGGCGCATGTGGAGGTCAACTGTAGCGCAGACGTCGTCGGCACCGCCAAGCTGCGAGCCCTGGCGACCAACAGCGATCTGTTTGTCATCGCTTGGTCGGCAGCCAAGCACGCGGCGACGGATTATATTCGCGACCATCGCCACGGGCGCCCGCTTGTCTATGCCGAGGGGAAAGGGGTTTCCAGCATCCTCCGGGCGGTGGAAGAGTTTTACACCGACGCACCTTAGCGATCGTTCACCATCAACCGAGATACCTAACGTTGTGTTCGGCGGCGAGGCCGACGCGCTTTGAACGGTGGCCGAGACTCCAGCAGTTCTTCGCTTGTAAACTCGTAGGTCGCGGACATTCTTGCATCGACATCCCGGTGATGATGTTGTCTGCGCGGGCCGGGGATGGCCGAAGAGGGCGCAGAGCCGCCCGGTAGCTTACGGTCTTCTGCTCCCATTGCTCAAAGCCCCAGCCCGCGCTCGCGGCCAAGCATGGCGTTGAGCGCCTGTCCGATGGCGCGCGAGCGCTGAAGCTCGCCGCCGATCCCGCCATCGCTAATGCCTGGCGACCATTCGAGCGCCCATTGACGGCTCAGCCCAAGCTGGCTCGCGCGCCTGGTGAGGGCCGCGCCCATCTGCGGATCCTTCTCAATCGAGCGCGCCATTGCCGTGAGGCTGCGGTCGGTGGCGTCTCGCTCCTCTGCATGTTGCCAGCCACCGAGCTTCTCGCGGCGCTGGCGCAGATGGCGCCATTGGGCGACGAACCGCTCGGCACGAACCTCAGGATCGTTGCGCCACCTTGTTTCGGCGTCCATCGCCTTGATCGCCTTGTCGGTGCGTCCTGCCGCGGCTTCGTCGATCAGGCTGAGATCGCCTGCAAACGCGTTCTCGAGATCGGTCCGTCCTCCGGGCCGCAAAGCATCGAGCGCGGTGCGGCTGGCGGTGACCTCCGCGCGCTGCTCGTCGGTATAGGCCTCGCCCCTTGCATGGGTAGCGCGAGCGTCGCGCACGATCCGGGCGTGCCGTACAACCGCTGCCTGTAGTTGGGAGCGTTCGCGCTCATAGCTCGAAGCGGCCGCTTCGACTCTGGCAAGGAACGATCCGGGTCGTTCCCTGTCGGCTGCCACGGGCTCGCCGTCCGGCAATGGGCCCGCGCGCAGCTTGAGCCCGGCGAACGGATCGCGCTTCTGCGGAGCAGGCTCGGGTGAACGCTCCGGGGCAGCAGCGTAGTCGCTTGCCATGTCCTTGCCGCGCTCGCGGCTGAGCGCGCGCATGAGCCTCTTCTCATCGGCGAAGTCGTCGCGACCGTAGTGCAAATCGACCTGATCCCTGTGGCGCGATAGCGCGACGTAGGCCGCGTGCCTGTCCATGCCCGGCGTTGCCAGTACGTGCACGCGGTCGACGGTCATGCCCTGCGCCTTGTGGATGGTCGCGGCGTAGCCGTGATCGATATCGGCATAGTCCTTGTGATCGAACGCGATGCTGCGCCCGTCATCGAGCATGACCTGCATGCGCAAGGCATCGACGCTGCGCACGGTGCCGAGCGAGCCGTTCTTCACGCCCAGGCGGCGCTCATTGCGCAGGAACATGACCCGATCGCCCGAGGCAAAGACACGCTTGCCGCGCGTCACGCTCAGCCGCACATCGTCGCCAAGCTCGCCGGCCTCGCGCAGCTTCGCACGCGCGGCCTCGTTGAGCGCGCGGACGTCGTCGTTGGTGTGCGCAAGAACGATGCGGCTCTCGTCCGACGCTTCTTGCCGATCCCGATCCCATGCATCGATCAAAGCGGCGTGTGCTTCATCGTGCGTGGCAGCCGCATGCACGTGTCCTGCCTCGTTGTAGGCATCGAGCGCTTCTGCTGTCCTGCCGGTCGCGAGCTGGCGCGTCGCATCCCGCTGCCAGTCCTCGCTCTGGCGCCTGATCTCGGTGATCTCGACCGCGCCGTGACGCTCGGCGACCGAGCGGAACGCCGCGCCGGCCTCGATCGCCTGCAGCTGCTCGACATCGCCAACCAGTACGACCTTGGCCTCGCGTTTGCGCGCTTCGGCGAGCACGTGCTCCATCTGCCGCGTGCCGATCATGCCGGCTTCGTCGATCACCAGCACATGCCGCTCGGTCAGTAGCTCGCGGCCCTGGCTCCACTGATGTTCGAGGCTCGCCAGCGTGCGCGAAGCTATGCCCGATCCTGCCTCCAGATTCTCGGCGGCAATGCCCGACAGCGCCGCGCCCTGGACATCGTAGCCGGCAAGCTCCCATGCCTCGCGCGCCACCCCGAGCATCGCGCTCTTGCCGCTGCCGGCATAGCCGACGACATTGCTCAGACCTCGATTGCTCGTTGCATGTTCCAATGCTCCGCGCTGGTCGCGCGAAAGCACCAGGCCGCGCTTCCTTGCGCGGACAACCGCGCGCGCCAGGTCGCGCTCGCCGACGGCATGACGCCGGCTCGCGTCGAGCTTGACCGTCGCGGCTTCGAGCCGCTTCTCGGTCTCGATCATCGCGCGGCTGGTGAACCGCTCTTCGCCGCGCCCGTCCTTGCCCAGCCTGACCAACTCGGGCGAGGATTTGACCGCCGCGAACACGCGGTCGAACTGCTCCTTGTCCGCACTGTGCCGGTGCGCGAACCGGGCAAGGTCGCGCGTGGTGAACGTCGCCTGGTTGTGGGTGATCGCGTCCAATGCGAGCGATGGATCGGTAAGGATGCGCGCGCCGTTGCGCCGCGCGATGTCGAGGTGCTCGTCGGCTCGTTCGCTCTCCAGCCCCTGCGCCGCCATGCGCGAAGCGGCGGGACCGATCTTGTGCTGCGGCTCGAGATCGATCCCCTGCGCTTCGAGGCTGCGGTGATCGATCCGCGCGTCGATATCGAGCTCCGCCAGGCGCGAGTTGACGTGATCGGCCCAGGCCTCGCGCCAGTGCGCGAGCAGCTCGGTCCTGTTCCATTCGCGCACCTTGGGACCGAACCCGTCCTGGCCAACTTCGCGCATCGTGAGCATGACATGTGCGTGGGGCTTCGGCTCACCGTCGGCGCCCACATCCCAGTGCACGTTGAGATCGGCGATCATGCCGTGCGCGACGAACTCACGCTCGACGAAGTCGCGCGCCAAGCGAATGCCCTCGGCCTGGTCCAGCTCGCGCGGCAGCGCGAACTCGACCTCGCGCGCAAGCTGCGCGTCCTTGCGCACTTCGGTGGATTCGACCTCGTTCCACAGCCGTTCGCGGTCGGCCAGGTGCTCGGGCGCTCCCTCTGGCAGCAGCACCTCGGAGTGCACCACCCCGGCCTTGTTCGAGAAGTCGTGATGGCGATCGAGCCGCTGGTCATGCAATCGCGACGCCGAACGGTACGCGGCCGCGGCCAGCGCTGACGATCCGGACGCCCGCGAGATCACCTTTGCGCAGAAGTGGTAGATCGCCATTGCGACCGTACCAGTTACAGCAACAAGAGCATGTCGGCACGACGTATAAGCGCGCCCTCGAAAGAATTCTTCTTTCTCGGGACGCACGAATGTCAGGAGATTTCAGGTCGTTGCGACTGATCGATACGCTCGATAACTGGTCTGTCCCCGCCGCACAACGGAAAGGACGACCCCATGCGCAAACCCCGCGATTACGATGCCGAGCTGAGAGCGCTCGACGACAAGGCCAGGGAGCTGAAGGACCGCAAGCTGCGCCAGTTCGGCGAGCTCGTCATTGCCACCGGCGCCGATGCGCTGCCGGTCGAGGAGCTGGCCGGGGCGTTGTTGCTGACGGCGGAAGGCAAAGGTCCAGCAAGGGAGGAATGCCGCAAGCGCGGGGAGGGGTTCTTTCGGCGCCCGGTGCGAAAGTCTGCGCGCGGCGATGATCTCGGTGGAAGCGGCGGCAAGGCGAGCGGTGGCAGCACGCAACCGGCTGCTGGTGAAGCGGGCGCGGCATGACACGCGGGCCTGGCAGGTGAAGCGCCGCGAGCGCACGCGCCAGCTGATCGAGCTTGGCGGGCTTGTCGCCAAGGCCGGTCTTGTTGAGCTGACCGACGACGATCGGGCGGTGATCTTCGGACTTCTTGTCGAAGCGGCCGCGACCTTGCGGAGCGAGCGTCGCGATGAAGCGCTTACGCTCTGGGGGCGGCGCGGAAAGCGAGCGTTCGATTCAGAGCTTGGAGCCGGCGGCTGTTAGCGTCGCATCAGGCTCATAGTTTCCCGTCCGCAGCCCAATTCGAACTTGCCTCCGTGGTCGTCTCCGACCTTGCCTGACCTAAACGGACCTCAGCTACCGCCCATAAGCAAAGCGCGGCGTGTAGCTTTCGATGAGTGCTGCCTCCTCATCTTCCTCCTCGTCCGGTTCCGCAGGCAACTCCTCGCTGGAGAACACGGTGAGCGTGAAGCCATAGCTTCCTAGCCCGATGACCTCCTCGTCCAACGTGATGCCGGCCGGGCCGTCGAACCACTCGCTGAGCGTCGTTTCAGTTGTGGTTCGTCGGCCCTTTTCTACGTTCATGGGATTGGAATTGAACGCGCGGGTGCCGGTGTCTGGGAGCGCGTCGTTTTTTCGAGGATAGGTGCGCGGTTTGAGCTGCTTAAAACCATCCGACAGGAAACAGTAGCAAACCCGCTCACCTCGGCTCACCACAATGGCCATAGGATAGGGGGAGCACTCGGCCGCCCGGATTGCCGAGCCAGTCAGGGAGCACTCGGACTCCAGGGCCAAGTGTTCGATGCCGATCAGGCCTACCTGGTTGCGGTCGAGTGCCTGCCGCACGAGACCAGTCGGCATGAGAAGACCGGACGAGAAATGATCTGCTTCAATCTCGATCGAGTTGCTGCCTTCGGTGAACCCCGCGCGAGAAATATGCACAGGGGCCTGCTTCAAGATCTCCTCTGGATGGCCGTCGAGAAAGTAGTGACCGAGCTCATGCCCGATGGTGAAGCGCTGGAAACCACTGCTGGTGATGTTCGTGGCGTAGAAGATGCCTACGCCGTGATCTCCGAAGATGATGCCGCCGCTCACGCCTGCTTGGTCAGGTTTCTTGGCCTCGACGAAGATATCCTCGTTGACAGCGATCCTGAAAGGATCGATCGGGAAAGAAGAGAAGCCGTGTTCCTTCGCCTTGCGCTCGCCGCACTTGCGAGCCCATTCGAGGCGAAACCTGCTCATTCCTTGGCGTCTGATCTGCGTTTAGCCATAACGTCGATCATCATCTGGATGTGCTCGCGATCGGCATCTGTCAGATTCTCCTCGCCGCGGAACGCGGTCGTCGCACCCTCCATGCTTTTCGCTCTGCCCAACAGGTAATCCGAGCTCACACTTAGGGCCTTGGCGAGCGCGCGCACATTGGCGAACGACGGCTTGCGCCGGTTGCGTTCAAAGTGCCCGATTGCTGCGGCCTGAAGGCCGGACTTTTGCGCGAGCTCGGCTTGGCTGAGCCCGCGCACTTCGCGGGCGGCAATCAGCCGCTCTCCAAACTGGTCTTCTTCCAATGACATCCTTGACCTACGATAGCGACACGACTATATCTACGGGATCGTAGGGATCGCCGCGCCATCTAAGTGGCGCTCTTTTTTGCCCGCAAACCCTACGTTTTCGTAGGTTTTTCTACGACGAATCGGTCGGCGGGTCAACGGGAAAGGAGGTGAGAGTGATGGCAGGCAGGAAGAACTCCGAGGTGACGAGCGCCAAGGCTGCGTCCGCAGCCAGCAAGGTGCTGCGCGACCCGAAGTCGAGCAAGGCTGCCAAGTCCGCGGCTGCGTCGGCACTGACGCAGCGTCCGAACAAGAACAGGTAACCACCAGTGGGCGGGGCCTGTCGCCCCGCCTGCCATTTCCACGAAGGAAAAACGATATGGCGAAGCGCTATGTTACCCGCACCGGCAAGAACAGCCAGGGCGACATCACCCGGCTGTGCAACAGCGGGCAGTTCTGGTCGCCCCGTTCGAAGGCCGACGTGATCAACGACATCGAGACCGGCACCCACGAATACTGGGTCAACTGGGCGAACAGCCCCGAAACGAAGATTCGCGTCGTGAACGGGCCGACTGGCAAGTACCTGCGCACCGACCGGGACAACACCACGCGTAACAATCTTGATGACCTGCCGGATTGCTGAGGCGTGAGGCCCTGCGCAACCAATGTCCGCCGCTACCATATGCCCGCGGCGCCGAGGCGCCGCGGGCGCCCTTCGGTTCAATCCGCCGGATTCCAGAGGATGACGAACCGGTCGTCGCGCTCGTCGCCTGCGGCACGTGCGAGGTTGGCGTAGAGCCTGCGCGGCCCGAACTCGGGCGCGGCAAGGCTGAGCGAGACGTACTCGTTGCCGGACGTCTCGGAGCGGCGGTTCCACCCGGCGCCGATCTCGACGTCGCCGGAGTAGACCCGGTAGTCGGGCTGGACGTCGTTGGCCTTGCGGGAGTTGGGGGCGATGACGATCTCGGCGCGGATGCTGAGGGTCTTGAGCTGGCCCTTGAGGGTGCCGTTCTCGCTTGCGGTGACATATCCAATGGCAGGCATTGTGCTTCTCCTTGTCTGTCGACCGGGAACCGTTCCCTTGTCGATGGGCCGACCGCGATGGCCGGGACAAGAAGGACTCGAACCGCTAGGCCGCAGCGTCAGCGGAGGACCGGAGACGGCGAGATTGTTGATCCGCGAGGAGCCGCGTTCACGCGGCGGGGAAGAATCTCGCAAGGCGATGGTTTCGGGGACTTCGACCGGCCGTAGGTCATGGCCTCAAGAGACGGGAACGGGTCTGCTCGGTTGAGAGGGGGAAGACTTTCGTGCCAGCGGCTTGTTCACGCGGCGCGGGCGCTGCGCTCCAGCTCTGCGATCCGCTCGGCACAGATCGTCGCGACCACCTGGCCCAGGGCCTCCACACGCTCGCCGAGCCAGGCGAGCTCGCCTTCCGTGATGCGGTAGTGCTTGGAGTAGCGGGCCTTGACGTAGGCGTCCTTGAGCTTTTCGAACCGCGCACGGTCGGCGCGCGTCTCGCGCGGCCAGACCTCGATCAGGCGCGGATCGATCCGCTCGGCCTGTGTGCGCAGGAATCCGAGGTTGTGCACGTGCGGCGTGTAGAAAGTGCAGACCAGCAGGACGCAGTGATAGTAGCTCTCGGTGGCTTGATGAAATTCGAACGCAGCGTGCTTTAGAAGCCCCTGCTCAATCGCATACTTGGCCAACCGGACGCGACCTTCCGCGCTCGGCAGCCACTCCTCGAAGTACTCCCGCGCCATCGCCAGCGCCTGCGCGGGCGTCTTGGGCTGCGGCTCGGGCAGGTCGGTGTCGTCGCTCTGGTAGAGCGCGATCCCGTCGCGGGCGATGTCGATGAAGAAGTAGCGCCCCTGGCTGAGCCCGTCGTTCACCTCGCCGAGCGTGTGGACGATGAAGTTGACCGGGGTGCGCAGCGTCCGCGTAATCGCAAGTTCGCGGTTGAGCCGGTCCTCAGCGGTGGACCAGAACTGCGCGCGGTCGGTCAGCTTCTCGTGGTTGACGATGACGAGCAGGTCATAGTCCGACTGATAGCCCTTGGCGGTGTGCGGCTCGTCGACCCAGCCCCCGCGCGCGTAGGAGCCGTAGAGGATGACCTTGAGGATGCGCGCCTGCTTCTTCCACTCGGCAGTGGCGATCGCGGTCGCGTCGGCGAACTCCTCGAACAGGATCTGCACCACGCGCTCGAGCTCGCGCTGCTTGGCGGGAGGCAGATGATCGAGACTGGTCTTCATTGCGTGTTACCCTAGCGGCGCAATGCCGGTTCGCACAGCCTCGCCGGCCGCGGCCGGCGAGGCGAGAATTCTGGCAGCGGCTGCTAGCCGAACCAGCGCTGCCACCAAGGCCGGGTCCGCGATGTCTCGCGCTGCTCAAGGCATCGGTCGATGTGAGCGATGGCGCAGGCGACCTCGCGCTCGACCTGCCTGACAGACAGGCCGGTCTGCGTGGCAAGCTCGGCGTAGCTCATGCCGTCGAGCCGCACGGCGAGGAATATTGCCCGCCGCTTGCGCGGTAGCGTGAGCAGCGCCGCTTCGATCCGGGTGAGAAGCTCGGGATCGGGCGGCTCGTCCGGTGGCGAAGCGACAGGCGCGAGCGAGCGCTCCAGCGCGCGCCGGGCGCGCTCGCGCAATTGGGGATCGGGTTTGTCAGTCATCGGACATCTCCCGCGTGACCTGTCGCGGGGGAACCAGCATCTTCCGGCGCAAAGGCAAGCAGGTAGTCGGCCGCCTTGCTGGCGGCGCTCGCCGCGCGGAATATCGCCTTCTCGTCCTCGCGCAGCACGGCAAGCCAGCTGCCGATGTAGTCAGCATGGCGCACGGTCGGACGGATCGACAGCGAGGCGCAGGCAAAGGCGCTCGCCATCTCTGCGACCAGTTCCTCGCGGGCATAATCGGCGCTGCCGAAGGTGCCCCGCTGGTTCCGGTCCAGCCTGCTCGGATGCCCGGTCCAGTGACCCAGCTCATGCAGCGCGGTGCGGTACCAGTTGACCGGTTCGTGGAACGCCGCCTGCGGCGGCACCGCGACATAGTCGGCCCCCGGCGAATAGTAGGCCTCGCCGCCTCCAACGCGGAAGTCGGCACCGCTGGCATCGATCAGCGCCTGAACCTGCGGCAGGATGTCTGCCTCGGCCGGAAGATCGGGGCTGCGGGTCAGTTCCTCGGGCAAGCCCTCGCACTGCTCGACGTTGAACACGGTGAAGCGCTTGAGAAAGGCGACCGCCCTCGCCTCGCGCTCCTCGTCCCGCGCCCTCTCCTCTTCGCCCCTGGGCGTGAACCGGTCGGCATAGCAGACGGTGGTGCCCTTCTCGCCCTTGCGGACGTTTCCGCCGGCCGCCTGCGCCTGCCGGTATGTCAGCCAGCGCTGCGAGGCGTAGCCGCCCTGGATCACGGCAGCCCAGAGGATCAGCACGTTGATCCCCGAATAGCGCCTGCCGCTCACCGCATTGGCGGGCATCGCACAGCCGCACGCGGCACCGTCCCATGGCTGCACCCATGGCAGCCGCCCTTCCTCCAGCTCGGCGATCACCCTCTCGGTAACCTCCGCATAGAGGCTCCGGCGAGATCTATCGGTCCTGCGCTCCATCGCTTCCCACTCCTTTTCCAACCGCCGCAAACCGGCGCCGGAATGGCGGGTGGGCGGCAGGAGCGGACCGGCGGTCCCGCCGGCAGAGGCGGGACGCACCCAAGGGGCCGGAACGAAGTGGAGGACCCCGGCGCAGCCGGGGTTGCGGCACGCCGCGGCGGGACCACAGGGGAGCGGGCGACCACCCGCCAGCCGGTGCCGCAGGCACCAGCGCCAGCGCGCGAACGCGCGCTGTCCGCCTGGCCGGAGCAAGGCTCCGGCCCCGCGTCATGCGATCGCAACCCGGATGGGCCGAGACGCTCAAGAAGCGACTCGGCGCCGCTTCAGCGGCGTAGAGCGCGGTCACGCCAAAGGCGTGAGACGCCATGAGGCTTCAAATAAACAAACATCGCTTCCGGGTCCGACGATGTTCGTAGCCGGCCTGGACCGAAATGCCCCCAAAAGGACCCTGGGTGGCCCAGAGAGGCTATTTCTCAAGAGGCCAATTGTGCCCAAACTTGCCGAGGGAGCGCCAACAAACCGCAATTCTTACAGGTGATGCCAATGCAAAGCACGACCCCCGATCGCATCCTTCGGCTAAAGACTGTACTCGACCGCACCGGCCTCAGCCGCTCGACACTTTACCGGAAGATGCAGAATGGCACGTTCCCCAAGAACGTCCGGATCAGCACTCGCTGCGCCGGCTGGCGAGAATCGGCCATCGAGGCGTGGATGCGCAATCCGATGTTCTATTCGGCAGATGCCGGGCTGTAATACGGTCAAGGAGCGTCAGCACCGGCGGAAGTCGGACGGCACGCTAACATTACATCCGTGATCTAACACTAGCGCTGTTAAATGCGGGTCGAGAAATGCGAGAAGGTCCGCAACGCCGCCCTGCACGGAGATTTGATTTCGCCTTATTCGAGCGAAGAGGTCGATGCGCCGCTACTGGCGCTCGCGGCGCTGCGCCATGCGCTGACCCGCGAAATCGTGCGCCCGACCGTGTCTCTCGTTTGACGCCCTTCGAAGGCTCGGTACGTGAAACGAGCCGCTCACGCGAACAGGAGTTCTTCTCAAGCCAGCGTCCAGTTTACCGATTACGTAAAACGCCAAGTGTGGCTTATCGTTTCCGCGACTCTATAAACCCCGCTTGCCCGCGCCGCCTCTATCCATGCGCCTCCAGTTTCATGCTAATGCGGAGTTGGTCGAGATAGTCGCTCCACCATTGGTGCATGACGACCCGCTCCTCCCAGTAGAAGCCGCGATTGTAGATGCCTCGAACAGCGTTCGTGTCGGCATGGGCGAGCGAGCGCTCGATAGCATCCGGGCTCCACTTGCCGCTCTCGTTGAGCAGGGTCGAGGCGGTCGTGCGCAGCCCATGGGCTGTGATCTGGCCCACCGCGTAACCCATGCGGCGAAAGGCCTGATTGATGGTGTTCTCGCTCATCGGCCGGCGGGTGGTGTGAAAGGCCGGCAGGACATAGCCGTCAGGCCCGGTCAGGTCATGCAATTCGGCGAGGTAGGCCAGCACCTGTCGCGACAGCGGAACTGCGTGCGGCCGACGCATCTTCATCCGCTCAGGCGGGATCTTCCACACCGCCTTGTCGAGATCGAACTCGGACCACTGCGCCTTTCGCAGCTCGCCGGGACGAGACATGACGTGCGGCAATAGCTGCATCGCAAGACGGGTGATGGCATTGCCGGAATAGGCGTGGATCGAACGCAAGAGGTCGCCGAGCGCCTCCGGATCGAGAATGGCTCCGTGATGCGTCACCTTGGGCGTCACCAAGGCGCCACGAAGCACCGAGGTCGGATCGCTCTCGGTCCGCCCCGTGGCCGCAGCGTAGCGGAACACCCGGCTCGCGAACGAGCGGCAGCGCCGAGCGGTCTCGTGCTTCCCCCTTGCCTCGATTCGCTTGAGCGCCGCCAGCAAGTCGACCGGCTTGAGATCGGCGATCGGATGCCTGGAGACCGGCGCAAGCTGCTCGAGCAGCCACTTCGCTTTCGAGATCGTGGCATCGGCTCGGCCTTCGGCAACCATCTTCTCGATGTACTCGCCCGCAACCTCCCCGAAGCTATTCGCCGCGTTGTACTTAGCGACAAGCTTTTCTTGGCGCCGGACTGCACTAGGATCGATGCCCTCGCGCAGCTGCCGCCGGGCGTTATCGCGCTGCCGACGCGCTTCCGCCAATCCAACTTCCGGGAAGGCGCCAAAGGCGATGCATTTTTCCTTGCCCGCAAATCGGTACTTCAGCCGCCAGAGCTTCGCGCCGTTGGGTCGTATCTCGACGTAGAGGCCCCGCTCGTCGGAACGCTTATAAGTCCGGCCGGCGGGCTTGAGGGCTCGAATCTCCAGATCCTTGAGTGGCATGACCATTCCTTTCTGGTTGCAATGGTCATGACGTCGGAGCAGCGATTCACCCTAACAATTTGAGGGTTGGGGGTACCGATCTTTTTGGGGGTACCGGGTACCCCCGCTGATACCCCCAATTTCGGGGGTACCGTGTGAAATCCGCTGAAACCCTATCGGACAAGACCAACCCAAGAATGGCAGAATTCCGCCATTTTGTCGACGCTTTGGGATGTCTTGGAGGGGGTAGATGGTGCCCAGAAGAGGACTCGAACCTCCACGCCCTTTCGAGCGCCGCCACCTGA
>JBIQKC010000068.1:0-6257 GCA_044506885.1 Sphingomonadales bacterium
CGCCCGGTGTTCGACGCCCCGCTCGAACTCGCCCGCGCCTGAACCGGGCCGCCACCGGGGATGGTCGGCTACAGCAGGAAACTGAAGAAGCTGCTCAGCGAAGCCGGCTGCGAATTTCACCAGCAGGGCCGCGGCGACCACGAGACCTGGAAGAGCCCGCAAGGGGTCTTCTTCACCGTCGACAACAACATCAAATCCAAGCACACCGCCAACGCCACGCTGAAGCAGGCCGGGCTCAAGAAGGTGTTTTGAGACCCCCCTATCGATGGGTTCGGGGCCGAGCCCCGACGCCCGGCAAGCTAGACCCGATTAAAGCTGATCGAAGACTTGCGGCCATATCCGCGAGCCTCAAAGGTCAGAGTCGGCAGGCTCCTGCTCAGGTCCTTCGTAATGCTCGGCGAAGAAAGCTTCATCCACTTCAAGCAGGTAGGCTGGCTTCCTGCGAAGCCCCACCTCATGCTTCTCGACCAGCTCGACCAGCTTTTCACCATCGATCAGCGTAATGGGCGCGGCGCCAGGGAAGAACGCAGAGGCTTCGACACCCTTCGCGAACTTGCCGAGCGTGATCAGCGTCCCCCTGATCGCGCCATGATAGGGTAAGGCGCCCCGAAGCTGGTCGATGAGCGGCCGACGTATCGTAACCTCGCTGCGCTTGACTTGGACAACCTCCTTGATTTCCGTGATGCCGAACTGGAAATTCGCGACCACATCGACGCCCTTGTCGCCGCTCTGCTTGGTTACTTGCACGTCCTCATAATCCATTGCTTCGAGCAGTTCCTTGACGAAATGCTCGAAGGCGTAAGGGTCCAACGCCATCAATCGCTCCACCAGAGCCTGCCGGGCCACCTTGTTGTGTGCGGCAATGGCGGAAGCGGCATCCAATTCGGTCGCCTTCGTGCCAAGCGAGCCGGATGCCGACGACGGATCGGCCTCGCCAAGGTCCTTCAGGTAAAGCCGACCGGCCTCGGAGATGGAGTAGCGATTGCCATCGCGCGAGACCAAACCTCGTTCCACGAGATTGCCGAGCCGGCGTCGCAAGGTGTCTTTGATCATGGAGGGGCTGCTGATCTTGGAGACCTGAGCGAGATAATTTCCCCAATCGTCCAGCAGATCGCTTCGCTTCGCAGTCGCCTTCTCCGCCAGGAGGGCGAGGATTCGCGGGATACCCTCGTTCCGGTCCAGTTCGGCAATGAGCGTGGCGTCATCCGCAAGCAGCGCGTCAGTCCGCGAGGTGCGCTTGTAGTGTCCGTCAACGCGGCCGAGGAGTTCCGCCGAGTTTATGAGCAGGTACGCCCCGTAGACATGTCGAGGGTTCGTTTGTTTTTCGCTCGTCAGCCAAAGCTTCGTCGCAAGGCGGGCATGCTCGCCAGAGAGGCGCTCAGGTATCCAGACATCTGGCTCCGTCCAATCAACAGGTTCCTGTGGTGTGCCGGTCAATGCCATTAAGGCAGAATGAAGGTTGATCACAAGCTGCACGGGTTCGCCCTCCCAGGCGGTAACGCAGGCCTTTAGATCGCTCATCAATGGAAAGAGTGGGGTTCGCACAAGGAAGTTCTGGCTCATTCCGATCGTCCCGTTCCCCTCAGGCCGCATAGCGTCCGTCGTCCAGCTTGCGCACCCGGCCCATGCCCGCGAGCGCGTCGAGCACCGGCGTCACGCTCCCGGCGCGCTTGCCCTTGAAGGCGCGGGCGACGTCGTTCGCCGCCATCGGCTTGCCCGAGCGCGCCACCACCGCAGCCACCGCCACCACCTGCTCGGGCAACGCATTGGGCCATTCGAGCACTTCGGCGCTCGGCCGCTCCGCCTCGGGCAGCGCCAGTGACGCCTGCTCGGCCGGCGCGACGTAGCCCGGCGCCTGGAACTCGGGCCGCAGCCAGCGCACCTTGCCCCTGGCCTCCTCGGCCGCCCGCTCCTTATTGAGCGCCACGAGCCGTTCGAGGATCACCTCGTCGCTTAATCCTCCCCCGTTCACGGGGGAGGTACCGCCGGAGGCGGCGGAGGGGGCCCGTCCCCAGTCGTCCCACCCGTAAGCCTCGGCCACCGCCGCATCGATTTCGTCGTGATATTGTCGGATCAGCGACACGCACCCGCGATCGGCCACGTCGCGCTGCTTGGCGTCGAGCACCGTCCCCGCCGCGTCGGCCGCGCGCAGCGCTTCGAGCGTGTTGTAGAGCTTGGTCAGCGTCAGGTCTGCGTGGCGCGCGAGCACGTCCTTGCGCAAGGCGTCGAGCTTTTCGGCGGCGTCGCGGATGCGGGCTTTCAGCGTTTCGTCGGAGGTGTCGGGGAAGGGGAAGGGATCGAAGCAGACCGTGTTCGTATATCTTGGATCGTCTCCAACACCCATACGCCCTCCCGCTCGCGTCGCCCAAACGACGTGAGTTCGACTGGAAAGATAGCCCAAGAGAAGCGCGCTGTCTGATGGGAACACCATCAGGCTTTGGTCGGGACGATAGTCGGCCGCGCAGAATACGAACCAACGATGCTTCGATGTCACGACCGTAACGATGAAACGCTCAAGGCCGCCAATTGCATTTCGCAAGTCGGTATGCGGCAAGGCCAGACGCCACCAGTTCTCCTTGCGTGATGCTACTCCCTTTTGAGACCGGGTAGGCTTCGCGGTAACAACGAGATGCTGATAGAGTGGAGCGCATGCCTCACGCAGGCTAACCTCGTCTTGATCGTACAAGTCGACGACGAAGAGGCCTCGATCGCGTTCGAGGAGATCCTTGGCAGCCCAGTAGGGTCGAACGTATCGCTCTGCAAACGCGCCACATGTCTGCGTCAAATTCGTGGCTTGTGCGCCGTCGAGCAGAAAGCCATCGCCGTGAAGTTCAATCCCACGGACGGACATTTCCCGATTGGCTCTCAGGGCCACTGCTTCCGTGACATCGACACCCACGCTCAGGTCGGAATTGATGAGACCGAAATTCAGACCGTAGGTGACCTCACCCTTGCGACGGTCTTCGCTTACGACCGGCATCAACAATCCTTCCCGCACGCCCTGCCTTGCCGCCGTCATCGCAATGCGGACCGCTGCGCTCCCCTTTTCGTCGATCCAAGGGTGGTTGGGGATGGCGAAAACGATACTGATCGGCTTTGCCGACGTAAGTCTACGCTTGACCACGCGGCGACTGAAAACCTGAGATATTGATTTTGTTGTTACTAGACCCATGCGTCTCGCGTGCCCCCTCGCAACAGCGTCCGCTGCGTGGTCCCACCAATGCATCACCAAATCGGCAGACTTCGGCACACTGGAAATGGTTGCCAAGGCTTCTACGTAAGAGTCGCTCAGCTTCTTCCGTGCATCCTTGGAGGTAATAAACGGCGGATTTCCAACAATAAAGTCAGCCTTCGGCCATTTCGCCGCCTTTGGATTGACGTACCGATAGACCTCCGCCCGCGCCGTCTCGTCCGGTACGTCCTTTCCAGTCACCGGGTGCTTCTTCGTCGTCTCCCCGTCCCATCGCGTCATCGGCACACCGTGCTCGTCGCGCTCCAACTCGCGCTTGTCCCACGTCATCAACGCATCCCGGCATTCGATCGTCTTCACATCCCGCAGCACCGGCGGCTCGGGCATACGCTCTTCGCCGTTGACCCTGAAATGCCACTGTAGGTAACCGATCCACAGCACCAGCTGCGCGATCGCCGCCGCGCGCGGGTTGATCTCAATGCCGAGGAAGTTCTCCGGCGTGATCGTGTGCCCGGCCAGCTCGGCGAGGTAGCGGTCGTCGCCCAGCTCCTCGAGCAGCTCGAGCACCTCGCCCTCAAGCTCCTTCATCCGCGCCATCGCCACGTAGAGGAAGTTGCCGGTGCCACAGGCTGGATCGAGCACCCTGGTCTGCGACAGCTTGGTGTGGAACGCCTCGACCAACAGCCGTGCCTTCTCGCGGTCGCCGGCCTCGGCGGCTTCCATCGCTGCAGTGCGCGCGCCGAGCCAGTCCTCGCGCAGTGGTTCCATAATCGTCGGCCCGACCAGCCGTTCGACATAGGCGCGCGGCGTATAGTGCGCGCCGAGCTTGGCACGCTCCTTGGGATTGAGCGCGCGTTCGAGCAGCGTGCCGAAGATCGCCGGCTCGACCTGCCGCCAGTCGGACGCCGCGGCGGCGATCAGCACGTCGATCTCGGGTGTCTCCAGCTTTAGTGCGGCGGTGTCCTTGAACAGGTAGCCGTTGAACTTGCGGACTTGCTCGCCAGCTTCGCCGAGCGCGCCGGCGAACCCGCCCTTGTCCATCGCCTTCCACAGCGCGGTCAGCTGCGGCGGCAGGTTCTCCGGGCGGTCGCGCACCTTCTTCAGCAGCGCGCTGAAGCTCTTCTTGGGGATCAGCCCGGTGTCTTCGGCGAACATCGTGAACAGCAGCCGCATCAGGAAGGCGGCAACCTGGTCCGGATTCTGCTCGCGAGCCTCGATATCGCGGGCCAGTGTCGCGAGGTGGTCGGCAACTTCGCGCGTGACGCGAGCCGCCTCGGCCGAGGGGTCGAGGCGCATTGGCGCGGTCCAGATCGTTGCCAGCCGCTCGCGCACTTCTTCATCGCGCAGGTCTTCCAGCGTTATGCGGAACCGGCGCCGGTCGGGGAACGGCGCATAGGCCCGCCCATCGCGCGCGAAGTTGGCATAGACGTCGATGCAGTAGCCAATGTCGCTGACCAGTAGGAATGGCGGCCAGCCGTGCCCTTCGGGCAGCGCGCGGGCATAGCCGTCGGCCTGCCCCGCCGCGCGCAGCATCGCTCCTGTCCACTGCTCGGTGCCGCGCTTCGCCATGCCGCGCTTGAAGCGCTCGGCGGCGGTCTGGCCGAACAGGTCGCGCAACGTGTCGCCCTGGCCGGCATCGACAGCCGCGGCGTCCGCCGCGCTGCCCTGCTTGGCCTCGAGGATGAAGCAATCGCGCTTGTAAAGGTCGATCCAGCCATTCGAGGTGGTGCCATCGATCTCGGTTTTTACGACGTGCCGCTCGAACACGTAATCGTTGCGCGCGGGATCGCTCTGTGTCGGCTGAGGAGGTTCGACGCCCAGCAGCGCGCAAAGGTTGGTGACGAACAGCTGCGTGTTGGCGCGTTCGTTGCCCCCCGAAACCTGCCACTTGGCGATGAACTCGTCGACCGTCACCCGTACCCTCCGGCCGGCACCTTGATCGCACGGCACGGAAAAGAAAAGGGCCGCCAAATGGCGACCCTTCCTTTGTGTCTTCGCGTCTCCGCGTGAGCCAAAATGAAAAGGGCCGCCCGATGAGCGACCCTTTGCTCCCTCTCTCGCTGGGTCCCGGATCAAGCCCGGGATGACGTAGGGAAGGGAGCGGGGGAGGGGGCCCTACTGATCCAGAAAACTCCGCATCTTCCGCGACCGGCTCGGATGCTTCAGCTTCCGCAGCGCCTTCGCCTCGGTCTGCCGGATCCGCTCGCGCCTTCGAACTGCTCAACTACGTCGAAGGGAGCCACCTCGCCAGCAGTCGCACTGTTGACTATTTCCCTTGTCTGGCCTCGGCGACTCTTCGGGCGAGCTCGGGGTACTTGGTGAAGTACGCCCTCAACTGCTCGGTGAACTCGGCTTGCTTCGCTTCGGCAATCGTCCGGATGGCGCGAAAGTACACGGTGTTGGCTTCGGCGACGGCGGGATCGCCGACCAGGGCGGTCGACCGCGAGAGGTAGCGGCGTCCTGAAGGCGTCTCGGAGAAGGCGCGGATATCACGAAGCTCGGCCAGGTCGAACTCGTTCGTGTAGGCGGTGGCCGTCGCTTCCAGAATCTTCGGCAGGTGCGTCTGGACGGTCGGCATGATCACGCCGACGAGCTCCGCGCGGAAGTTCGCGACCATGTTGGTCAGCCCCGCATCTCCGAATGACTCCACGTCGAACGGCGTGACCTGCTCGAGCTGACTGGCTATCTGCTCGATCAGCGTCTGTATCATCTGGTCGCGCTCATCGGGAGGGAACATGACCGCGACGATCGCCCGTGCTTCGGCGAGTTCGGCGGGATCGGGTTCCTGCGCTTGGGCCGTGGCCGGCGGTGCGGCAACGAGCAAGGCTCCGAGTACCGGTCGCCAGATCCACTTCATGCGTCCCCCTCCCATGATCGGCCTACTGATCCAAAAACGAGCGCATCTTCCGCGACCTCGACGGATGCTTCAGCTTGCGCAGCGCCTTCGCCTCGATCTGCCGGATGCGCTCGCGCGTGACCGAGAACTGCTGCCCGACCTCTTCCAGCGTGTGATCGGTGTTCATCCCGATCCCGAACCGCATCCGCAGCACGCGCTCCTCGCGCGGCG